>CAWUSA010000029.1:0-7513 GCA_963925545.1 uncultured Flavobacteriales bacterium | reverse complement strand
TTGCTTGACCTTTTTATACTGCTTTGTGCAGCGCCTCTGGCCTTGGTCTTGATTGGTTGTTCAATTGTGGTGATCGCTTTAATTGATGGCATCCCCACGGTCTTCAGTCAGACACGTGTTGGCTTGCACGGCAAGCCTTTCACGATTTATAAGCTGAGAACCATGCGTGACAATGGCTTCAGCCAAAGCCTGCCTACCAGGCTTGGTGGGCTGCTTCGGGCCACACGCTTGGATGAGCTGCCGCAGCTCTTGAACATCTTGAATGGCTCGATGAGCTGGGTTGGTCCCCGGCCAGAGCAGGAGAAATTTGTGACGCCTTTACTGAAGGTCCATCCGGAATTTGCTGCTAGGCATCAGGTGAAGCCCGGCATCACAGGACTGGCTCAGATCCGCATGCCACATGCCACGCAGCGGGACAACATGGACAAACTGCCCTATGACATGGCCTACATTGAGTCTGCCAACCTGTTGACCGATGTGAGCATTTTGTTCAAGACCCTATTTGCTGTCCTTCAGTCCAAGAAGCCGTGACCGCTGCAAAATATTTGCCGCAAACGGCCCTGTCTTTTGATGTAGAAGAGTGGTTTCACGCTTCAGTCGTTGAGAAGTACGTGCCACGGTCGACATGGATGGACCAGCCTAGCCGCCTGGAGTCACAGATGGAGACCCTGATGTACATGATGGCATCGATGGACATCAAAGCCACGTTTTTTTGCCTGGGGGCAGTGTCAGAAAAACATGCAGGAATCCTTCGGCAGCTTGTCGCCTCTGGCCATGAGGTGGCCTCCCATGGCATAAGTCACAGGAACCTTTACGACCTCAGCAGAAACGACCTACAGAGAGAGATTGCAGATAGCAAAAAGATGCTGGAGGACTGCATTGGAAGCCCTGTGAATGGCTTCCGAGCACCGAATTTTTCTATCACAGACGTGGCCCTGGACGTAATGCTTAAGGCTGGATACACTTACGATTCTTCAGTGTTTGATGTGGAATGGCATCCGAACTACGGCCGGCTGAGAAACTTCCCCATGCGCAGCGATGCACCCTACAAATTGATTGATGACTTGTGGGAGGTGCCCTTGACCGTCAACCCAGTGATGGGCTTCAAGGTGCCCTGGTCAGGCGGGGCCTATTTGCGTCATTTCCCTTTTGGAACATTCAGGCGTGGCTTGCTCAAGCAGGCAAAGAAAGGCTATGCTCAGATTTACCTCCACCCCTGGGAGATCGATCAGGGTCAACCCCTGCCCGAAAACATGTCTAAGACAGACAAGCGACGCCACGCTGGTGGCATTGCAAAGGTGGCGCAGCGCTTAGATATTCTGAGCAAGTCCGTAGCATTTTGTACTATTGATGACGTCTTGAAACAGCACAAACCCACATGAAACAACCAAATACCGCATTGAGCCTGAAAAATATGGCTATGTTAGTCATCCTTGTTTTCTCTTTGAACGCTAGCGGGCAGGAGTTCCTAAGGAAGAATTTGGCCACTTCAGCCTTGGAGCGCATGGCAGCGCAACAAACCCAAGGCAACGACCCAATGCAAGCCTTAAACCAGGCCAATCAGGCATCTCAGATGCAATCCAGCCTACAGCCTTTGCTTCAGCAAATTCGCAACTTGAAAGACTCAATCAATGGTGGCAAGGATTCGCTCACTGCTTTGGATTTGCCCTACTTAAGGGTGCGCATTTTTACGGACACATTGATTTATGGCTCAGAGCTATTTGCCTATGCGGATTTGGGCGGCAACTCCTCTTTCGCCCCCAACTTGCAGCTGCCTGCCCCCAGCAATTACACCATCGGGCCTGGCGATAAGCTAGCCATCAGCATCTACGGTTTCCAGGAGGCCAACCACCAGGTTTCAGTTAACCGCAATGGGCGCATCACCATACCTTATGCTGGCGTGATTGCTGTAGGCGGTTTAAGCTTAGAGGCGGCAAAGGCCCGGATCAAGCAGGGCTTGGCAAGAAGCGGTTATGCTTCACTCAACAGCGGTAAGTCCAACCTTGAACTGACCCTGGCAGAGGTCAGAAGCATTCAGGTGACCGTCTTGGGCGCGAAAAGACCAGGCGCTTACCAATTGCCTGCGGTGGCTACAGTGATGCATGCCCTTTACCAGTCTGGCGGACCTGCCAACAAGGGCAGTTACCGTGAGATAGCTTTGATCCGCGATGGTAAAACCCTCCAGACGATGGATCTCTACGATTTATTGACCCATGGCAACCCCGTGGGTGACATCACCATCAAAGATGGCGACGTCATTCACATACCAACCTATGGTCATCGCATCAACCTCAGCGGCAAGTTCAAAAAGCCGGGTCTGTTTGAGGTGCTTGATGGCGAGAGCCTTGAGGATATGATGTCTCATGCTGGTGGATTCACTGAGGCAGCGTACACCAAAAAACTGTCTTTGCTTCGCACGGGCGACGAGGCTATTGATATGGTCACTATTGACATGGCAGATGCGTCCACCTTTATGCTCAAAGGGGGCGATGTGGTTATTGCTGCGCCCATTTTGAAAGAGACCAACCACCGCGTGGTAATTGCAGGCGCGGTGAAGCGGCCGGGCTACTATGGCTGGTTGAGTGGCATGCATGCCAGTGACCTATTGAGCCTGGCTGACGGCCTTCAGGCAAATGCTATCAGCTCCAAGGCGGTGCTGTTTCGCCACTTGAAGGATGGCAGCATGAGCTACCAAGATTTTCAACCGGGCAACCCCGATCAGCATTTGGAGCTCATGGACAACGACTCCTTGTTTGTTGTTGCATGGACTGACTTCTCATCAAAGGACAGCGTGACCATTGCCGGCGCGGTCAACGACCCGACAACCCTTCCCTACGGCACGGGCATGACCATTCATGACGCAATCCTATTGGGTGGCGGTTTACTGGAAGGTGCCAACCTTGACCAAGTTGAGCTATCCACACCGACGACCGTTAACGGTCGTCGCACAGGGAATCATGAGATTAAGCACATCACGTTAGATCCTGAAATGACATCTGATGCAGGTAACGCACCTATTCAGCCAGGGTCAATCATCAGCATTCCCTTTGACCCCCTATCAATGCCTTCGGGCTACATTCGCATCATAGGGGCAGCGAACGCGCCAGGTTCTTATGCCCTACAGAGCCGCATGGAGTCGCTGGCTTCTGTAGTGAAACGCAGTGGCGGCCCTGCGCCATGGGGAGATGAGAAGTATGCGATGTTATTTCGCTTGAGTAATATGGACATGCAAGTAGAGCAGCGCATCGACAGCTCCCTGTTTATTAATAACATTCAGAGAGATCAAGAAGCAGAGCCGGATTTATTTGACACCATGGCGGTAGATATGTCTGATTTGAAAACCCTTAAAGAAACCTATGTGAAAAGCGGTGATGTTTTTTACATTCCAGATTTCAACCCCTACGTGACCATTCAGGGGGCGGTACTCAACAAAAATAGCATCATAGCAAAGCCAAATAAACGAGCGGGATACTACATCCATAGCGCTGGTGGCTTGACAGATAATGCAATTCCCGGGCGGGCATATGTGATCTACCCCAACGGCATGGCAAGATCCACGCGAAGATTTTTAGGGCTCCGCCTTTATCCCTTGGTCAGTCCGGGTTGCACCGTCATGGTTCCGTCAAAGGACCCACTAAAGAGCAAGGGCTGGAATGCTAGTGAATGGTCCGCTTTTACGGGTATTCTTAGCGCTGTTAGCACGGTATCTCTCACCATCTTAACCTTCTTGAGATGAGCAACAAAGTCATTCAGTGGCTCAACGGTGAGTTGAGTAAGGAGGAAGCAAGCCAATGGCAGAAAGGATTCATCCTTCGCTTGCTGTCTAGCCTCAAACGGCTGTTCATCATGGCAGGCTTTGGTGCCTTGGTGGGGCTAGGGCTGTCTTTGATCCTGCCACAGAAATACCAGGCAGAGTTGATGCTTGCCGTGGATAATGATGAGAACTCCGGGTGGGAGTCTTTGCTGGGGCAGTTTGGCTTAGATATCGGAGGCTTGAACCCTGGCGGTATTTTTGAAGGAGAGTCGCTGGTGCAGCTTTTAGGCACCAAGTATATGACGGACCGGACCTTATTGACCGAGGTCGTGATCAACAATCAAAAGCAGGTGCTGGCCAACCGACTACTTCCACACACCAAGTGGGGCAACAAATCTGCAACGAAGGATGTAGTGTTCACCACCGACAGGCAAAGTTTCACCCCTTTGCAAGATTCTGTATTGATGCTTTTGAGCAGACATATGCGAAACAAGGTTGTTGCAGCATCAAAGCCCGACAAGAAGCAGAGTTTGATTTGGGTCAAGGCCAGCCACCAAGACAAGCATTTTGCTAAGGCTTTTGTGGAGGAATTGGTAAGCAATACCGGCAGCTATTATGTTGAATCCATCACAAAAAAAGCAAGAGCAAACCTGAACATCCTCAAAAAAGAGGCAGACTCTGTGGAAACACTGCTTTACAGCAACATGTACCGAAGCGCTGAGGCGGGCGACATCAACGTGAACCCTTTGCATCAGCGCCTCCGGGTGGATCAAAATCGTGCTTTGGTGGACCTGAATGTGACGGTGGCCCTGTATGGTGAGATCGTAAAAAATCAGAAGCTGGCAGAGATTGGCCTGAGGAAGCAAACCCCATTGATCCAAGTGATTGAGCGGCCTATATTCCCTCTGAATCGCAATGGATTGAATTGGTGGCAATTCATGCTAGTTGGCGCAGCATTTGGCGCAAGCACCGTGCTATGGCGCGTGCTGCAAATCAAACTCTAAACGACTGGTCACACAATGGACTGGCGAAGCTTCACCCTCTATGTGGCAAAGGCTCTTGCAGCCCTTTTAGCCATTGTAACCCATGGGCTCATTGCGCAGTTCTTAGGGTTGGCCATGTATGGCCAGTTTTCGCTATTCATTGGCTTGTCTTTTCTGGCAACACAGCTAGGGGATGCTGGCGCAACCATGGTTGGCGCAAAGGAGGTTTCACAGGACCCTCAGCAGGCGGAACAGATTCAGCGACTGCGGCTTATCGGCTACGGCATTGCAACCCTAGCCTACCTGGCTGCTGCATCGCTTTATGACATTGACGGTTTATGGGTGGGCGCCCTGGCAGTGATTGCTTTTTTTGGAATCACCGATTGGTCCCTCCGGGGTCAAGGCATGCCCCACAAGGCATCCATCAGGCAGGTGGCGCAAGGGCTGCTTCAGGTGCTTTTACTGACCCTTTTAATCAGCAACAGCTCTATCAGCAGCTCCATCAATCCCCTGTCCCTGGCCATTGCGGGATTTGCTGGTGGCACGTTGCTTTCTACGCTGCTTACTTGGAAAAGCTCCTATGCCCCCCTGAGGCACTTGACCAGAGACAGCCTCAAGCAGTGTAAAAAGACTTACCGACGACTGAAATCCGCTCATGCCGGCGTGCTTGTTCTTCATGCGCAGTATCAGCTCCCTTTGCTTGCATTGCCCGTATTGGCTAATGCTGAAGAAGCAGGGCGTTATGGTGCAGCCTATGTGATTTTCGCGGGGCTAAGTGCTGCCATTGTCATCACGCAGGATATTTTTCTTCCCAAGTCAAGCAACGAGCAAGCAAGCAAGCAAGGACAGCCAGCCAGGAAAAACAAGCGCCACTACATCGCTTGGCAAATTGCTTCCATTGCATTGCCTGTTGGCGTGCTCTTGCTTTTGCCGGTGATCAGCCCCTTGCTTTTTGGTGAAGAATTTGTGATGGACAGAGGCCTTGCCTGGGGCTTTGTTGCCTTGACCCTGGCTTATGGCTTGCGTTTTTTAACGATTCAGATGCGTTTGTTCAAGCGACAGTACGCGGGTTTTGCGCGGCTCAATGGCTTGAGTTTACTGCTGCAGGTTGTGGCATGGTCCGCGTTCTTGTTGATGGACAGCTCTATCACGGCAACCATGGCAGTTATGACCTTAGCTGCAGCAGAGGTGTTGACGTGCCTAGTTGCATTCATGACGCAGCAGCCAGGCACGCGGTTGCACGTGGCCCTAGTGACCCACCAAGGGGATGGGGTTTTGTGGCAGCGATTCAAGGCATTCGCCTATGCCATCCACGCAAGCAGCAAGGTGGCTTTTGACACCTCTGATCATCCAGCTCCATGGGCAACCCCCCATGACAATGACCATTTTGAGTTTGGCGCCTACCTCAGTGCAGCCAGGAACTTGATGCAACAAAGCCACGAAGCTGAGCAAAATGACCCTTGCCTGCTGATCAATGACCGCATGTTCTCTAAAAGGTCAACCAGGAGCTGGTCTTGGTTGCTTCGTAACAGAGATAAAGTCCATGGATCGGCGATTTTTGGTGACATCCATCGAGAGATCAAACTGGCAAAGGCGTTAAGCCTCCCTGAGCTGGCCAAGCCCTATGTGTCAAGTTGGCTATTTTATTTCCCGGATAAGCGCACGCTTCAATGCTTCATTGAGGCCTTGGAGCAGGCAATCAGGGAGGATCTTGCAAGGCAGGATCAATCCCTGAACAGGGATCAAGCAAAGCTGCCAGTGGACCGGTTCATTGACCATTGGCTGACCGCGACGAAGGGGTCAAGGCACCAAGGCCCTAGGGACGAGGAAAGCATGGCAAGGAAGGCAAGGACAATCTACATGGAGCATGCGATATCCCGGCATTTGACGGCTAAGGGTGTTGCGCTGAAGACCTACCCGGGTTACGCGGGCGTGATGCGTTGGATGGACCGGTTATGCAATCGTTGGTGCTGATGTTGGAGCGTTTCTACAAATGGCTAGCGCCTCTGATCTACCTCCCAAACATCAACCCCTTTGTGAGCATCCTTAAATCGGAGGTTTTTCCATGGGCTTTTATATTCAGCCTGCGGCCAGGGCTTAAGCTGCCTAAGGCCTACAAATACTTCTTGATTTACCTGACGTTGTCAGCAGGCATCATGGTGGCACAGGGGAGCGGCCTGCTGGTCCCTGCGAGGTCCTTGTTTGCGATTGTGAATGCCAGTTTTATTTTTTTCACGTTGATTCATGTGAAAACAAAGGAGTTTGAATGGCTTGGGAAGGTTTTCGATTGGGTCTTCTTTGCCAATATCGTGATTGGGCTCCTGCAGTACAGTTCACTTTTCCCGAGCGTTCTCACACCGATTGTTCAGGTGTTTTTAGACCGTTTTGCTGACAGCCCTGAGGGTTGGGGCCGGGGTGTGGCTGGCTTATTTGCTGAGCCGTCCTATGCATCGATTGCATTCCACTACTACTTTGCGTTTTTCATGCTGAGAAAGCGTATCAACCAGAAGTCGGTGCTTGGCATTTCCCTGGTGATAGCCATGGCGATGTACGATATTTTCATCATCCGTTCTGCGACAGGCCTGGTGATGATCAGCATCTATTTTGTTGCACACCAGCATTGGAGAGATGTATGGCGTGGCGCGATTGTGGCGGTAGTCATGGCTATTGGTGTGCTGTATGTGTCAAAGCGGGTGGTGGAGCTGCCTCGGTCCATCGATTTGACCTATCAGGTGGTCTTTGATCAGCGCTACCAGGATTTTTATGACTTCATCAT
>CAWUSA010000028.1:0-13675 GCA_963925545.1 uncultured Flavobacteriales bacterium | reverse complement strand
ACCATGCATGACGTGGCCGTTTTTTACTGGCATGGCTTGTACGAAGGCTCTGTAACAAGCCGCGCAGCATCCATCAGTTTCTCCTTCTTTCTTGCCCTGTTTCCTGGGGTAATTTTTCTTTTCACGTTGATCCCCTTCATACCCATTGACGGATTTCAAGTAGAGCTGTTCAGCTTGTTGAAAGACATCATGCCACCAGACAGCTTTGAGGCCACCCATAAAATCATCATAGACATCTTGACCATCAAGCGAGGAAACCTACTGTGGGTTACAGTTTTAGCCACATTAGCTTTTGCGACCAATGGCACATTATCCCTCATTGGCAACATGGCATTGACTGTGCACAACATCCAAGTCAGGGCCTTTTGGGGGCAATACATTGCTGCATTGTTACTGACAATCATTCTAGCCTTGATCTTGATAGCAGGCATTTCCATGATTATTTTCTCCTCTGCTGTCATCAATGACCTCATCCCGGTTTCCTTCCTTGGGCTGTCCAATAACACGGCCGTAAGCCTTAGTAGAGATGGCATCTTGGTTGCATTGATTCTTATTTCAGTTTCCTTGCTTTTTTATTATGGCCCAACAAAAAAAGCTCTGTGGCGCTTGATTTCACCTGGCTCTATCCTTTCAACTTTGCTGATTATTTTTAGCACAAGCCTTTTTGGCGAGTACGTTTCAAGCTTCAATACCTACAACCAATTCTATGGCTCCATTGGCACGTTGATGGTGATTCAATTGTGGATTTATATCAATGCCATTGTCCTGATTGCAGGATTTGAATTCAACGCCAGTGTTGCCGTTGCAAAAAACCGCGTAAATTCATCCCCAGAAACAAACAAGACATAACACTATGAAACGCATCCTATTATTGGCCACAATGGCCCTCTTCACATTCCAATCCCAAGCACAAAGCGCTGATGACATCACTGGCACTTGGTGGACCTACCACGATGACAAGAAAAGTGGCCAAGTGGAAGTTTACAAATACAAAGACAGCTACCGCGGCCGTATCGTCCATGTGGTTGACAACAAAAACCCCGATGGCACATCTCCCAAGCTGGACAACTTCAATCCTGATGAGTCCAAGCGTTCAAGGGTTATTCAAGGCATGCGTGTCATGATTGACATGCGATGGGATGCTGATGACAAAGAATGGTCCGGCGGTCAGATCTATGATACAAAATCTGGCAACACCTACGATTGCTATGCTTATTTGCAAGAGGATGGTTCATTGTACTTCAAGGGCTACCTGCTAGGCATACGGCTCATTGGTCGATCTACCTCTTGGACCCGAGTGGAATAAACGTACCAACACCGATTAACAAGCGCCCATCAGCAATGACTGGGCGCTTATTTTTGTCTGCCATGTCAGAACTTAACCTTCCGCATTTCTTTATTCTAGGCGCACCCAAGTGTGGCACCACATCATTGGCTGCCTACCTAGCGGATCACCCCAAGGTCTATTTCAGCCAACCCAAAGAGCCCAATTACTTCAATATGGACTTCAGCGAGTCACATCGCAAATTTCACAGCTTGGACAGCTATGCCAATGCATGCTTTCCTGCGGCATCCAAAGACCTGCTTCGGGGTGAAGCTACTGTCTGGCATTTGGTCTCCGATGTTGCCATTGAAGAAATTCTTAAGGCCGTTCCGCAGGCGCGCTGTATTGTAATGCTGAGGGATCCCAAGGAACTCATCCCATCCTTGCATGCCACACTGCTTAGGGCACTCACTGAAGACGTCCATGACGCGCACCAAGCCTTCCTGCTGCAAGACCAACGGCGACAAGGCAAGCATATTCCGGCTACAAGCCGCAATTTGCATCAGTTGCTTTACACCGAGGTGGCAAGCCTTGGCAAGCAAATGCAACGCCTACAATCCTTGGTGCCTGAAAATCGGATCCACTGCATTTGGTTTGATGACTTCAAGGCCAGCCCTAAAGCAGCTTATGAATCAACGTGTGGCTTTTTAGGCATTCAGCCCGAAGCCATTGAAACCTTCAGCAATCACAACCCAAGAAAGGTGATTCATGCCAAATGGCTGGCGTGGGTGATTGGGCGATTGAGTCAATCCAAATGGATTCGGAAAACCAAGCAATCCTTGGGATTCACGATGGGCAAAGGCCCGTTGAGCACCCTGAGTCAATTGAACAGCAAGGAGGTCGCATCTGAAGGAATCAGTTTGGATTTTCAAGCAGACATCAAAGAGGCCCTCAGTGAGGACGTGGCATTGTTGGCTTCATTGACCGGTCGCAACCTGGATCACTGGCTGTAGGCTGCCATCAAGGCCTGACTCACAGAAGACGCATCAAAGGCTGAAAAATCGAGGGCATCATTCGCCACCGCTATGGGCTGTTGCCACAATTGCTCCACGGCATCCGCAAACCCCTCTGCCGTCAAAGGTGTCAGCAATCCCGTTCCTGCATGAATCCAATTTTGGAAGGCTGGAATGTCACTGGCAATCACAGGCAAACCACTTGCCAGAGCTTCCAACACTACAATACCAAAGGTTTCTGTTAAACTTGCCTGAAGCAGTATGTCAGATTGGCGATACCTCAAGGCCAATGCCTCTGCATCGAGGGCACCGTGCCAAGTGACCTGCACAGATCGGCTGTTCGCCAGTGCCTGAAGCGCCTGCAAGCGATCGCCTGCACCCACATGGTGCAAATGCCATTGCACAGATGGATGGCGCTGATTCAAGATGGCAAGGGCCTCAATCAACAGATCGATGCGCTTGATGTGCTTGTTGGCTTCAATCAAACTGGCCACTGTCAATAGGTTCACCTCAGCTGCCTGTGCCTGCCTATGGCGTTTCTCATGGGTGAAGGCCTCCAAATTGACCACGTTGGGGATGACGGTGATCGGGGCAAGGTTCTCAAGTGTTACTCGAAGGTCATTGGCAAGGTGTTCACTGACTGGGAAAATGGCACGTGCCTTGGCGTAGGTGGATCGGATGGATGGCCCTTTGAACCAATGTGTTGACGCCTTAGTTGCCTTGGACCAATGTTCCGTGATCCAATACGGGCAAGACCAACGATCCGCCAGATGCCTGGTCAAACTACCCGCAGGGTACACCACATGACCATGCAGGGATGTCGGTTGATCATAACCCTGACGCGCATAAGATTGGGCAACTAGCCTCGCAAGCAAAGCGGGCATGTGCAAGAGCCACTGCCAAAAAACGGATCGGATCTCCAGCACCAGCAACCCATCCCCTTGATCTTTCAGGTTGATTGTCAGGCAACGCGATGCAGGGGACACATCAACAAACAAGAGCCTGCAAGAGGGTTGCCTTGCCTTGAAGGCCTTCCAATGGGCATCAATGAACGTGCCTCGAACCGGGTGATTCGCATCGGGAAACCAGGTCGTGACCCACAGCATCATGATCGCAAGGGATTGATTCGACGAATCATGGCATTCACATCAGGAGCCAGCTTGAAGCCGTACAAGGCAATCGCAAACCACAACAACCCTAACAACCAATGGAGCCCTATTGTCATCCAGGTTGCTAGCGTCCACAAGTGGTCAGGCAGCACCTGCGCTTGTCCCCATGCCAACCAGACCGCTAGCCCGAGCAAAGTCCAGGCAAAGGCAAGCAGGAAGCGTGCATCCATCCATACATGACCGGACAGCCTGTACAAAGCCACCAATTTCAGGGCATTGTAGCTGAGCACTGCAACAAAAAAGACCTGCGACGCCCCCACAACCCCGTGATCGGGAATCCAATAATAACCTAGCCCAAAAGCGACCGCAAGCATCAATCCATTGGCAAACAAGCCCCAACGGTAGAGTTTGGATGTCACTAAAACCAAGCCGGATGGCCCGGTGATGACATGGATCAACTGTGCCGCTGAAACCCATAAAACAGCCGACTCACCACCCTGGTAAGCTGGGGGAAGCCAGGCAAACATCCACGGGGCGATGGTGAGAACCATGAGAAAGATAAAGGACGACAACATCCATTGACTGGCAAGCGATCGCAAACCAAGCGACTTGAGTTCTTCCCAGGATTCTTCTGCAACCAATTTAGCAATGATGGGTCGCAAAGAGGCATTCATTGCCTTCATGGGAATTGCCACAACGATCCCAAAGTTGAAGGCAATGGCGTAATGCGCCACGGCAACCATGCCAAGCCACGCGCCAATCATCAAGATGTCCAATTGGCCAAACATCATCGCGGCAACAGAGGTCAGAACCATGGTCAATGCATAGGTTACAATCGGCTTTACCGCCACGGTCTCTTGACTGGCAGGCGGCAAGGTTTTCAGGGCGCGATGCCCCACCCAGATAGCCTGCAACAAGAAGCTGATGACGATGCCTGCAATCATTTGCTGGAAATCCAAGACGCCAAACATGGTTAGTAGCAGCAAAATGCTGATGCTCAATTTCCTGCCACTGTCCTTGAGGACGTAAGGCAGAATAACTTCCTGGCGATGGATCAATTGAGAAGCGTAGAGCTCGAAGAACACATAAGCAGCTACCAAGAGCCACATGACTGCCACCATGGCATCTGGCCAATCGCCAATCGCTAGCTGGCTCAGCGCGTCATCCCCTAGCCAGTAGCCCAGCAAAAGCAAGACCAATAAGGTCAATGACAGTAAATTCCTACCCACTCGCAGTAAATAACGGTGACTTCCCTGCGGTATTTTAGGCAACCAAGTAACCATGGCTTGCGGCCAACCCCAATGGGCAAAGGCGCCAACAATCATGGCCGTAGAAATCATCCATCGGACAACACCCATGAAACCCGGGTCATCAGGGAAGGTCATGGGAAACAAAAGGAATGCATTCAACGCCCCCAAGAGGGTTCCAACATAGCCAGATAACATGATCCAGCCAGACTGCTTTGCTACAATACCCATGATGACAAATCCAATTGAGGTAATAACTTTTGAAGTGCTTGTACATCCTCTGTGTAGGCCGCTTTGACTTGACTCAGCAACTCAAGCTCCTCTTGATTTTTTTCTGGCATACGACCTGCATTGAATCGCAAGTACAAGGGAAGCAAAGCCTCCTGAACCCCATGAGGGATGAAGCGCTGCAATTGCAAACCTAACCGATGCAACACCTTGCTTTTGATGGCCACCGTCGCATTGTGCTGAACAAAATCGTAGTGCTGATAGTATGCCCCATCCAGACCAAGGAAATTGGCCATAGATGCCATGGCAGCTGCTGGATTGCTAACCAGGTTCTCAAACGTGTCAACATGCACATGCTCCTCCCCTAATGCATCAATCCATGGCTTGAGGTAGTTGGCGTAACGGCCGTGACTTAGTAGCTGGGGGTCTGAGGCATAGCTTGCCCAGCTTGTGGTGATTCGCTTGGTCCGATGGCGCTCAAAACGGTACTGACTGTAGAGCCTGGCACCTGGCTCTCGCAAAAGAAAAATGACCTTTGGTGGACCCGGCAAGGCAGGAATGTGCTTCAAGGCATTGTGCTGGTAGATGTAGGCAGCCGTGGCCTCCATGCAGAGCTGGCCAGGCTTACGCCCCTTGAAGTAGGAGGCGTAGGTTGATAAATCATGATCGATCACATTGGCCTGTCGGTTGAAGCGACTGACTTGGTCTGCAAAGAAAAAAGTTTCCTTCACTGGGGAGGCGTAAATGTCCGGGTGTGCCGCTAGCCAAAAATACACTGAACTGGTACCCGATTTGGGCGCGCCGGCCACAATAATTTGGGGTAATTCAAGGGCTTGCATCTGAGAGCCAAATTAAGGTGTTTTTCTTCGTAACATTGCTTTCAACCTTAACTCCTATCGCATGTCTCTTTTCCAACGCGACAACTTAACGTCCTGGCTCTTGCCTATCGCAGTCATTTTCACAGCTGTTGTCATTTATTTCTATCCCGTCATCCTTGGCGATCAGACGATTGCACAAGATGACATCATGATGGGATTGGCTAAAGGCAAAGAAATTGTTGATCACCGAGAAGCTACCGGTGAAGAGCCCCTCTGGACCAACAGCATGTTTTCAGGGATGCCAACTTTTCAAATTTCCACCGAATACCCCAACAACTGGCTCAGCCATTTGCAGGGATTCATGTCCACGGTAATGATCAAAGGCAATGGCATCTACATCATCCTTTCATTGATGATTGGGTTTTTTGCCTTGATGCGCAGTGAAAAAGTGCGACCTGAACTTGCCACAATCGCAGCCTTAGCCTTTGGCTTCTCAGCCTTCTTTATCATCTCTCTTGCCGCAGGCCACAATGCGAAAATCCGTACGGCAGCCTACATGGCGCCCCTGATCATGGGTGTGCTTCTCACCTACAAGGGCAAGCACCTGATTGGCTTTGCATTGACCGCACTTTTCACAGGCTTGAGCATTCATGCCAACCACTTTCAGATCACCTACTACACGGCCATTCCTATTCTGGCTGCTGTCATCACCTATGGTGTCATCCGTTTCAAGGCAGGAGAAAGCCGATCATGGATCAAGCAATCCTTTATCTTGTTGGCCGCTGCCGTTTTGGGTATTGGACCCAACATTGGCAACCTCTGGTCTTCCTCTGCTTACACGGAAGCCTCCATGCGTGGCGGCCATTCTGCCTTGGTTGAAGACGAAGGCACCGGTGGACTGGACTTTGACTATGCCATGAGCTGGTCTTATGGGCCTGCTGAAACGCTCAACTTGATCATCCCTAATGCCACCGGCGGTGGTGCAAAACAAAGCTACCCTGACAGCAAACTCCATGAACTCCTGGTGAACAATTTCCGTTCGCAAGGCATGGGCAAACCCCTGGCTGAAAAGCAAGCTGAACAAGTGGTTGGCCAAGTGCTCTACTTTGGTGACCAATCCCTTGTCAACGGCGCTTACTATGTGGGCGCAGCCGTCTTCCTCTTGTTTCTCATTGGGCTATTCGTGGTCCGAGGCGCCACCCTGTGGCTTGCTGTAGGCAGCTTGCTATTGGTGCTATTGATGGCTTGGGGTAAGCATTTACCAGGCTTCAACGGGTTCCTCTTTGACCACATGCCATTGTACAACAAGTTCCGGGTGCCATCCATGGTGCTTGTCGTGGCTTTCATGGTCATTCCATGGATTGGATTCAAAGGCTTAGAAGGCCTGCTTAACATGGACAAGGCCAAGGCCTTAACGATTTTGAAACGAAGTGGCCTGATCGCTTTGGGTCTCTGTGGTGTTATCTACCTCTTTGGCGGTGTGATCATGGGCTTGGAAGGATCCAATGATGCTTATTGGGCTAGCAAAGGCCTACCCATGGACATCGTTCTGGATGACCGGGCTGGCCTGATGAAAGCTTCTGCATTGCGCTCACTGATGATCATGGCAGCTGCCTGGTTGGTGCTATTCCTTCACCAACGCGGCACATTGAAGACAGCCCTGTTCATTGCAGCGCTGGGCTTGATCGTTGTGGGTGACTTGTGGTCCTTTGACAAGGACCAATTAGGCCATGAAGACTTCATCAGCCAGCAGGATGCCAATGCGCGTCTGCAGCCCACAGCAACTGACTTGTTCATCCTCAAGGATGCCGACCCGCATTACCGGGTGCTGAACACCACAGTCAATCTCACAAGTGACTCTTACACCTCTGCCCATCACAAATCCATTGGTGGCTACCACGGAGCCAAATTGGCCCGCTACCAAGACTTGATTGCAGGGCCTATGTCTGCAGGCAAACTGCCAATCTTTGGGATGCTGAATGCCAAATGGTTCATTGTCTCTGATGGCCAAGGTGGCAACCGTGCGGAGTTAAACCCCGAAGCTTGCGGTCATGCCTGGTTCCCCACAGAAATACGGGTGGTGGATGGCGCCAACGAAGCCATGGATGCCATCAGCTCAGAAGGATTCAACCCTAAAACCACTGCCATTGTTGAGTCTGACATGATTGACCCTGAAGATGCTGGCAGCTATGCAGCAACACTTCATTCAGCAACTGACAGCTCTTTTGAAGCGAGTATTGACATTGTCAAATACGCTGCCAATGTCTTGACCTACCAGGTGAAGAACCTAAGCGAGGACCGCTACGTGCTTTTTTCAGAGGTCTTCTACCAGGCGCCAGGCCAGGCATGGACATTGACTGCAGATGGTGTTGATCTTGACATCTTACGCGCTAATTACATCCTTCGCTCTGCCGTGATTCCTGCGGGAACCAAGGAACTGGTTTTTGCCTTCCATCCTGAAACCTACCGCAAAGGGGAAAGCATCAACCTGATGTTCAGCATACTCCTTTTGCTCACCTTATTGGGTGCTGGATGGGCTGAACTCCGCGCAAAGCAAGACTGACATGAAATTGCTTGTCATCTCCTACTATTGGCCGCCTGCGGGTGGTCCGGGGGTGCAGCGATGGCTCAAGACAGCCCTTGCACTACAAGATCAAGGGCATGACGTTGAGGTGTTAACCGTTGACCCTAAGGCAGCAACCTACCCCCTGAAGGATCTGAGCTTGCTGAAGGAAAGTGAATCTCTCACCGTTCATCACAGTGGCGCAACGGATTGGTTCAAGCGCTACCAACAACTGACCCGGCGCAAAGAAGTTCCCTTCAGTGGCTTTGCCAATCAAGCAGGCACGCCTGGCCCATTGCAAAAGTTGTCACGATTCATCCGGGGCAACTGCTTTTTGCCTGACCCAAGAAAGGGGTGGAACAAGCAAGCCACTGCCTTAGCCAACAAGCTATTGCAGTCAAAGGACTGGGACCTCATCATCACCACGGGACCGCCCCACTCCACCCATTTAATCGGGCAAAACCTGCAAAAAAGCCATGGCATCACCTGGTGGGCAGATTTCAGGGACCCTTGGACCGATATCTACTATTATGATCAGTTCTACCCCACCCGATGGGCCAGAAAAAAAGACATGGCCATGGAGCAATCTGTGCTCAGTCAAGCAGACCGAATCCTTTGTGTTAGTGAGGATTTGAAGCGATTACTCAGCAGCAAAGTCAAGCGATCCAGCGATGATTTTCACATCATGCCTAACGGCTACGACCCTAAAGACTTCAGCGACACAGCCAATCAGCCAAGCAATGAGGCCTTCACCCTAGCATACACTGGCACATTGACACTGCAATACCCTTTAGATGCACTCTACAAAGCCATTCAAGGGGTGATCGATGCCAGTCAAGCCATCAACTTGGTTATAGCGGGTCGTCCCGCCAAAGAATGCGTTGACCAATTGCAGCAGATGGCAAGGGTATCCAATGGGTTATTCAGCTTCAAGGCTCTGGGCTACTTGCCCCATGCAGAATCTGTCAAAGTACTGGAACGTGCAGATGCTTTGCTTTTGCTGATTCCTGATTTGCCCAACAACAAAGGCATTCTCACAGGTAAATTGTTTGAATACATCGGCTCAGGTCGACCCATATGGGGATTTGGGCCAGATGGTTCAGATGCACAAGCTATCCTTGACAAGGTCCATGCAGGCAAGCTCCATGAAGACCCCAACAAGGCCAGTCAACAATTGCTGTCATGGATGGATGACTGCCCGAGTGGGGCAAGCCAATCAGACAAAGAAGCCTACACCCGAGCCGGCCTGGCAAAGGCCTTAATGGCTTGACAGATTGAGAGAATGAGAGAATGCTACCTTGAGAGGTAGTAGTTCCTTTCGGAATAGACCTTTCGGAAGAAGGGATCCTTGAGGTCCTTGATGAAGTGGATAGCCTCACCTGTTGATTTCATCTGTGGCCCAAGGGTCTTGTTGACATTGGGAAATTTATCAAAACTGAACACGGGCACCTTGATGGCATAGCCATCCAAATGGGGTTGGAAATTGAAGTCCTTCACCTTGGCCTCGCCCATCATCACCTTAACTGCCGCATTGACATAGGACTCACCGTAAGCCTTGCAAATGAAGGGCACGGTGCGTGAAGCCCTAGGGTTGGCTTCAATGATGTACACAACCTCATCCTTGATGGCAAACTGTATGTTGATCAAGCCAACGGTACCTAAAGCCATGGCAATGGTCTTAGTATGCTCACGGATTTGATCCATCACCAATTCTCCCAAATTGAATGGCGGTAAGGTGGCATGGGAATCCCCTGAATGCACACCACAAGGCTCAACATGCTCCATCACGCCAATGATGTAAACATCTTCCCCGTCACAAATGGCATCGGTCTCTGCTTCAATGGCGCCATCTAGGTATTGGTCCAACAAGACATTGCCATCAAAATTCTTGAACAATTCCACCACATGGGTTTCCAATTCTTCATCGTTGATGACAATCTTCATGCCTTGACCTCCAAGGACATAGGATGGACGAACCAAAATGGGGTAACCCAACTTTTCTGCAACCAACCGCGCTTCATCCGATTTTTTAATCACATCAAATTCAGGGTAGGGAATGCCTAGGTCCTTCAAGGTGTTTGAGAAACGGCCGCGATCCTCTGCAAGATCCAAGGATTCAAAGTTGGTGCCAATGACCTTGATGCCAAACCGCTCCAGCTTCTCTGCCAGCTTCAATGCCGTCTGCCCACCAAGCTGTACAATAACCCCCACGGGCTTTTCATGCCGGATGATGTCGTAGATATGCTCCCAAAACACCGGCTCAAAGTATAGCTTGTCTGCGGTGTCAAAATCGGTGGATACCGTTTCAGGATTGCAGTTGATCATGATGGTCTCATAGCCACATTCTTTAGCTGCTAGGACACCGTGAACACAGGAGTAGTCAAATTCAATGCCTTGACCAATGCGGTTGGGACCTGATCCCAAGACAATGATTTTCTTTTTGTCACTCACCTCAGACTCGTTCTCTGCAAAGGGCTCACCCCCAGCAAGGGTCATTGGCATTTCAAACGTGCTGTAGTAATACGGCGTTTGTGCAGGGAATTCAGCAGCACAGGTGTCCACCAATTTCCATACACGTTCAATGCCCATACCTACACGCAAGTTGTGGATGTCACTTTCCAAGCAATGGGTCATGTGAGCAATCTGACGATCTGCAAAGCCTTTCATTTTCGCTTCCAATAGGAGCTCCTTTGGCAAATTGGCCAAGGCATGGCTCTCAATTCGGACTTGGGTTTCAACCAATGCTTCGATTTGCTTCAAGAACCACATGTCAATCTTGGTGATTTCATGGATTTTACGCAAGGCAATACCCATCTGCATGGCATCGTACAAAACAAAGATGCGATCCCACGAGGCGTGCTCCAGTTTGTGAAGAATGATGGCTTGATCTCGCAACCCTTTGCCATCAGCACCTAAACCATTGCGTCTTATCTCCAGGGACTGTACCGCTTTGTGCAAGGCTTCCTGAAAGGTTCTGCCAATACCCATCACTTCACCCACGGATTTCATTTGCAATCCCAAGCGGCGATCTGCGCCTTCAAACTTGTCAAAGTTCCAACGGGGGATTTTAACAATCACATAATCCAAGGTTGGCTCAAAGTAAGCCGTGGTGGTTTTGGTGATTTGGTTGTTGAGTTCATCCAAGGTGTAACCGATGGCCAACTTGGCTGCTACTTTCGCGATGGGGTAACCTGTTGCCTTGGAGGCCAGTGCAGAGGATCGAGACACCCTTGGGTTGATCTCAATGGCAACAATGTCCTCGTTTTCATCAGGGCTCACAGCAAATTGCGCATTGCATCCACCAGCAAAATTGCCAATCGAACGCATCATCAAGATGGCCATGTCACGCATGCGTTGGTAGGCCGTGTCACTCAATGTCATGGCAGGAGCCACGGTGATGGAGTCTCCTGTGTGAATCCCCATGGGATCCATGTTTTCAATGGAACATATGATGATGACATTGTCATTTTTGTCGCGAAGCAGTTCCAGTTCGTACTCTTTCCAACCTAACAAGGCCTTGTCAATCATCACTTCATGCACGGGACTTGCTTCCAATCCACGATGCAAAGACGCTTCAAACTCCTCCTTGTTCCAGACAAAAGAAGCCCCAGTTCCAGCCAGCGTGTAGGAAGGTCGAACACAAAGGGGAAAGCCAAATTCTTGTGCAATCTCCTGGCCATTCAAGTAGCTCTTGGCAATTCTTGAAGGCGCTACACCCACACCGATTTTAGTCATCAATTGCTTGAACAGTTCACGATCTTCAGTGATATTGATGGCATCAATGTCAACACCTATGATTTCAACGCCGTATTTTTCCCACACGCCTTGGTTATCTGCTTCAATGCATAGGTTCAATGCTGTCTGGCCACCAATGGTTGGTAAAACGCAATCGATGTCTCGCTCCTTCAAAATCTTTTCAATGGATTCAACATCCAAAGGCAGCAGGTAAATGTGATCTGCAACCACCTCGTCGGTCATGATGGTCGCGGGATTGGAGTTGATCAATGAAACCTCAATGCCTTCCTCACGAAGGGATCTAGCCGCTTGAGATCCAGCGTAATCAAATTCACAGGCCTGTCCGATGACGATGGGTCCGCTACCGATAATGAGGACGGATTTGATGTTGGTGTTGCGTGGCATAGTCTTAGGTTCCTTCAAAAATCGGTTGCAATGGTTGTATCACCAAATGTGAGCGCAAAAAAAAGGTGCTGCAACAGCAACACCTTCAAAGTCGTTGAATTCTGACGCATTAGCCTTTGTGGCTGCCTGCGTGAGATACTGTCAATTGTGAACGCCCTTTGGAACGACGACGTAGAATAACGCGACGGCCATTGGCTGAACTCATGCGCTCACGGAATCCGTGTTTGTTCTTGCGCTTGCGATTGGAAGGTTGGTAGGTGCGTTTCATGACAGCTTTATTTCGGGCTGCAAATATAGGCAGAGATTTTAGGTTTCCACAAGGAGATGAAAGAAAAATTCAGGAATCGCCTGAACTCAATCTGATCCAACCCAATATTCCCATTGATCATTGCCACAGGAAAGTGCAGTTGGCCCTATTTTTTCCTTTTCAGAGATCCAATAATATTTACTCCATTGTCCACTCCCCATTCTTAGCACTTACCTTCGCTTCATGCTTAGCCCACAACCTATTTGGATCACAGGCGCCAGCTCCGGCATAGGCGCTGCCCTGGTTCACGCCTATGTCGACAAAGGGTGGCATGTGATTGCCACAGCCCGAGGAAAAGAAGCCCTCGAAGCTGTTGCAAACAGCAGCTCAAAACCTGACCATGTACATGTACTGGCAGCTGACCTTTTAGACATGGAGGCCCTACCTGATTTGGTGCAGTCCGCATGGGATGTCCATGGTGGCATTGACCTTGCCATACTCAATGCAGGCATTGCCCAATGGGGAACTGCAGTCAGCAGCCTGCAAGCGGTAGATGACCATGTCCTTACCCTGAATCACCGATCTCCCGTGGCATGCATCAAAGCTTTGTTGCCTAAAATGCAGCAGGTCGCCCATGGTCGAATTGCTGTGGTGTCAAGTATTGCAGGCTTGTTTGGCCAAAGTCACCTGGCCGCTTATTCCGCAAGCAAGGCTGCACTCACCGTGTACATGGAGTCCTTGAAGGAAGAAGTTCACATGAGCCCCATTCGGGTCCATGTGGTATCACCAGGCGTGATTCGAACAGGCATCATGTCTCGTGGATTGAATGCAGAGGGTGAACTGATGCGAAACCGAGACCCTTCAGGTCGATCTGGCATCCTGCCAGCCGATGCTGCATCACAGATTCAACGCCTGTGTAACAGTCGTCAATTTCACCTAATTATTGCTAGCCCCGCCGAGCGATTGGGGTTATTTTTGCACAAACACTGCCCTCGTCTGTTCTATTTCCTATTGCGACGCAAATCATGATCATCAACCCATCGGTT
>CAWUSA010000027.1:0-21039 GCA_963925545.1 uncultured Flavobacteriales bacterium | reverse complement strand
ACTGGTTATATGGAGAATAAACCTCCTATTTACAGGTCTTAATTTACAGATAACAGGAACTTTTGTTCTCGTTTATCATACCTGCAATTTACAAATTTAGTTTTTACCTAAACAATCTATAATCTCTACTGACAATTATTTGAATCTAAGTATTCTAATCCCTTTATAAATAACGACACCATCGTACAACACAGGTCTACTGTAGCTATCTATTATGGCTTGTCTTGGGTTAGTTCTTTTTAATAGCACTGTGTAATTCCTTATCTGAGTAATCGCTTAACCTGTCTATGATCTCTACAGTAATACTTTGTTCTTCTTGTGGCTCTTCAGATTGAGCCTTTGTAATGATATAGGGAAGCCCCAGTTGTATCAGTTTTAGCTTTTCAGACTTAGTCATAGTATCTAAGTCCAATGAGTCAATCGTATCAGTTATTAATAAAGACAGTTGTTCTTTAATCTTACTGCTTAATTTGTTTGGAGTCCCCTTGGTGCGTCCTCCAAACTTCTTACCTGACGTATTCATACTAACACAAACTACTTTTTACAAACAACTGCCCCGCAGGGCACTTTACACACATACCACTTCCCAAACAACTGCCCGCAAGGGCACTTTCATTAATTATTTCCCATACCTCATCTAAAAAAGATATTACTCTCTTTACACGAGGCCACCCCCATCAGAATCAAGACAGAAAACCCATTCATACGGTGTCGATTACTACTGACACGGGAAAAACTGCCGCCCAAACCCACACAGGCGCTCTATCCGAGTTTACAACGTCAAGCCACCGAGGGAGTTAGATGGTTCATTGTAGAAAATTTCTTGGTTTTCTAAACGCCTTTTAGATTAATGCCTATGAGCCAAGTTTAGCATCTCATATATATATAACGGAAATTCAATTTGATTTTGTGAATTCAATTGAAATAAATATCTCTCGAGAGGTCTATGTTAGGCTGACAAAGCGTCATTATCCTAATGGTGGCAGAAATTGGTGACAGAAATGGGGTTGATTCTTTGTTATTATAGGATTACTTTAGAAATTAATTAATCAGTCATTAGCTGGTGTAATGAGTTCTTTTAAATTGATAAGTAGATAAGCGCAGGTAGGTTTTCGACAATTAAGTCGCTGTAAATGAACGTATTGTCAAAACCAAAACTTCATAACCTCGCAGCAAAAAGCCCCTCAGTATTAACTGAAGGGCTTGTAGCGAGAAGCAGAATCGAACTGCCGACCTCAGGGTTATGAATCCTGCGCTCTAACCATCTGAGCTACCTCGCCATTTTAGAGGCGCGAAATTACACATCAAGGAGAGTACAAGCAAGCAATGTTTGCATTAAATGTGATAATAACTTAACCATGCCAACATTTGGCTACGTCAATCATTCAACTATATTGCGATTGTAATAATAGTTTGTATGTCAGATCGTAAAATTATCGACCTAGAATTCCCCGTCCGCAGCTCAGAGCACATTCTCTTTAGCTGCTTATCAACACCCAGCGGATTATCCGAGTGGTTTTGTGATGATGTAAATTCACGTGGCGAAACGTTTTCTTTCTTTTGGGATGGCTCAGAAGAGGTTGCTAAGCTTGTCAAGTCTGTGAAAAACACCTTCATCCAATTCAAGTGGGAAAGTGATGAAGGACCTAGTAGCTTTTCCTTTGAGTTCCGAATCGAAACGGATGAATTGACCGGGGACACCTTGTTGCGTGTCACCGACCACGTGGAGCCCGATGAAGTGGAAGAGATGAAGCTTCTTTGGACAAGCCAAGTAGCATCTTTGCTGAGGCATATCGGTGGTTAAGTCCACCTTAAAACCCTTCTTCTTGCTGTCAGCATTTGGTTTAGCTGCATTGGCGATTGTCACGATTGTGGTTGGTGGATCCTTCCCGCTCAGCACCTGGTTACTGGATCACCACATGCCCCTCATGGAGAGTTTTTGGCAATGGGTAACCCTTCTAGGTGATGGGCTCATAGCTATTCCAGTGATTCTATTAAGCCTTTGGCGTTACCAGGGAAAGGCAGCTATGGCTGATGTGCGAATGTGGTCAGGCTTTGCCCTTGCTGCCATGCTGCCACAACTCATCAAAGCCCTACTTGCTTCAATGCAAAGGCCATGGGCAGTTATGGAAGGGTTGCCAGATATTGCTGGATTAACCACAGCAATGGCAAGGACTTTTCCCTCAGGTCACACTGCCATCGCTTTTTTTATGTGCGGCATGCTAGCGTTTCATTGGGGGAGGCGCCCCTATACTCAATGGCTCTTAGCCTGCCTTGCAATGCTCATCGGATTGTCTAGAATGACGCTGTTCATGCATTGGTCATGGGATGTCGTTGCTGGTGGGCTTCTTGCCTTGCTTGCGCTCAGGGTGTCCGTTGGGCATCAAAAATCGTTAATTTTGTAATCACCTTATTATATCAACCATGGGTTTATTGACAAACAAAGTCGCACTGATCACAGGCGCATCCAAAGGCATCGGCAAAGCCATTGCTGAACAATTTATCGCGGAAGGGGCAAAAGTTGCCTTCACGTATTTATCCAGCGTAGAGAAAGGCGAGGCCCTTGAAGCTGAGCTTTCCAAGCGGGGAGAAGCTAAAGGGTTCCAGTCTGATGCGTCAAGCTCAGAGCAAGCAGAGCAATTGATCAAGGACATTGTGGCCCATTATGGCCAAATCGACATAGTGGTCAACAATGCGGGCATCACAAAGGACACCCTGCTCATGCGCATGACAGAAGAAGATTTCGATCGGGTACTTTCAGTCAATTTGAAGTCAGTGTTCAATACCACCAAGCATGTGCAGCGCTTGATGCTCAAGCAGCGCAGCGGCAGCATCATCAACATGTCATCCATTGTAGGCGTGAAGGGCAATGCGGGCCAGTCTAACTACGCTGCCTCAAAGGCTGGCATCATTGGGTTTACCAAATCTATTGCGTTAGAGCTCGGTTCTAGAGGGATTCGTTGCAACGCCATAGCCCCAGGTTTCATTGAGACAGAAATGACTGATTCACTGAACGCTGACACCGTGGAGTCATGGCGCAATGCTATTCCGTTGAAACGGGGAGGGCAGCCGTTGGATGTCGCCAATGCCTGTGTCTTTTTAGCTTCCGACATGTCAACCTACATCACAGGACAAGTTCTGCAAGTTGACGGTGGGTTATTGACCTGATTCCAAGAATTTAAGCAAACAGAAACGGCGCCCAAAGGCGCCGTTTTGCTTGGAAGAGACATGCATCAGAGCATCATAGACGCTCAGCCAGCCAGGCACGCAATGCCTCAGGATCCAAGTTCTTTGCAGCGATGTTTCCATCGTTGCCAATCATTAAGTTTTGCGGTATGGATCGAATGGCGTAGAGTTCGCTGGCGCTATTGCCCCAACCTTTCAGGTCAGACATGTGAAACCAGTTCAGCTGGTCTTCCCTGATTCCCTTGATCCAGTTCGGGGCACTTTGATCAAATGACACGCCTAGGATATCAAACCCCTTCTCGTGGTAATCATTGTACACGGCTAGTAGAGCAGGGTTTTGAGCCCGGCAGGGAGCACACCAAGAAGCCCAGAAGTCAACCAAAAGGTATTGATTAATGGCAACATCGCTCAGGGCATAGTCGACGCCGCTGGTGTCTTTTTGGTTGAGGTCAACCAAGGGCTGTCCCACAGCAATTCGCTTAAGTGTAGCAATCTGTTCAGCAAGGGCCACAACGGCTTTCGCTTCAAGATTGGCTTCAGGCACTTGAGCTAAAATAGAATCCAGAATAGGGTGGTCTTCCATGAAAAGGTGTAGGTTGGCGACATAGGCACCGAGTGCACCTTGATTCATGGCAAAATCCTTCACGTAGTCCATCCAGACAGCGTAGGCATCGTTGTAAATGCCAAGCACTGAATCAATCATTACCTGGTCCTGAGCAGCTTGAGCAGCGCGGTACAAGGGTGACATAGCTTGGGAGATTTCTCGGTAACTCCCTTCAGCAGAGTCCATGGCTGCCATGGCAGCCAATTCAGGGGTGCCCGTTAGGTTGCCTTCAAATTTTGCTGATGCGGCATCGCCAGTCAATGTTAGATTGCCTGCTTGGCCAAATCCCACAGCGGGGTTACCAAGGCCCTTAATGAAGAGGTAAAAGGCTCGTGGCTGATCCATTTTAACTTGCAAAACACCTTGTCCATCAACCAATGTGGTGATTGCTGCCGTGTCCCACTGGGCGCTGTCACGCATCAAAAGCATGGCTTGTGGTCGCGACGCCTCATTTGTGCTGTCTGGCGTTAAAGTCTCGAGGTTAGAAATGTCAATATTCACGGTAAGGCCAGCTTGCTGGCAGGACATGGCAAACAGAGCCATTGCGAAAAGGGGGAGTTTTATAAATTTCATGCCCCAAAGATACATGCGTTGACTACTTTAGTCGCATGAAAAAAATACCGTTATCTGCATGGCTATTTGTCTTGTCTTCTTCACTTATGGGTCAAGGCATGTGGCTTCCTCAACGATTGGACCAACAGGCTGACGCCATGTCAGCACAAGGAATGACCATGTCTACCGAAGCAGTTTACCATGAAAGCAATGCGTCTTTGAAAGATGCCATTGTGCATTTTGGCGGTTTTTGTACCGGAGAAGTGATTTCTAATCAGGGGTTAGTTTTGACCAATCACCATTGTGGTTATGGCGCAATCCAGAAGCACACCACATTGGAGAACAATTACCTAAAGGACGGGTTCTGGGCAGAGACCTTGGCTGATGAAATGCCCAACGAGGGGCTCTTTGTGGACTTTGTTGTCTTCATGAAGGACATCGTGATCAAGGATGGTGACAATGCGCAAGCTATCATGCAAGCAGCCCATGATGAAGCCAAGCAAGCCCACCCAGACCTGAAAATTGAAGTGCGCGACATTTATCAAGGTCATCAATTCATGCTGGTTGCCACCAAGCGGTACCATGACATTCGCTTGGTTGGAGCGCCTCCAAGTTTGGTTGGTAAATTTGGCGCTGACACAGATAATTGGGTTTTTCCACGCCATAACGGAGACTTTTCTCTTTTTCGCATCTACGCTGATGCAAACGGTGAGCCAGCAGCTTACCATGAAGACAATGTGCCATTGATTAGCCCAGGGCATTTAACCATCAGTGTTGCAGGTGCCGTTGATGGGGACTTCAGCTTAATTTACGGATTCCCTGGTAGCACAACGTCGTATTTGCCAGCTGCAGAAGTGGCCATGCAACTCAATGACATCTTGCCAGCTAGAATTGCCATGCGCGATGCCGTACTGTCTGTGTGGGATTCTGCCATGCGTATTGATGAGCAAGTGAAGATTGATTACGCTTCCAAATTTGCCTCCGTGTCCAACGGGTGGAAGAAGTGGCGCGGACAAATTGAAGGCATGGAACGCGTACATGGCATGGACAGCTTAGTGAAGAAGCAGCTGCATGTCTTGCGTGAAAATCCTGCTGCAGCTGAACGCTTATTGATGGCTTTGGAGCCACATTTGGACTCACTTTCAGAAGGCAAGCTAGCCATGACCTATTTCGGTGAATTTTTGCGGCATTGGGAACTGGGGAAATGGTCAAGGCTTGTGCAGGCACTCAACAAGGCTATCAATGCGGGGGAAGGTGAAGCTGCGGCTTGGCAGGCTTTAGTCAGCTTTAATGCAAATTTTGATCCTGAACTGGATCGCCGCATGGGTAAGCAGTTGCTGGCTACATGGGCAGCAGTTGAAGACGGAGGCATGTCGCTACCGGTCAAGCAGTACTTTAAGGAAACCTCAGCCTTTGTGGGTGGGATATTTTCTACTGAGTCCTATGCGTCATTGCCTAAAGTCAACCAAGCTGTTTATGATTCCCTAGAGGTGATTGCCTACTTGGATGATGCCATGTCACATGCTTTGGTTGGAATTTGGCCTGACATGATTGCGCAGTACCGCACACTGAGCACATCGTTTGCATCACACAGCAAAGCCTATCAAGATGCTTACCGTGACTGGATTGCAGACCACATGCTTGCTAATCCGACCATGGCACCAGATGCCAACAGCACCCTTCGTGTTGCTTATGGCAAAGTCTTGAGCCTGTCTCCCAGTGATGGCGTTACCTACCAGACCCATACCACAGCCAATGGTCTTTTGCAGAAATACACGCCTGGCGACTATGAGTTTGACCTGCCAGCTGATTTTTTGTCATTGCTTGAGTCACGAAACTATGGCGATTACGCCAATGCAGATGGGGAGTTGCCTGTTTGTTTTATCGCTGCCAACCACACATCCGGCGGTAACAGCGGCTCACCTGCATTCAATGCAAAAGGGGAATTGATTGGATTGAATTTTGATCGCATCTGGGAGGGGACCATGAGCGATTTCTATTTCACGCCTGAGCGATGCCGGAACATTATGGTGGACATTCGCTATGTCTTATGGGTTGTAGATGTGTATGCTGGCGCTGAGCGATTGATTCAAGAAATGCATATTGTAGATTGATGCATTGCCATTAGGCAGCGCATGGAAGCCAACCTATTTTTGTCACGTTAAAAAAAATCCTATTTATGAGCGTTCTTGTCAACAAAGACTCCAAAATCATCGTCCAAGGGTTCACCGGTAAGGAGGGCACCTACCATGCGGAACAAATGATTGCATTTGGCACCCAAGTCGTTGGAGGCGTCACACCAGGTAAAGGCGGTCAAATCCATCTAGGTCTGCCCGTATTCAACACTGTTTCTGAAGCTGTCAAAGCAACAGGCGCCAATGTCTCAATCCTTTTTGTCCCACCGCAATTTGCCGCAGATGGCTTGATGGAAGCAGCGGATGCAGGCATTGAAGTGATTGTCGCTATCACGGAAGGTATTCCTGTTTCTGACATGATCAAGGTGAAGCATTACATCAGCAACAAGCCCTGTCGGCTGATTGGTCCCAATTGCCCGGGCGTCATCACCGCAGGTGAGGCAAAGGTTGGCATCATGCCTGGCTTTGTTTTCAAGAAAGGTAGCATAGGTATCATTTCCAAGTCAGGAACCCTCACCTATGAGGCAGCAGATCAAATTGTGAAAGCGGGCTTAGGCATCACAACAGCCATTGGCATCGGGGGAGACCCCATCATTGGCACCACGACCAAGGATGCCGTTAAATTGTTGATGAATGACCCTGATACCAAAGGCATTGTGATGATTGGAGAAATTGGTGGCCAGCTAGAAGCTGAAGCTGCACTTTGGATCAAAGCCAATGGCACCAAGCCTGTTGTAGGCTTTATTGCTGGAGAAACTGCTCCGGCTGGACGCACCATGGGTCATGCTGGGGCCATTGTTGGCGGGACAGAGGACACCGCTCAGGCTAAAAAGGCCATTATGCGGGAGTGTGGCATCCATGTTGTTGATTCCCCTGCAAACATTGGCAGCAGGATGGCCGAGCTCTTTCAGGTGACTGCATGATAGCGTCATCAATTTGGCATCAAGGAGAACGCCTTGAAGGTGAGGCTGCGGCTTCATTGTCAAGGCGTTCTCATTTGTATGGCGACAGTCTCTTTGAAACCATGGTCGCGGATGTAAATGGCATCCATTTCTGGGAACTGCATTATTTCCGATTGATGGCCTCGATGCGCATCATGCGCATGTCCATCCCTCAGGCATGGAGCCCGGACGCCCTCGCTGATGAGCTGCTTGCCTGTGCTGACACCACGATGCCTTGCCGATTGAGGCTTGCTGTATGGCGCCAAGGTGGGTTGGGTTACATGCCAAGTGAATCAACCATTGAATGGGCAATGCATGTAGACCCCTTGGAGAGTGGCCCCTACCCATTGCCAGTCAAGCGAATAGAGCTTGGCCTGTTCCAGGACCACCTCAAGGCTAAAGGCCTTCTGAGTAACGTGAAAATGGGTCAATCCGCCCTGTTTGTCTTAGCCATGCAATTTGCTAAGGAAAATAGCCATGACGATGCCGTCATTTTGAATGTTGACAAAATGGCCATTGAATCCAGCCAGGCCAACTTGTTCATCTTGAGCAAAGACAAGGTTTTGCGAACAGCTCCTTTATCAGAAGGGCCCTTGAGGGGAACCATGCGACAGGCAATCATCACCCTGGCGCCATTGCTGGGGCTGAAAGTTATCGAGGAGGCAGTGAGCCCATTCGCCTTACAGAGAGCTGAAGAGCTATGGCTTAGCAATGCGGTACAGGGCGTGCAAGCGGTTAGCGCTTATAGGAAAAGCCGCTTTAGCAAGACAATGGCTGAACAAATGCAAGCATTGATAGCGAAGGAAGCCGTTTTGCAGTCATCAATTCCACTCAGGCAAGATGGGGCTATCCTTCCATAGCCTGACTGCCGGAGGCAGGTGAAGCATCATTTGCTGCCACAAATTCTCCCATTCATCAAGGCAATCAACGGTATTTGGGGGAAGGACTGACCACGATTCTTCATTGATTTCTTCTTGCAGCTGATCTACGCCCCAGCCAGAATAGCCAACAAAACATTTGATGTTGTTGGCATGAAGCTTCCCAGACATCAATGCTTGATGCATAGCCTGAAAGTTACCACCCCAATACAATTGATTATCAATACGTTGCCCATCTGGAATCAATACTGGGCTGCGGTGCAAATAATACAAAGCATCTAGCTCAATAGGGCCACCTTTTCGCAATTGAATCTTTGGCCACTCGCCATCCATGGCATCTGACAAGGTTAGACCTGTTTCTTGATTCAGCACAAACCCTACACTGCCGTCCACGTTGTCATGGCTGACAATGAGAATGACGCTTTGCACAAAATTTTCATCCCCAATCAATGGGTGTGCAATCAAGATGCATCCAGGTGTTATCATGTCGCTCATCCCTACCTAAATTAGCGAAATATTATGCAACTCAGTCACATCAGAAAGGAGTTTCTCCTAAGTCAACTTGGTGATCAAGCCTTAAAGGCGGATCCAATAGCCATGCTTCAAGCCTGGATTGCCTTAGGCGAGGAATCCATGGGATTGGATATGACGGCGTTCACCTTAAGCACTGTCAGTAAAGACGGTAAACCCGATGCCAGAATCCTCTTGCTGAAGGGCGTCAAGGAGGGTTCATTGATCTTTTACAGCAATTACAATTCCAAAAAAGGAAAAGATTTGGCATCAAACCCCAATGCCTGTGCCAGTTTTTTCTGGCCTCAGATGGAATGCCAAGTGCGTATCCATGGTCAAGTAAATCAGCTAGATGATGAGACAAACGATGCCTATTTCCTTTCCAGACCACAAGCCAGCCGCGCCGGAGCTATTGCCAGTGATCAATCCCTGCCAATAGCAAGCCGCGAAGCCCTTGAAGCTAAATTTAATCAATGGGATGGCAGAGATGCAGAGGCTTTGAGTCGACCTGACCATTGGGGAGGTTACGCAATGACCATAGATTACATGGAATTTTGGCAAGGACGGGCTAGTCGCCTGCATGACAGAATTGCCTTCACAAAAACTGCCAAACATTGGGCAAGCAAACGACTTCAACCATGAAAACATCCAATTGGACTTTTGCCGTTATAGGCTGTGGACGCATTGGCCTGCGTCACATTGCCATGATACAGGGCAGTCCACAAGGTCAACTTGTTGCGACCATTGACATTAAAGCGTCTGACGGACTGAACACCCCTGAGTCTGTGCCGCATTTCTCATCCTTGTCACAGATGCAGGAGGCGGGCATTCATCCAGATGTGGTGGCCATTGCCACCCCTAATGGCTTACACGCTCTACAAGCAATCGAAGCCATTGCTGCAGGAAGTCATGTCATCATTGAAAAACCCATGGCTTTACACAAGGCTGATGCTGAAAAGGTGTTGCATGCTGCACTCAAGCATGGCAAGCAGGTCATCGGGGTAATGCAAAACCGTTATTCACCCCCATCTGCATGGCTCAAGGGCATGGTTGATGAGGGAAAATTGGGTGCTATTTACCAAGTTCATGTTGATTGTTTCTGGAATCGGGATGAGCGATATTACCAAGTAGGGGACTGGCATGGCAGCAAAGACCTTGATGGAGGCACTTTGTACACCCAGTTTAGCCATTTCATTGATATGCTGTACTGGCTATTTGGCGACATAGAGCCGCTGGCCGTTCATTGTTCCAACTTCAACCATCAAGGCCTCATCGATTTTGAAGACTCGGGCATGGTGCATTTCAACATGCTGTCTCAGAAGGGCGTAGGGTCATTGAATTACTCCACGTCAGTGTGGGATGCCAACCTTGAAAGCAGCATGACCATCATTGCAGAAAAGGGGTCCATTAAAATTGCAGGGCAATACATGAATGAAGTGGCTCATTGCCATGTGAAGGATTATGAGATGCCGGTTTTACCTCCATCCAACCCGCCCAACAACTATGGCGCATACAAGGGGTCAGCAGCTAATCATAGCTTTGTTTATGACAATGTGATGGAAGTGCTTGGTGGACAAGGTTCAGTGACAACCAACGCCCTTGAGGGATTAAAAGTGGTTGAGATCATTGAAAAAATTTACGACTTAGCTGATGTTTAAGACTAAATTGTTGCCTTTCATCGCATAAAAAAAGCCGCCCAATGGGCGGCTTTATACTTGCGATAAAGGTGATTTCGCGTGTCGTTTCCTAAAGCTTGCCCGAAAGATCAGAACCAGCTTTGAACTTGGCAACATTCTTAGCAGCGATCTGGATAGATGCGCCAGTTTGTGGGTTACGACCAGTGCGTGCGGCACGGTGTGACACAGAGAATGTACCAAATCCAACAAGGGAAACCTTCCCGCCGCCAGCAAGAGAGCTGCCAACGTTGTTGGTGAATGAGTCCAGAGCTGTTTTGGCTTGGGCTTTAGAAATGCCAGCATCAGATGCGATGGCGTCGATTAGTTGTGCTTTGTTCATCAGTTAATGAATTAGATTAAAAACGTTTCTGTTCTCTCAAATATACAGAAACCTTGAGTATGACAAAGGCTTTCAGGATTTTTTTTTAAACTAAGGGAAAGCTGCCTTGAATTGGCATCCCTCGAAGGAAGTCTGATACTGCCATTTTACGCTTCCCGGGGTACTGGATTTCGCCAATTTCACAACAACCATCTGGGCCAGTAATCCGCAAGCTTTCTTTGGAGAATTCCCATGATATTACATCTGATTTATTGGCGTCATCGCCATTGAATGAAGCACTAAACAGCTTGATTTTTAATGATTTATCAATCGGCCACATGAGGGATGCGCCTGGAGAAGGGTCACATGCTCTAATCCGGTTGTGTAGGGATCGAACACTCCCTATGTTATCTAATTGCCGGAAGCTTGTGCCAATCTTTGGTGCCTGTGGGTGTTGAGCTTTTTGTGCTTGCTTGTAGGCTGTAATTTGACCTGTCATAATACCTTCAATTGAAGACAATGTGAGCTTTTGGCTCAGACTACTCAACCGTTGATAGAGGCTTCCAAGCGTTTCATCCAACTGAATTGCAATGTGTTCCTGATCTATGATATCTCCGGTATCTATGCTGTCATTGATGAAAAAAGCAGTGATTCCCGTTGATTTCAATCCGTGTGCTATTGCCCAATGGATGGGAGCAGCGCCGCGCAACTCAGGTAGGAGGGATGCATGCAAATTGAATGTGCCGTGCTTTGGCATTTGCCATAGGATGTCAGGCAGCTTTCGGAATGCAATCACAACAAACAAGTCAGCGTTGAAGTCCTTCAAAGAGTCAATGAAGGCTGGATCCGTCAGCGATTTTGGCTTCAGGCATCGAATGTTTGCCCTATCGGCAGCCTCACTCACGGCACTTGACCTGATTGACCTTCCACGGCCAGCCGGCTTATCCTGCGCAGTCACAATGGCCTGAATCTGGATGTGTGACGCATCAATCAGCCCTTGCAATGCAGGTATAGCAAAATCTGGGGTTCCAAAGAAGACAACCTTAGTCATGGGCGGTAATAAAAGCCTTTATCGTTCACAAGCCACAAATGTCGCTCAAGTCCAGCAATCAACGCCTCTTTGATAGCAACTTCAACATCACCCATTGCAGCAATGATGGCATTGCCTGTGAGTGCTTTAGCTGACAACAATTGCAGGATGTCCGTTTGGATGGCCATGCTTGAGCGGGATGACTCCGTTAAGCATGGGTCGCAGTGACCGCATGGCTTTGTGGGCTTTTCACCAAAGTATCTCAGAAGCAGGTTGAATCGGCATGTTGTGTGCTGACTAAAAAACCCAGTGACAGAATCGTGGCGCTGTCTCTTGATGCTGTTTTGTGACATCAACAAGGACTTTGACAAGGGGAGGTGGCCTTTAGGGCTTCTGCCATGGAGCCATTTGACATAGTATTTTGCGTCATCTGGTTCATAATCAATGATGCCTCTATCATGCAGCGCTACCAATCCCATCATGACAGATTCCTGGCTGCGCTGTAAAGTGTTTGCAAGCGAAGCAAGCTTAATGGGTCTGTGATTTTGAGCAATGCCAGGTACACCCCTGGATACAGCATACAGTAGGTCTTTCTGGGCAGGGAATTCTTCTGCCAAACGAACCAATGCCCCCGCCTGAACCAGCAGTTTAACCATCGGCTGTGATTGCCAGTGCTCGTCCAGCAGCATCAGACCCTCCCGCTCAAAAAGCAACAAGGCTAGCATGACTTTGCTGCGATTCAAGCCGCTCGCTTGTTGTACATGACTCAAATCCAATGGGTACCGATTTCCCATGCCATCTCCTTGCCCTATAAGAGAGCTTGATGCCAAACAGTGATAAACAGCCATGGCTTCTTCCCACTCGATGGTTGTGAGGTCTTGCCGTTTCACGTGCAGGGATTTGCTTTGCTTATCCATCAGCAACAATGACTCAGATGGCCTGCCATCCCTGCCTGCACGACCAATTTCTTGGTAATAACCTTCCAGGCTTTCCGGCCAATCCAAGTGAACCACAAGCCTTACGTCTGGTTGATCTATCCCCATTCCAAATGCCGTGGTTGCTACCATGGCTGGGTGTGACCCCTCTTGCCATTTAGCCTGATGGTCCCGCCTGACCTCAGCAGATAGACCTGCATGGTAGGGAAGCGCCTTGTGGCCGGATGCATTCAGGGTTTGAGTCCAGGCAGTGACTTGCCTACGGCTTCTGCAGTAAACAATCTGCCGACCACTTGAGCTGGCAATCCTTTCCACAAGGGCCTGACCTCGAGAAGGAACCTTAGAGACATTGAGCAGAAGGTTGGGTCTTTCAAATGACGCCCTGAAGCAGGCTGCCTTGTCCATGCCTAATGATGACTGCAAATCCTTCAATACCATCGGTGTTGCAGATGCCGTTAAAGCGATGCAGGGCTGCTCAGCTAAGCGATTTCTCAGGGATGTCAATCGCTGGTAGCTTGGCCTGAAATCATGCCCCCATTGACTCACGCAATGCGCTTCATCAATGGCAAGCAGGGTGACACCAAGATGGGGTAACCGCTCAAGGAAGCGCTTGGATGTTGCGCGTTCTGGTGACAGGTAGAGGAATTTGATGCTGCCAGCTTGTGCCATGTCTAGCACCTGATAGAAGGCTGAAGCACTCATCTCGCCGACAAAAGCATGGGCTGATATGCCACGGTCCCTGAGTTGTTTTACTTGGTCTTCAATCAATGAGATCAGTGGCGATATGACCACAGTCAAACCACCTAAGGCAAGACCCGGTACCTGAAAGCAAATGGATTTACCTCCGCCTGTGGGGAGCAATGCCACCACATCTTTCCCCGATGTAACCATCGATATGATGTCCATCTGCTGTGGTTTGAAATCATCATAGCCCCAGACATCAGACAATATGCCTCTCAGTATGTCAGGGCTTACTTGCATCGATGATGAATTGGCAACGTGATTCAACCGATAAGCGCGGAACCTCTATCAATTGGTAACCATTTTCTGAATAAGTCTTAACCATGGCATCGTGCACTTCTAGGCTAGTGGCAAATGGCTCCCAGCGCTCATTGTCCAATGCATAAATGTCCTCCCATGGCGGGAAAATGAACACAGTTGGATGGTAAGGGAAGTCCTTGGGGTTGAAATCGGCATTGACTGCTTTTTCTCCAACATGCATGTAGGCAATGACATCCATCAAGGAACGATCAAAGTAGACATTGCCTACCAAGTCTTTGACTGAATGGTATTGCTCAGAGCGTCGTTGCCAAATTTGTGCTGAAAAGGGAATCAGGTTTTTTGCTGGATCCTCGCCCCCGAGAGACAAGCCATCCTTTGTGATGTAATCCCTAGAGATTTCTGGCATGACAGCATGCCCCATGGATTCAAGTTGATTGATCACAGCAGTCTTGCCTGTACAGGGCGCCCCAGTTAGGACAATGCGTTTGATATGCATTCTTTCGTTTCTTTGCGGCCATGGAATCTTCCCAATTTCGCGATTTGCTCAATAAGAACAATTCCTGGCCTTCAGTTTATATGTTCAAGTTCATTTGCCCCTCTGATGCATCGACCATTGCAGAGGTCGAAGGCTTATTTCAAGGTAAGACATCGGACTTGGTTATGCGTGAATCTAGCAATGGCAACTACGTGAGTTTTACGGTTAAAACCAGAGTCCACGACGCGGATGAGGTGATTACATATTATGAGAAAGCTAGTCATATCAAGGGGTTAATGGCCCTGTAGAGCTTCCTCTTGTGAGCTATCATCCTGATTGACTACATCTGCATCTAAAACATTTGTCGTCGGAGATTTTTGAGCTTTTTTCTTTGCTTTGACGACCTTCAATGTCAGTTTCTCATCACCGCTTTTCCACGTGAAACGGATGTTGTCACCCTCTTTAACCTTTCCATTGACAATGTCCTCCGCCATTGGGTCTTCCACGTATTTCTGTACAGCACGAGCCAGTGGCCTGGCGCCGTACTTAGGGTCATGTCCTTTCTTAGCAATGAAATCAATGGCTGCTTGATTGATCTCAACATGGTAATGGATGCTTTCCATGCGCTCAAGCAGGGTGGCAACTTCGATGCGAACAATAGCAGACAGATCTTCTGACTTGAGGGAATTGAAAATCACAACATCATCAATGCGGTTGAGGAATTCAGGGGCGAACGCCTTTTTCAATGCTGATTCAATCACACCTTTAGCGATATCATCAGCGTGATTGTCTCGGGTCTGTGTGCCAAAGCCAACTCCATCACCAAAGTCTTTCAGCTGCCTGGATCCGATGTTAGAAGTCATAATGATAAGGGTGTTTTTGAAATCCACCTTGCGACCAAGGCTGTCTGTCATGTGACCATCATCTAAAGCTTGCAAGAGCAGATTGAACACGTCAGGGTGTGCTTTTTCTACTTCATCAAAAAGAACAACAGCATAAGGCTTTCTTCTTACCTTCTCCGTGAGCTGGCCACCTTCTTCATGGCCGATATAGCCAGGAGGGGAGCCAATCAGTCGGGAAATCGAGAATTTCTCCATATACTCACTCATGTCAATGCGAATCAATGAATCAGCTGAGTCAAACAGTTGAATGGCAATTTCTTTGGCTAATTGGGTTTTACCAACACCTGTAGGCCCTAAGAAGATAAATGAACCAATAGGTTTATTGGGGTCTTTGATGCCAGATCGATTCCGTTGAATGGCCCTAACGACCAATTTAACAGCTTCGTCTTGTCCAACAATATTTGCCTTGATATCATCCGTCATTTGGGAGAGCTTGAGCAATTCTTGCTTGGCAACCTTGGAGACAGGGATGCCTGTCATCATAGAAACCACTTCAGCAATGTTTGCTTCAGTCACGGCCTGTCGATGGCTTTTGCTGTGCGCATCCCATACGGATTGCGCTTTAGAAAGTTCAGCAACAATTTGCTGCTCATCATCCCGCAATTTAGCTGCCTCCTCATAGCGCTGGTTACGCACGGTGTCTACCTTTTTCTGCCGTATCACCTCCAAAGACTCTTCAAGTGCTTCTACATCTTTGGGGACAACAATGTTTTTCAAATGCACACGGCTCCCAGCTTCATCCAATGCGTCAATGGCCTTGTCAGGGTGGTGCCTGTCAGAGATATAGCGTGTGGTAAGGTTGACACAGGCTTCAAGGGCTTCCTGGCTGTATGTCACCCCGTGGTGATTTTCGTATTTACCCTTGATGTTTTCAAGAATCATGAGTGTCTCAGCAGCAGATGTTGGGTCCACGATGACCTTTTGGAAGCGGCGCTCCAAGGCGCCATCTTTTTCAATGTATTGCCTGTATTCATCCAAGGTCGTAGCGCCAATGCACTGAATTTCTCCATGAGCCAGTGCCGGCTTGAACATGTTGCTTGCGTCCAATGAGCCTGTGGATCCGCCAGCACCGACGATGGTGTGCAATTCATCAATGAAAAGTATGATGTCATCATGCTTTTCAAGCTCATTCATCAAGGCTTTCATTCGCTCCTCAAACTGTCCGCGGTACTTGGTCCCCGCAATCAAAGATGCCAGGTCCAGAGTCACAACGCGCTTACCAAACAACACCCTGCTTACTTGCTTCTTGACAATGCGAAGCGCAAGGCCTTCAGCAATGGCTGATTTACCAACACCTGGTTCACCAATTAGCAAAGGGTTATTCTTTTTCCTTCGGGAAAGAATCTGGCTAACCCGTTCGATTTCCTTTTCCCGGCCAACGATCGGATCCAGCTTGTCTTCTTCAGCCAATTTGGTTAAATCCCGACCAAAATTGTCCAAAACTGGGGTAGTAGACTTGCTTTTTCTTTGCTCCTCTGGCTTCTCTCGTGAGCTGCTTTGACTGCTGTGGCTACCTTCATTAGCCATGGAGGATGTGTCCATGGATGCCCCACTTAATGGCGTGTCCGGGAGGTCTTTGCTGTAGGCTGCCTTGATGATGTCATAATCGACACCAAGTTGCTTAAAAACCCCTGCAACAGGGTCATTGTCATTGCGCAGGATGCACAGTAACATGTGAGCTGTTTCAATCACAGATGAGGCATAAAGCTTTGCCTCCAAAAAAGTAGTTTTCAAGGCTTTCTCCGCCATGCGTGTTAGAGGAATATTCTTGCGCTGAGAGCCGTGAACGTCGACTATCTCAATCAAGGCTTCGATATGGTCTCTCAATTCGCCCAAGTCGACACCTGAAGATTTGATGAGATCGATGGCGCTGCCATGACCATCTCTGATTAATCCAAGCACCAAATGCTCAGTACCTATAGCGTCATGGCCAAGCCTCAAGGCCTCTTCTTTGCTAAAACCAATGACGTCTTTTACCCTGGGGGAGAAGTTTTCATCCATGCTGTAAAGTAACCAAAGGAAAGCGACTTGACAGCATCTTTTGATAAATTTCAATTATCAACAGAATTTTGTGGATAAGTATGGCTGAACCCTCAGTGTTTTAGCGGAAAAATTGGACTTTCAGACCTATTTTTGAAAATTACTTAGATAAAGCATACCCATAGACATGGCAAACGTAGAAAATATCATTCAAATCAACATTGAGGAGGAGATGAAATCGTCCTACATCGATTATTCGATGTCGGTCATAGTCTCAAGAGCTCTCCCTGATGTCCGCGACGGCCTGAAGCCTGTGCACCGCAGAGTGTTGTACGGCATGCATGACATGGGGAACACATCAACCAGGCCCTACAAGAAATCCGCAAGGGTTGTTGGTAATGTTATGGGCAAGCTCCATCCGCATGGCGATTCAGCCATTTATGACACCATGGTCCGCATGGCACAGGAATGGTCACTTCGCTACATGCTTGTTGATGGTCAAGGCAACTTTGGATCCATGGATGGCGATTCCCCCGCAGCCATGAGATACACAGAGGTTCGCATGAAGAAAATTGCGGAGGAAATGGTCAAGGATATTGACAAGGATACCGTAAAGTTTCAGCTGAACTTTGATGACTCACTTGAAGAGCCAACGGTTCTGCCAACCCGCATCCCGTGCTTGTTGGTTAACGGCGCATCAGGTATTGCCGTTGGCATGGCTACCAACATGCCGCCCCACAACCTGACAGAGGTTGCTAATGCTACAGTGGCCTATGTTGAGGACCCTAGCATTGACATCGCTGGGCTAATGCAGCATGTCACAGCACCTGATTTTCCGACTGGTGGAGAGATCTATGGGTACACTGGGGTTAAAGAAGCCTTTGAAACAGGCCGAGGTCGCATCGTTTTGCGTGGCACAGCTAACATTGAGCCCGTTAAGGAAAGGGATTGCATCATTATCACTGAAATTCCCTACCAAGTCAATAAAGCAGACATGATTCGCAAAACAGCGGATCTGGTCAATGATAAAAAAATTGATGGCATCGCTGACATTCGCGATGAATCTGATCGCAATGGCATGCGCATCGTGTACATCCTTAAGCGCGATGCAGTTCCCAATGTGGTATTGAACAAGTTGTACAAGTACACGCAACTTCAGTCCAGCTTTAGTGTCAATAACATTGCCTTGGTTAACGGTCGCCCCGAGATGTGCAACCTCAAGGACATGATTAAGCATTTCGTTGAGCATCGCCATGAAGTCATTGTTCGTCGCACCAAGTTTGAGAAAATGCAAGCTGAAAAGCGCGCCCATGTCCTTGAGGGTTTGCTGATTGCCATTGACAACCTTGATGCAGTGATCAAATTGATTCGCGGAAGCAAGACTGTTGATGACGCAAAATATGGCTTGGTCAAGACATTCAAACTGTCCGACATTCAAGCCAAAGCTATTTTAGAATTGCGCTTGCAGAAGTTGACGGGTCTTGAGCGAGATAAAATCAAAACAGAGTACGATGACTTGATGGAACTCATCAAGCGCTTGACTGAAATTCTCAACGAGAAGTCCATACGCATGCAGATCATCATTGATGAGATGAATGAGGTAAAGGAAAAGTTTGGCGATGAGCGAAGAACCTCCATTAACTATGCTGGAGGCGATATGCGCATTGAGGACATCATTCCTGATGCAGAAGTTGTTATCACCATTTCTAACCTGGGCTATGTGAAGCGCACACTCTTGTCAGAGTACCGCACACAAAGCAGAGGAGGGGTGGGGTCAAGGGGAGCATCCGCTCGTGATTCAGACTTCATTGAGCATGTCTTTGTTGCAACCAACCACAATTACCTGTTATTCTTCACTGAATTGGGTCGCTGTTTCTGGTTGCGTGTATTTGAAATACCTGAAGCTAGCAGAACAAGTAAAGGCAAAGCCATTGTCAATCTTATAAACATTCCATCAGATGACCGGGTTAAAACCTTTATCAACACGAAGGATTTGAGGAATGAGGACTACGTCAATGACAACTATGTTGTGATGTGCACCAAGAGGGGTGTCATCAAGAAAACGTCTTTGGAGGCTTACAGCCGCCCTAGGTCCAATGGCATCAATGCCATCACCGTGAGAGATGGCGATACGTTGCTTGAAGCAAGGCTAACTAATGGGGAACATGAAGTCTTGATGGCTATCGGGTCAGGTAAGGCAATCCGCTTCCCTGAGACAAAGGTTCGTGCCATGGGCAGAAATGCTGCAGGAGTCAAAGGCATGAAATTTGACCTAGAGCAGGACTTTGTTGTTGGCATGGTTTGCCCTGAAAGCGATCAAGAATCTATCCTGGTTGTGTCTGAAAATGGATACGGTAAGCGAACTTTAGTTGAAGATTATCGCATAACCAACCGTGGTGGAAAAGGTGTTAAAACCTTGAATATCACAGAGAAAACAGGTGATCTAATCGGATTAGTTCGCGTCAATGATGATGAAGATTTGATGATTACCACCAAAAATGGCATCATGATTCGCATGCCTGTCGAAGGCATTCGAGTGATGGGTCGTGCAACGCAAGGAGTTCGCGTCATTAACCTTAAGAAAGGCGAAGTGATTGCCTCCATTGCAAAGGTTCCTCGTTCTGACGAAGAAGAGGCAACCGATGCTGAAGGCTTAGTGATTGACAATGGAGGCGGTGAAGAGGCAGCGCCTAAAGAATCTTGAGCTGATATCACCTAATGGCATGCTCATTGAAGAGGAGATAAGCTATACCAACTAACGCGAGGCTATCTTTGTCTCCAATTTTTATTATTGATATGAAACGTTCACTACTCGTCGCGGCCATTGCGCTAACAATCAGCGCATCAGCTCAAGAGGCGCCAAGCATTTCCAGCGCAAAAATCTCCTTAGACAAACTGGACCTGGTGTCTGCAAAAACCTACATAGACGAGGCAAAGGTCATCATCGATGGCAAGCCTGCTTCTGAAGTTAAGTCTAAAAACATGTCTAAATATCACTACTACCGTGGCAATGTATACTACGCATTGTACACAAGTGAGACGCCGGGCAATGCTGACTACTTGGATGAGACAGTTAAGTCCTATGCCAATTTGATCGCCTTCGAGATGTCTCTAGGCAAAGAGCGGTATGCTGATAACATTGCAGACAAAATGCCAATGCTGGCACAGGAGTATGTTAATCGCGCAGAGATTGAGAACTTTGACAACAAGGACAAGAGTGAGTCTAGAGTCAATTATAGCAAAGCTTTCGACCTGAGAGAAAGCCTTGGCATGGTAGATAGTACCAGCTTGTCATACATGGCTTATTTGTCTCAAGACCTGAAGGACTGGACAGAGGCAGAGCGCATTTACCTGATTCTAATGGACTTGAGATACAAAAACATGACATGGTCAGGCATGCTAGCTAAAGATAGCGTCAGGTACCCTTTCCCAGACAAAAAAACTTTAGACATGTATGTGCTGACCGGAGAAGCTTTTGAGCCGCAGCGCAGTGAGTCAACTGAGCATGATTTATACATTCAACTACTATGGGTGTACTCAGAAAGTGGTCAAATGACCAAATACGACGCCCTTATTACTGTTTCGCGAGCGAAGTACCCGGAAAACGAGAACTTGCTTAAAATGGAATTACAGAGCTACCTTGAGAAGGAAGACTATGCGGGCGCCTTAAAGAACTTAAAGGAAGCGATTGTAAAAAACCCCAGCTCAGCCTTGTATTTATACAATGCTGGCTATATATACCATCAGCAAATGAAGGACCCAGAGAATGGCAAAGCCTACTATGAATTGGCCGTTGCTGCTGACCCCAAATACTTGGATGCTGTTTACATGCTTGGTTTGATGGAAATTGACGCATCCAATGTGTGGGTACAAAAAATCAACAAGTTGGGTCGTTCAGAGAACACCAAGGCGAA
>CAWUSA010000026.1:0-15571 GCA_963925545.1 uncultured Flavobacteriales bacterium | reverse complement strand
GTGTTCATCGATGGCCAGGATGACATCCCTGTGGGTCAGTGGGTAGCGAACCCATGAGTCAGCCACGAATTCCAGGAGGTGATCCTGACCCATTGACACGAAGCTGCTTTTCACATGGGTCGTGCACCGAAGACGTTTGATTGCACCGCGTTGTGCTTGCGCACGCAAACGGGCTCGAGACATGATTTCCTTGACCCATGCATCTGGATCCGCAGACAACTGCACTGTTTGCAACTGAATGGGGTCCGTCTTTTGTGCTTGTAGACTGAGCGTGAAAACAAGCAACACAATGGGGAAAAGGGGTCTCAACATGCTGGAATGGTTGGCACAAACATACTAAGATTTCATGCTACCTTGTTTGCATGAACAAAGGGGTGATTTTGTTGCTATCCGCATGGATATGTACGGCCTGTAGCGAGCCTGACAATGCATGCCTCAATGACCGTTTACCTGACTTCAAAGCATGGTGTTGTCCCAATGGTTCAACGGTAAGCACGTACCACTTCCAAGGTGACCTGGTGCAGGTTTACCAACCTGGATCCTGTGGTGCAGACTTTCCTTCTTATGTCCTTGGTTCAGCTTGTGACACGCTGGGTTTCCTTGGTGGAATTGCTGGATTTACTGACATTCAAGGGGTGAATTTTCCCAACAATGCCACCTTCGAAAAAGTCATCTGGAGCAATTAGGAGAATGGCTGACAAAGCCGGACTTTTGCGGGATGCAAATGACCCTTGGATTGATTCGTGAACGCAAGAACCCGCCTGACCAGCGCGCAGTCCTCAGCCCCAGTCAATGCACTGACCTATTGCATCACTACCCTAGCCTACGCATCCTGGTCGAACCCAGTGAAATACGGGCATTTGCCAACCAAGATTATGTGGATGCCGGCTGCCAGTTGACTGACCAATTGAGCGATGCTGATTGGCTGCTTGGCGTCAAAGAGGTCCCTTTAGACCACTTGCACCCTGGCAAAACACACTTTTTCTTCTCGCACACCTACAAGCGACAACCCAGCAACCGTGACCTATTGAAGGCTTGCGTTGACAAAGGGGTTCGATTGATCGACTGGGAGTTGCTCCAACACAACCAAGATCGGGTGATTGGCTTTGGGGTCTACGCAGGTCTTGTTGGCGCCTATGAAGCCATGCGTGGCTATGGCATGAAGCGCAAGGAATTTGACCTATCACCTGCTTTGAAATTAGGCACCGTGGCTGAACTCAAACGCAGTTTGCAAGCGACCAACACTTCACTGAGGGCTGCTATCACAGGCTCTGGCCGCGTAGCTTCCGGCGCAAGAGACATGTTATTGGCAGCGGGCCTCAAGGAGGTTAGCCCTGAGGCGTACCTGAGCAATGAACAAGCAGCCTGCTTCACCGTGCTTCCCGCATCAGCCTACGTTCAAAGAAGCTCTGATGGCGGCTTTAACAAGGGTGAATTCTACCAGCGCCCAGACCTTTACCGCAACAATTTTTTGCGATTTGCCCATTGCACAGACCTGTACCTCGCTTGCCATTACTGGAAGGATGGCAGCCCGCCATTTTTCACTGCTGAAGACGCCTGCCATCCTGACTTCAATATCCAATTTGTGGGTGATATCAGCTGCGACATTGATGGACCTGTGGCTTGCACGTTGAGACCCAGCACTGCCGATTCACCTTTCTATGGTTGGAATCCACAAAAGCATCAGGAAACTGACCTGCTTGCAAAAGGAAGCATTGGCGTTTTAGCCGTGGACAACTTACCCTCGCAAGTGCCAATGGATGCCACAGAGGGATTTGGCAAGGCCTTCATAGAGCAAGTACTCAAGCCCCATCTCCGCGGCGAAGGAGAGGATATGCTCTGGCAGGCCAGCGAATGCGCCAATGGGTCACTGACAAACCAGTTCAAGCATTTGGCCGGCTACATGCAGGCTATGGATCTGCAGGATTACCCTGTGAGTCAATGGGAAAGCCTGATTTTGCAATCCATCCAAGGGGTGAGGGATTCCTTGGAAACCCTTGCCAACCAAGGCGATGAACCAACCTTTCGCAACACGGTGCTAGCCATGGAACAGATGGGGCATGTGCTGGACCAGCATACCTCTGTCCTTTTCAATGCCAACTCAGCCTGCACAACCCCTGAAATTCAACGCATCACTCAGGCCGTCTCTGCCCCCTTGAGCGAATTAGGCAATGACATCATGTCCCACCCTAAGCTCTTTCATCTGGTGGATACCGTCATGCAATCCAAGCATGGACTTGAGGGCGAAGATTTAATGCTTTTGAAGCGAAGCCACAGCAGCTTTGTTCGCAATGGTGCACTGCTTCCAAAAGAGGAGCAATCACAATTGAAGACCTTGAGCGCCTCATTGGCAAAGGCGACATTGACTTATTCAGAACAGGTGTTGGCCGACAGTGAATCCTGGTTCATGGCTGTGACTGAAGCTGAGCTTGAGGGCTTGCCGGAAAGTGCGAAGGCCACTGCTGCACAGGCTGCCCTAGATCGAAACCTGGATGCGAGCCATGCCATCACCCTCGATGCACCCACCTATGTGGCCGTCATGACCTACGCAAAGGATGCCAGCCTGAGGGAGCAGCTCTACCGGGCATTTGCCATGCGATGCAACCGTGGCGATGGCAATGACAACAATGCCCTGATGGCAGAGATCGCCAACCTTCGCATGCAGCGAGCACAATTGCTTGGCTACGATTCCCATGCAGATTACGTATTGGAGGATCGCATGGCAAAAAACCCTGCAACGGTAAACGGGTTCCTTGCGAATTTGCTCGACGTAGCCATGCCAGAAGCCAGAAAGGAATGGTCTGATCTTCAAACCTTTGCTGAACGGTCATTGGAATTGCCTGAAATGCAACGATGGGACCTTGCCTTTGTTTCGGAGCAATACAAGCAAGATCAACTTGAGCTTGACAGCGAGGCACTGAAGGTTTACTTCCCCTTGAACCAAGTCCTTGAAGGGGCCTTTGAGGTGGCCAATCAATTGCATGGATTGACCTTTGTGCATGAAGCTGACAACCCCAGCTACCATGAGGACGTTGACTGTTATGAGGTATGGAATACACAAGGTGACTTTGTAGCACACCTGATGGCGGATTGGCACCCCCGAAAAGGCAAGCGCAACGGTGCATGGATGACCAGCTACCGAACGGCCTATCGGGAAAGTGATCAAGAACACAAGCCTGTGATCTCCATGGTTTGCAATTTCAGCAAAAGCCATGGCGACCAACCTGCCTTGCTCACGTTCCGGGAGGTAACCACCCTATTTCATGAATTTGGTCACGCCTTACACGGCTTGATGGGGGAAGGATCACATGCCTCCTTGACCGGCACCCATGTCCTGTGGGACTTTGTGGAACTGCCCTCACAAATCATGGAAAACTGGTGCTACCAGCCAGAGGCATTGGCGCTTTTTGCTAAGCACTACCTAACGGGAGAGCCCTTGCCTGACAGCGAAGTAAAGAAAATCGTGAAAGCTGCTACCTTTTTGGAAGGCATGGCCACCTTGCGTCAGTTGAGCTTGGGGTTCCTAGACCTCGCATGGCATCATCGCAGTCAACCTGTCACTGATGGCAAGGCCCTAGAAGCGCAAAGCATGGAGACCTTCAACCTCTGGGACAGCCCGGCCATTGGCATGATGTCAACCGCCTTTTCCCATATTTTTGCCGGCGGTTATTCTTCTGGTTATTACGCTTACAAATGGGCAGAGGTCCTGGATGCCGATGCCTTTGAAGCCTTTGTTGAAGCCGGTATTTTTGACCCCGATGTTGCGGGTCGATTTGGCCAGTTGCTCAAGGCAGGGGGCAACGTAGATCCCGATGTCTTGTACCGCCAATTTAGGGGGAGAGACCCCCATGTGAATGCTTTGCTCAAGCGAGCAGGATTGATGACAGATCATGGCTAACCTACGTGCAAAAAAGAGCCTTGGGCAGCATTTCCTCAAAGATTTGACTGCGGCTGAACGCATGGCCAACTGCTTGGAACTTCAAGGCGTTGAACATGTCTTAGAAGTCGGACCAGGAACGGGTGTGTTGACACAGTACCTGCTCAATCTCGATTGTACCTTGCATGCCATTGAGTTGGACCGAGAAAGCATCCCCATCTTGGTGGCGAAATTCCCCAGCCTTGCACAGCGCTTGCATCATGCGGATTTGCTCCGCTGGGAACTGCCTGAGCCACTGACCAGTGAGCCCTTTGCTTTGGTTGGCAACTACCCCTACAATATCTCAAGCCAAATCGTCTTTTGGATGATTGATAAGCGTGATCAAATTCCAGAAATGGCCGGCATGTTCCAACGTGAAGTTGCGATGCGACTTGCCGCTGATCCCGGTTCCAAGATATATGGCGTCACGTCTGTCCTCACGCAGGCCTATTACCAGGTTGATTACTTGTTCACCTTGGACGAGCATGCATTCATCCCCCCACCCAAGGTGAAGTCTGGTGTGATTCATCTTCGACGGCATGCAATCATGCCTGATGTCCCCTACAAGGACCTAGCAAGGGTTGTCAAGACAGCCTTTGGTATGCGTCGCAAAACCTTGAGGAACGCATTGAAAAGCCTTACCTTTAGCAACCTTGAATTGTTTGAATCCGTTGCGCATTTGCGCGCTGAGCAATTGTCTGTCGCGGATTTCATCAATTTGGCCAAACACTTGAGCCATGGAAACTAAAATCAGCAAAAAACTACTCAAAGCCCTGGAAGGCCACCTCAATGAGGGGCAAGCCAAGGCAGCCTTTGTGCTTCTTGATGGCATGCATGCAGCGGATATTGCAGAATTGGCAGAACAGTTAAACGATGACCAAGCCTTAGTCCTCTTGCGAGAATTGCCCAAGGAGCTTTTCGCGGATGTACTCACCCATTTTCAAGAGGATGACCGTTCCCGTGTTCTTGAATCTTTCACTGGCAAAGAAATCGCAGAATACGTGGTGTCTGAAATGGACACCGATGATGCAGCAGACATCATTGGCGAACTGCCTGACGAGAAAAAACAGGAGGTCTTAAGTAACCTTGTAGATACTGAATTGGCTAGGGATTTGGCAGACTTGCTCAAATACCCAGATGGCACAGCAGGTGCATTGATGGCGACAGAGTTGATCCAAGTCAACGAAAACTGGACGGTGCTGAAATGCGTAGCAGAAATGCGCCGTCAAGCTGAAGATGTTGACGTGGTTCATGCGGTCTATGTGGTGGATGACAATGAAATCCTGAAAGGCTCTTTGTCATTGAAAAAATTGCTGACAACCTCCACAAAATCTCCCATTTTAGACCTCTACAACAAAGACATTCACAAGGTGACGGTCCATGATGAGGAGGATGAAGTTGCCCGCACCATGACCAAGTATGACCTCTTTGTCATGCCTGTGGTGGATGACATGGGACAGCTACTTGGCCGCATCACACTGGATGACATCGTTGATGTCTTGCAAGAAGAGGCTGACAGCAACTACCAGCTCATGTCGGGTCTTTCAGAAGAAGTTGAATACCATGACAGCCTGTTTGAAATGACACGTGCGCGCTTACCCTGGCTCTTGGTTGGCTTGATTGGTGGCATAGTTGCCTCTGGGGTGATTTCCAGCAATGAAACGGAAATGAGTCTCTGGCCTCAATTGATCTTTTTCATCCCCTTGATCGCAGCCATGGGTGGCAATGTGGGGGTGCAATCATCAGCCATTGTCGTTCAGGCAATTGCCAATGACAGCATCCAAAGAAATTTGGGTGAGCGGCTGCGCCGAGAACTAGGCATTGGCCTGATCAATGGCGCAATTTGTTCCCTGGCGATTTTCCTGTATGCATGGGGAACAGGATTGGACATCATGTTTGCCGCCACGGTTGGCAGCTCATTGATGGCAGTCATTCTGTTTGCCAGCTTGTTTGGCACAGCCGTTCCATGGATCCTGAATTACTACGACATCGATCCTGCATTGGCTACCGGACCATTCATTACCACCACCAATGATGTGCTGGGCTTGAGTATCTATTTCGCCATTGCCCACGCATTGCTCTGACATGAAAGGCCTTGTCATTGCCCTAGACCCTAGCCATGACATCTTGATTCATGGCTTAACGCAAGCGGGCTATCAGGTAGAAAACCACCATCAGGCTAGCATTGAAGACCTGAATACCCGTTGGTCAGAGGCTGTTGGTCTCATTGTCCGGGGCCGACTTCCCATCAATCATGTACACTTGCAACAGGCGACATCCCTCCAGTGGATTGGACGCTTAGGATCTGGTCTGGAGCATATCGACGTCGTTGCAGCCAACAAGATGGGCATTGCCTGCTATGCCGCTCCGGAAGGCAACCGCATCGCCTTGGGTGAACACCTGGTTGGCATGTTATTGGCGCACACCCACAAGGTGGCATTGGCGAATGAACAAGTGAAACAAGGACTCTGGGATAGAGAAAGCAACTCAGGATGGGAAATTCACGGTTCCACAGTGGGGATTCTCGGTTATGGCCACATGGGCTCCGCCTTTGCTGAACGACTCCAGGGTTTTGGCTGCCAACTGATAGCGCATGACAAATACCGCCAAGGTCATTGCCCCTCCTATGTTGAAGAGGTCAGCTTGCTTGAGCTACAACAACGATCAGACATCCTTTCCATTCATCTGCCCTTGAATGAGGAAACCCATGCCATGGTGGATGGTGATTTTTTGCGTCAATGTGAAAGACATCCCTTGATCATCAACAGCAGTAGAGGTGCCGTGGTTCGAAGCCAAGATGCCTGGGAATTGCTTAAAGAGAATCAATTGAGAGGACTTCTACTGGATGTGGTTGATTTGGAAAAGGCGTCGTTGCTCGGCCTCCGCAATCAACCCGATTGGTTCAAGGCCATGTGCAACGATCCACGGACCCTAATCACACCCCATGTGGCTGGATGGAGTGAGCAATCATTCCCCCGAATGGCAAGCATTCTTTTGGGAAAAATCATCACCTCACCTGTCACTGAATAATCGCTCTATCTTTAGCCCATGCGTCAAACACTTTTCACCTTGATATTAGTGGCTTTAAGCCTCGGTACATTCGCTCAACGCTCCCTTCAATCCGTTGCATGGTCCCTGTCAACAGGCACATCCAGTCACATTGGTGACATGGCATCCTTTGACCCCAACGCCATGCTGCAGGAATTGCGCCCAAGCCTTCAAACATCTTTGAGCTATTTCTCAGGGCCTCGCTGGGGCATTGGCTGTGAAATAGGCATTGGATCCATCCATGCTGACAATGCCAATCACGGCAACAACTTATTTGATGGCTTGTCCGTTGACAGCCGTTACCTGCAAACGCAAATGCGGCTGACCTACCACCTCTCTCGTTATGGCAAATACTGGCGACGCAATGCCAGCACACCCTACCTGTTTAGTGATGTGGGGTTGCTAATCAGCTCCTCAACCTTTGTGGACGACGTGCCCTACCCCTTGGGTGTGGTCTTTCATGAAGGCACCAATTTCAGTCCATTGCTCGGTGGTGGCATCGGATGGAAGGTCCGACATGGTGAGCACTGGAGCACGTTCATTGAGGGCGGCGCATGGTCCGTACCCGGCGACCGGTTGGAGGGCTTCACTTGGGAAGGAGATGCTGACGGGCTATTGGGACCATCTGCAGATGCCATTGTGAGTTTGCGCGTGGGTCTTACCTACGCTTTCTACACTTGGTGAGCCAATGCATCACTTTGTTGCTGCAAGGCATGGATTGAAGCCTTCATGTCACTGGATTCATTGAGTTCTATGGCCTCCCCTAGATTCAGGGTCATGGCAACGGGTCGTTTGTTTGCCAGCCACTCACCTAAAGCTAAAGCATGACGCACACCTTTGCCCATCCAGGCAAACAGGTAAAAACGCCGCCTATTCACAGCCTTCACACCCACGGGAATCACCGTGACATCCCCCACTTGAATCCATCGCAATGCGGCGACTGACCAGGGCTTTTCTTTGATGCGAAATGCAAGGTTCAAGGCAGCAATATCAGCTGCAGGAAAGGCAATGACCACATGTCCGTCCCTGAGCCATTGCTGGGCTTTTTTCAAGGATTTTCCCGACTGATAAAGCGGGTTGCCATAGCCTTTGATTGGCTGCACGGGAAGCAACCAAGGCTCCAGGGCCGGAATCAGGTTCAAGTGAGCCTGTCCCATGATTTTCACGTCCGATCGGTAGGCCAGCACTTGGTCGAGCAAGGCTAGACCATCCAATGCACCCGTGGGATGGTTGGCTAAAAGGATGCAAGAACCGGTTGATGGCATGGCCTGATCGGGGGAAATTGGGCATTGAATCTTCGTCCCTTTCCAATCCAGCAATGCCTGCAAAAAGGGCCTGCCTTCAAGTGGCTTAATCGCTAGGTAAAGTGCGTTGAGCCGCTGCCATCTCAACCCATGAAAAAGCAACCACAACACAGGCTGCCACCATGAGCTTAAGCCCATCATTTGGCGCAAAGATGTAGGGGTTATCAGTTGGTAATGCTTGGACTTCAAGACGGTCGCAATAAGACCTGCGTCACCTCGCCGTGGTGCTGCTCCAACAACACCTCACCGCGCTCAGCCAACCACATGTGAGCATCCTCATCAGGGCGTCGGACCGTGGTCAAGACCAAGCCTTCCTCTATGGTCAGATTGAAGGATTGATCCAATGCTTCAAAAGCCTCAGGTATGGCCACACGGTCAGAACGCACACAAAATAGGGAACTGACAGCCGCATGCTGAGCCAGGTTGACCATGACGCCTGAATCGGCAAAGACTCGGTAAACCTGTGCCAAGTGCTCTTCTTGCAAAAAGCTCAGGTCATCGGTGCTGACTTCAATCAATACCTGGTCAGACTCTTCGATCCAACAGGGAACTTCAGGCTTCAATTTTTTGAAATCACCAATCACCGTATGGGGTTGCTCTGGGTCTTTGAAGGACCGCACATGCAGCTGACTGCCATTGCGCTGAATCGGCTGAATGGTCTTTGGGTGAATGACTGATGCGCCGTAAAAGGCCAATTCAATGGCTTCCTGGTAAGGGATTTGACTCAACAAGGTGACATCATCAATAAGCTGTGGGTCACCACTCATGACACCTTGCACATCTTTCCAAATGGTCAAGGTCTTTGCCTTGAGACAATGGGCGATGATGGCCGCACTGTAATCGGAACCTTCACGCCCCAACGTGGTGGTTTGCCCGTCGGGGCCACCCGCAATGAAACCCTGCGTGACATAGAGACCTGATTGCAATCCTTGATGAATGGCTGCTTGAGTTGTTGCCCAGTTCACTGTGGCTCGTCGGTGCCTACCGTCGGTCTGAATCCATGACCTGACATCTTGCCAATGGCAAGGCAAGCCAGCGTTTTCAAGGGCTGCTGCCATAATTTTAGTCGATGCCAATTCACCTGCAGACACAGTGGCATCATAACGTGCGCCATAGGACCACTCCACTTTGACAGCACGTAAACCTTGCCAGATGGCCTTGAGCTCAGCGATCAATGTGTCATCCACAATCCCTAGATCCTTCAAGCAATCCTCATGCGCCTTCGCGAGGTCCTTGAGTAGTGTCTCTGAGGCTTGGATATCACCCTGATCACGCGCATCGAGGTAGCTCTCCAGGGTGTTGGTTGTTTTGCCCATGGCAGATAAGACCACAATCTGATCGCGCTGGCCATAAGCCTGAATGAGGCGTACGGCATTTCGAAAACCGTCTGCATCCTTCACGGACGCACCACCAAATTTAAAAAGGGACCAATGGCTCATGATGTGCCTGCAATTTACCACGTAAGATGGGGGAAAATGATAGCCCTGTAAAAAGCCTGTGAATATGTGCGACAAATCAACCCGTTTTCATTCCGATAAGACCCTACCTTTGATGCAACCCTTGACACAAGCAACATGACCTCACAACGCACGGCCACGATGGGTGAATTCCTAGTGGAAACTCAAAAAGCCTTTCCGCAGGCCAATGGTGGACTGACACAAGTTCTATCTTCTATTAGACTGGCAGCGAAGGTGGTACATCGAACAATCAACAAAGCTGGATTGGTTGATATTCTAGGCGATGCAGGATCAGAAAATGTTCAAGGTGAGCATCAAATGAAGATGGATATCTATGCGAATGACACCTTTTTGAAGTCATTCAAAAGCATGGGTGAAGTTTGTGGCGTTGGCAGTGAAGAACTGGAGGATTTTATCGCCTTTGACGACGACATACACAACAACAGCAAGTATGTGGTGTTGATGGACCCCTTGGATGGCAGCTCCAACGTCGATGTCAATGTCTCTGTAGGTACCATTTTCAGCATTTACCGACGGATTAGCCCCTTAGGCAGACCTGTGCAACTGGAAGACTTCCTGCAACCTGGCAACAAACAAGTGGCTGCAGGTTATGTGATTTACGGCTCAAGCACGATGTTGGTTTTCACAACCGGCAACGGGGTGAACGGCTTCACCTTGGACCCAAGCATTGGAACCTTCTGCTTGTCACACCCATTGATTCAGGTGCCAGAAAATGGCAGTATCTATTCCGTCAACGAAGGCAACTACGTGCATTTCCCCGAAGGCGTGAAGCGTTACATCAAATATTGCCAGGAACTCGATGAGCCTTCTGGTCGCCCATACACCTCTCGCTACATTGGCTCTCTGGTCAGTGATTTGCATCGCAATTTGCTCAAAGGGGGCATTTACCTTTACCCTACGGGAACCAAAAGCCCTAAAGGCAAATTGCGCCTGCTGTATGAATGCAACCCCCTTGCCTTCATTACCGAGCAAGCCGGTGGCCGAGCTACCGATGGCTACCAACGCATCATGGATATCAAGCCTGAGGAGCTTCATCAGCGCGTGCCCTACTTTGTGGGATCCACTGCGATGGTCCTTGAGGCTGAATCATTCCTTCACAGTGGGGATCGTTCGTGACCACAGCGAAGCTGCTCCAACGCTACATCAACGATCCAAGGCTTCTGTCTTGGGTCAATCATTGGGCGAAGCTCAAGCCTGGTGATGTCGCTCCTTTGGTTGGCAGCAGAGGTTCGTTTGATGCCGTTGCAGCGGCCGTAGCCCTGCAAGTCAGCAAACAAAAAATCATCCATGTCCTTCGCAACAAAGAAGAGGCAGCCTACGCCTTCAATGACTTAGAAAAGTTGCTGGACGCAAGCCAGGTAGCCTTCTTCCCTGACTCTTACCGGCGTCCCTATGCGGACCTTGACCTGGTTGACAATGCCAACATTGGACGACGTGCTGCGGTTTTGCAACAATTTCAGCACAGCAAACCCTTCATTGTCATCACCTACCCTGAGGCTATTTGTGAAAAGGTCATTACCAAATCAACCCTGAAAGGGCAGAGTCTGCGAATCACTCGTGGGGAGAACATTGGGTTAGACTTGCTCAATGAGTCCCTGTTTGCCATGAATTTCCAGCGTGTAGATTTTGTGACAGAGCCGGGGCAATTTGCTGTTCGCGGAGGCATTGTTGATGTCTTTTCTTATGCATCAAATGACCCCCATCGCATTGAATTCTTTGACGATGAGGTCGATTCCCTGCGAACCTTTGCTGTGGACAGCCAACTGAGTATACAAGCTGTGAAAAGCATGCAATTGGTGGCCAATGTAGAGGACAAGCAAATCACCCAAAGAGAAAGCCTGTGGGATCATGCCGGAAGCAACTGCTTGCTGTGGGTCGGTGACATTCCGATGACCTCAACAGTGATTGACAAGGTGTACCAGATGGCAGAAGAGGCTTACCTAGGCCTGGATTCCCTGGTGAAACATGCTGAACCCCATGAACTGTACCTCAATGCTGAAAGCTTTGCTGACAGCCTTGCTACCAAAGGAATCGCTGTATCAAAGGCTCAGGGCGATGATGCCTTAGGCTTGCAGATGCAGCCGGCATTCAATAAGAATTTCAATTTATTGGCCAGCACCTTGGAGGGGCATAGACAGGCCGGCTCACATGCCATCATGATGCATGACAAAGGCAGTCAACGCAAGCGACTGGAGGCCATTTTTCAGGACATCTGCGACAAAGACCTTGAGATTGAGTGGCTAGAAGGCTCTTTACATCGCGGATGGGAAGACCATGACTTGGTGGTGTACAGCGACCACCAAATCTTTGAACGCCATCAGCGATTCATCCTGAACAAGCGAAAAAATCAGGATGAAGCCATCACATTGAAGGATCTCAATGCCTTAAAAGTAGGAGATTTCGTAGCCCATGTTGACCACGGTGTCGGCAAATTTGGCGGTTTGCAAACCATCGAAGTAGGCGGCCACATGCAAGAGGCCATCAAGCTGATTTACCAGGACAGGGACTTGCTTTATGTGAGCATTCACAGCTTGCATAAAATTTCAAAATTCAGAACCAAAGAAGGCCTTGAACCTAAGCTTCATAAGCTGGGATCACCGGCCTGGCAGAAGCTCAAGAAAAAAACCAAAACCCGGGTCAAGCAAATGGCCTATGACCTAATTGTTCTCTATGCCAAGCGAAAGGAAGCGAAGGGGTTCAGTTTCTCCCCAGACAGCTACCTGCAACATGAACTGGAGGCGTCCTTCATGTTTGAAGACACCCCTGATCAAGAAAAAGCAACGGCTGACATCAAATCTGACATGGAAAACCCCATCCCCATGGATCGGTTGATTTGCGGCGATGTGGGGTTTGGCAAAACAGAATTGGCCGTCAGGGCTGCTTTCAAAGCAGTGACTGATGGCAAGCAGGTGGCCATCTTGGTGCCAACCACCTTGCTGGCTTTCCAGCACTACAACACCTTCACCAAACGCTTGGCTCAGTTCCCTGTCCGTGTGGAATACCTCAATCGGACACGAAGCAGCAAAGACGTCAAGCACATTCTTACTGACCTGACAGCGGGCAAGGTGGATATTTTGATTGGCACCCATAAACTGGTTGGAAAGGATGTCCATTTCAAGGATTTAGGGCTTTTGGTTGTGGATGAAGAGCAGAAATTTGGTGTCAATATCAAGGACAAGCTCAAGACACTTAAGGTCAACGTAGACACGCTAACCCTGACTGCGACCCCCATTCCAAGAACCATGCAATTCTCCTTGATGGCAGCCAGAGATTTGTCGGTCATGAAAACACCTCCAGCCAATCGGCAACCCATCGATACGCAAGTCGTTGGCTTCCAAGAATCGTTGATCAGGGATGGTATCCAATACGAGCTGTCACGTGGTGGGCAAGTCTTCTTCATCAACAACCGAATACAGAATATCCAAGAAGTTGCGGGCATGCTCCAGCGATTGCTCCCCGATGCAAACATTGCCATTGGCCATGGACAAATGAAGGGCAGTGAGCTAGAGACCATCCTCTTGGATTTCATGGCAGGCACCTACGACATCCTTGTCAGCACAACCATTGTAGAAAGCGGCCTGGATGTGCCTAATGCCAACACGATATTCATCAACAACGCACACATGTTTGGCCTGAGTGACTTGCATCAGATTCGGGGACGGGTTGGCCGGTCCAACAAAAAAGCTTTTTGCTACCTCATGGCCCCGCCTATGAGTGGACTCCCTGATGAATCCCGCAAACGCTTGCAAGCCCTTGAGCAGTTTTCTGACTTGGGGTCAGGATTCAAGATTGCCATGCAGGATTTGGAGATACGCGGTGCAGGGGATTTGCTGGGTGCTGAACAAAGTGGCTTCATCAACGACCTAGGCTTTGCCACCTACCAGAAATTGCTGGCTGAAGCTGTGGAAGATCTCAAAACCAAGGAATTCAAATCCCTGTATGCTGATGTCAAAGGGGGTTGGGAAAGCCTTAGCAGAGATTGCCAGCTGGACACCGATATGGCCTTGCGATTGCCCAGCGATTACATCAATGATGTAGAAGAACGACTCAGCATATACAAGGCACTGAATCAAGTGACCCGTGAGGATGACCTTCGGGCATTTTCTGATGGTTTGGTTGATCGGTTTGGGCAATTACCAACCGAAGCCATTGACTTGATAGACTCCATGAAGCTCCGGTGGATGGGCGAAGCAATGGGCTTAGAAAAATTGGTATTGAAGGGCAAGAAAATGCTGGCCTACTTCCCAGCAGATCCTGATAAAGCACCTCCTCAAAAGGTGCTCATGCCCTTCTTGGAAGCCTTGCAACGCAACCCTAGCAGATTCAGGATGAAGCAAAAAAATGGCCGCATCACCTTGGTGGTTGAAGCCGTTGATACCATGACTGAAGCCATGACGCTTCTCATTCAATTAAGCCCTAACGACAACCTACCTTTATCATCATGAAACCAGCCATTGACATCGTCAACCTCAGCAAGCAATACGGTGATCACAAAGCCTTGGACAATCTCAATCTCACCATCCCTGAAGGCTCATTGTTTGGCCTATTAGGGCCTAACGGAGCGGGCAAAACGACCTTGATCCGCATCATCAACCAGATCATTGAGCAAGATTATGGTCAGGTGAAGCTGTTTGGCAAGGATCTCAAGCCTGAAGACATCCGCCAAGTAGGATACCTGCCTGAAGAGCGCGGACTTTACAAGAAAATGAAAGTAGGTGAGCAAGCGCTCTACTTAGCTCAACTCAAAGGCATGCCACATGACCTGGCAAAATCTCGATTGAAAGATTGGTTCATCCGCTGGGACATGACCTCTTGGTGGGACAAGAAAATTGAGGAGTTGTCCAAGGGGATGGCACAAAAGATCAGTTCATCACCACAGTGCTTCACGAACCTAAATTACTCATTTTTGATGAGCCCTTCAGTGGATTTGACCCCGTGAATGCACAACTCATTCAAGAGGAAATGCTGCGATTGAATCGTGAAGGCGCAACCATTATTTTCTCAACCCACCGCATGGAGTCTGTGGAGGAGCTTTGCACCGATATCGTGTTGATTGACCAAGGGAAAAAGGTCTTGGAAGGCAATATCCATGATGTAAAGGACCGCCATCGAAATGGTAGCTACCGATTGACCTATCGTGCAGTGGAACCAATCGCCTTTGAATTGATCGATGGCGTGACAGCAACTGACAGTTCTGTGTTGCGTTCTGGCCTTCATCAGCAAGCATTCAAGGTTATTGATGGCCTTGCAAATGCCCTGATCCATTCCCTTAACCAGCAGTGTGACATCATGGCCATTGAGGAGGTGATCCCTTCCATCCATGACATTTTTGTTCAAGCCGTTAGCCCCAGTCACTCATGAATGCATTCCTCTTAGTCACCAAGCGTGAGTTCCTAACCCGGGTCCGGAAAAAGTCATTTTTGGTGATGACCATTCTTGGCCCCATCTTTTTTGCAGCCTTGATGGTTGTGCCTGTATTGTTGGAAGAAAGTGCAGAGCGATCATGGAAAATTTTGGTCTTGGACAATAGCTATTTGTTGGTGAATGAGGCGCAAGTAGGCGATGTTGAGATGGATCAACTTGACCCATCTCAACATGACTTGGATGCGGCTTTGGGACTTTCCATGCAGTCTGATGATCATGATGGCTTGCTTTATTTACCACCATCAGAAACGGGCAACCACCAGTTCATTCTCAACCATGCCGTGCTTTACAACAAGGGAGACCTGAATATGTCAGCCCGGCGAAGCATTGAGCGGTTTTTACAAAAAGCGGCCACAAGTGAGAAACTGACCTTGCTGGGCGTTGACCCTTCTGTGGTTGCT
>CAWUSA010000025.1:0-47583 GCA_963925545.1 uncultured Flavobacteriales bacterium | reverse complement strand
TCATTCTGTGGCCGTATCTTTGGAGTCAAATCAATCATAACCCTTAGATATGAAGCAGATTTTTACCTTTTTCAGTATTTGTCTTGCATTGGCCTCAAGCGGTCAATCTCTATCCTTGCATCATGTAGACTCTTTGGTGGTTGTCAACCCCAACAGCATGCCATATGGCCTGGGCCATATTCAGTTGATTAACTCTGACACTATTGCGCATGATTACTACCTGAAAGTTGCTAGACTTGGCAGCACCGGTTTGGTGGATTCCAATTCCTTCTGCTTTGACCTGTGTTACGGTGCGGGTACAACCACGAGCATGGGAACAGTGAATATTGCATCATTGGCAATATCCTACGATTTCAGCGGGTATGCCTATGTCCTCAACAGCAACGTCGGCTTAGATACCATTTGGTACACATTTTTCAACGCCTTGGACCCCAATGACAGCTTGCAAGTGCCTTTGGCCTTTTCCTTTGACGCCACGGCTTCACAGAATGAATCGGTGAAGACAACCGTTAGTATTTACCCCAATCCTGCAAGGGATGTGCTTTTTGTAAACTACCCAGCCACGAGTCTATCCTCACGATTGGTGTTGATTGACATGACGGGTCGTCGGGTTCGAAGCCAGGAATTGCTTCCCAACTCAGTGTCAAGTCGCTTGTCATTGCATGGCTTAAACCAAGGCATGTACTTGCTTGTCCGCCAATCGGAAGGCAAACAAGTAACCTTTGGAAAAGTTGCCATTCAGCCATAAGAAATGCCCGACATGGGCGTTGAATAGAACATGATTCACCACCTCAAAGGGACATTGATTGAAAAAAGTCCATCCCATGCCATCATGGAATGTGCTGGCATAGGCTACTACCTTCATATCTCATTGACCACCTATGGCCAGATGGCCGATGGCGACATTCGCCTGTTTACCCATCCGGTTTACCGTGAAGACGCGCAGCTTCTGTATGGTTTTGCCACGACGGGTGAGCGCGATGTATTCCTCTTGCTGCTGAGTGTCTCCGGCGTCGGTGCCAATACTGCTCGCATGATATTGTCTGCTCTGACGCCATCAGAAACCGTCCAGACCATCGCAAGTGGTGACTCGGGATCCTTGCAGAAAATCAAAGGCATTGGGGCAAAAACTGCCCAGCGAATCGTGGTGGATTTGCGTGACAAAATTGCCAGAGCCAATGTGTCTGAAAGCATGTCTGGAAGCACGGGTGGGTCATTGCGAATGGAATCTATCGAGGCCTTGATGGTGCTAGGGTTTTCCCGTCCAGCCGTTGAGAAAGTTGTAGCAAAGGTCATCGCAGAAGAAGAAGCCACAGAACTTGAAGCAGTCATCAAATCTGCCTTGTCCAAGCTCTAATGCGGAACCCATTCCTCTTCTTTTGCATCGCATGTCTTGCGGGGTTGCTCTCTACGGGGTTGCAAGCACAAGTTGTGGATAGCAGTGGCAACAATTCTTGGAATTTTCCAGGATTGAATGTGCCAAGCAATATCCACACGGAAGTGACCTATGATCCGGTTACTGGAATGTACAAGCTGCAAAGATTCATTGGAAGTACAGCCTTTGGTGCCCCCACCTTTCTGACTGCTGAGCAATACCAGGCGCAGGTTTATGATAACCAAGAACTGGCAACTTGGCGCACCCGGTGGGCAGCAGGGTCAGCTGCTGATCAACGAGAAGGACCAAGCATGGTACCTGACATGACCATCAATAATCCAGCCATCAAGGAGGTGTTTGGTAGTGATGAGTTGGATATCCGTCCCCAAGGCTCAGCGCAATTGAAATTTGGCCTAAGGTATCAGAACATTGACAACCCCATCGTTCCTGAGCGAAACAGGAAAACTTTGGCCTTTGATTTTGATCAAGACATGCAGATCAATGCGACAGGTAAGCTGGGGGATCGGCTGGATATCAAATTGAACTATGACACCAAGGCAACGTTTGCCTTTGAAAACAAGATGAAACTCAACTTCACTGGCTTGGAGGATGACATTGTCAAGTCATTGGAAATGGGAGATGTGAGTCTGCCAACCGGGGGGAGTTTAATCACGGGCGCGCAGAGCTTGTTTGGTCTCAAAGGCAAATTCCAATTTGGCAATACCACGGTCACCACGGTCATGGCTGAGCAACGAAGCCAAGGGCAAAGTTTGAATATTCAAGGCGGGGGAACCACGCAGGAATTCAGCATTGAAGCAGACAATTACGAGGCCAACCGGCACTTTTTCATGTCGCATTATTTTCGTGATCACTATGAGGATTGGCTGAAAACCTTGCCAGTGATTCAGTCCCCCATCCAAATCACCAAGGTGGAGATATGGTTGACCAACCGCAGAAGCACGCCCACACAGGTGAGAAACATTCTTGCCTTTTTGGACTTGGGTGAGGCGGAATCGCATGCCTGGCGTAGCACATCAGCTGGCCGCAATGGCGAAGCTATTTTTCCAGCCCCTAGTGCCAGCAACCTGCCATCCAACGGCAGCAATCGGTTGGCACCAGATGAGTTAACTCAACGCTTTTCCGGCATTCGCAACAATGCATCGTCGGGTTCCATCTTAAGCAGTGCCGGTTATGACCCCAATGTGGAGTATGCAGAGTTAAGCAATGCACGCAAGTTGCTGCCTAACGAATACAGCTTTCATCCGCAGCTGGGATTCATCACCTTGAATATGGCACTCAATCAGGATGAAGTTCTTGCCATTGCCTACCAGTATACGGCCAATGGACGGACCTACCAGGTGGGTGAATTTTCCAATGATGGCGTCTTGGCGCCACAGGCTTTGGTTGTTAAGCTTTTGAAACACAGCACCCTTCAAGTGAAGTCTCCCATTTGGGATTTGATGATGAAGAATGTTTACAGTTTGAATGCTTACCAGTTGAGCCAAGAAGATTTCCGATTGGAAATCATGTATCGCAATGACGCAACAGGCATGCCCATCCCTTTCTTGCCAAAGTCTTCAGTGAAGGATCAACTGCTGGTGCAAGTCATGGGCCTTGATCGGGTGAATAGCAATGGCGATCCATTCCCGGATGGCTTGTTTGATTTCATTCCACAAGTCACGGTTTTGCCGCAGACTGGCCGCATCATCCTTCCTGTCTTGGAGCCATTTGGGTCCTCTTTAGCTAAGCATTTACCCACCCTAGCAGAGCGCAAACGCTATGTGTTCCAACAGCTCTATGATTCGACCTTGTTTCGCGCACAAGAGCAAACACAGTTGAATAAGTTTTTGCTCAAGGGGCGCTACAAAGGTGGAGGGGGTTCGTTGATCCAGCTCAATGCCTTCAACATCCCAAGGGGTTCGATCAATGTCACCGCTGGTGGCCGCAAGTTGATGGAAAACCAGGATTACACCGTAGACTATGCCTTGGGGCAAGTGCGCATCCTCAATGAAAGTTTGATGTCTAGCGGGATGCCAATCAAGGTCAATTTTGAAAACAACAGCATGTTCAACATGCAGGCAAAGACTTTTGCTGGCACCACTGTTGAGCATCGTTTGTCCAAAGACTGGGTCGTTGGGGGTTCTCTGCTCAGGCTGTCTGAACGCCCTCTGACTCAAAAGGTCAATGCGGGGGACGAGCCTATTTCTAATCGGATTTGGGGCTTGAACAGCACATTCAATCAGGATTTGCCTTCGTTAACCCGCGCCCTTGATGCCTTGCCCTTTGTGTCGACCAATGCCCCATCCAAGGTGCAACTCACGGCAGAATTTGCGCAATTGCTGCCAGGGTCTCCCCGCGGAATCAAAATCAATGGTGAAGCCACGACTTACTTGGATGATTTTGAGAGCAGTCAGACGACCATTGATTTGAGAGGAACCACCACTTGGCACATTGCATCCACACCGGAAGGCTTGTTAAGGTACCCTGAGGCATCACTGATGAATGATTGGGCTTCCAACGCCAACCGGGGCCGGTTGAGTTGGTACATCGTGGACCCTAGCTTTTATGCCTCAAATGGACAGACGCCACAAAATATCCGTAACGATCCATCCATCACCTCAGATCATAAGCAGCGCATGGTCCCCTTGTCGGAAGTCTTCCCCAACATCCCCCTGCAGCCCGGCATGGCACGCAACATCGCCATGTTTGATGTCCAGTTTGATCCAACTGAGCGCGGTGCCTACAACTTTGATGTCAATGGATTTCCGGGACTTTCTTCGGGGATTGCATCCGATGGATCATTGAACAACCCTGCCTCCAGATGGGGTGGGTTGATGCGTCAATTGACCATCAACAATTTCGAGGAGCAGAACATTGAGTTCATTCAGTTTTGGGTCATGGACCCCTTCTTGGATGACCCGTCAGCGCCAGGTGGAGATCTGGTGTTCCACTTAGGCAACCTATCTGAGGACATCCTCAAGGATGGAAGGCAGAGCTTTGAGCATGGCCTCAATCCACAAGGCCTGCTCATGGATGTCGATTCTTCCGTGTGGGGGTACACCTCTCGCTACCAACCTGTGACAACATCTTTTGACAATGATCCCAGTGCACGCAGCTACCAGGATGTGGGATTGGATGGCCTCAATGATCAAGATGAACAGCGTTGGCTTGGCAGTGCTGGGCAGGGTTACCTGAGCCAATTAAACACTGCCTTTGGCGCCTCATCAGCTGCTTATGCGAGCGCATCTGCAGATCCAGCGGCTGACAACTTCACCTACTACCGAGGTGAAGCCTTGGATCAAGCCAGTGCTGATATTTTGCAGCGATACCGTTATTGGAATAACCCTGACGGCAACTCTCAAACCACGTTGATCAATGGCTTGCCGGCGACCTACACCAACCTGCCAGACAGGGAGGATGTGAACCAGGACAACACGTTGAACAAGGCAGAGCAGTATTTCCAGTACACCATATCAATGCGACCCCAGGATTTAGTGATTGGGCAAAATAATGTTTCAGACATCTACGAAACCACGACGGATTTGCTGCCAGATAACACCCGCAAACCGGTGAGATGGATCCAATTCAAGATTCCTGTTTTCACGCCAGACCAACGCGTCAATGGCGCTTCCGATTTTCGATCGCTTCGCTTTTTGCGCATGGTATTGCAGCAGTGGCAAGAGCCAGTTGTGATGCGATTTGCCCGTTTGGAACTCGTCCGTGGTGAATGGCGCCGTTACCGCTTTTCCTTGGAAGCTTCCAGGGAGTTGATCCCCGTGGACCAGAATGATGGCACCACCTTTTCTGTCAATGCTGTGAACCTGGAAGAAAATGGCGGTCGTCAGCCTATTCCCTACATGTTGCCGCCGGGCATTGATCGGGAAGTGCTGCTTGGTAATACGTCATTGGTGCAGCAAAATGAGCAATCGCTTAGCATGGATGTATGCAACCTTCGCGATGGCGATGCCCGGGCTGTGTTCAAAAACACATCGATTGACATGCGGATGAACAAGCGATTGAAGTTGTTCACTCATGTGGAATCCACCGTACAAACAGAGCCCGTTTTGGATGGGGATTTGCATTTGTTCATTCGCCTTGGCAATGACTACAATTTGAATTACTATGAATTTGAAATCCCCTTGCAGGTGACGGCTTGGGGGGAGAAGGATCCAGGGTTGATTTGGCCAGAGGGTAACATGATTGATCTGCCTTTTTCGTGGCTAACAGAGTTGAAATTGGCAAGAAATGCAGCCATGGTCAACAACCCCAATGTCTCCTCAAGCATTCCCTATGAACTCATTAAGGATGAGGGCATTGTACGGGTGGTAGGCTCGCCCAATTTAGGCGATGTACGAACGGTGTTGATTGGCGTAAGGAATCCTAAGAAGCGCAGCACAATAGATGGCGATGATGGCCTGAGTAAATGCGCAGAAATTTGGATCAATGAGCTTCGCATGGTGGAATTTGACAACCGAGGTGGCATGGCTGCCCTGGCTCGTGGCACGGTTCAGTTGGCAGATTTAGGCCAAATCGCCCTCTCTGGGGCCATGTCTACACCGGGCTTCGGTTCATTGGAGATGAACCCCCAGGAACGGAATAAATTCACCACAGCTTCTTACGATTTTCAGACGCAACTGGACCTCGATAAATTCATCCCTGGTCGAAGCCGTTGGCGGTTCCCAATGTTCATCAACCATGCGCAGGATTGGAAAACACCCTTGTTCAATCCGTTGAGCCCAGATGTGGAAATGGATCGTTCATTGGCAAATCTGAGCGATGGCATTGAACGCGACTCTTTGCGTGGCATGGTCAGCGATTTCACCCAGCGGCGTGGCATCAACTTCACCAATATCCACTTAGCCAGGGGCGGAGGCAACAGCAACACCCAAGGCCGTCAGCGAAGTCCGGTATCGAGTGAACTAGGCGGGCGGGCTAGTCCAGGAGCTAAATCAGGCACAGGCAAGCCCAAGCCATGGGATCTTGAAAACCTGAGTGCTACCTATGCATACAATGAAATCGTCCGGCGCGACGTGAACACCATCCAAGATCGCAGGGATGCCTACAGAGGAAATTTGGCTTACAATTACCAGCGAATCCCCTTAAATATTGCGCCATTCAAGGGAATCAAGAACAAAAATTTGAATTTGATCAGAGACATAAACCTCAACCTAACACCCTCACGGGTGAGCGCCAGGGCAGAGGTGAATCGGGTGGTTCAGGTGATGCAAATGCGCAATGTTGACAACCCAAAATTCCAGTTGCCAACGACCTATGCAAAAAGCATGACCATGGACCGCAATTACAATTTGGTGTGGGATTTAAGCAAAAACTTCAAATTGGATTACACCGGCCGCATGCGTGTCAGGGTTGATGAGTTGCCCGGACCTGCCGGTGTGGATAGCATTGACACGTACCTCTTGAATAACCTGATGGCAGGCGGCAGGCCAATAGAGTACCATCACAATGTGAATGCGTCATGGCCGTTGCCAATCAACAAAATCCCTTATTTGGAGTTCGTGCAAATGCAGCTTCGGTACCAAACAGATTTTGATTGGAACGCGCAACCCTTGCTAGCTGCAGTTCAGCAAATCGACTCTTTGGATTATGGTAACACCATTGAAAATTCTGGGAAATGGACGGCTTCAGCTAACCTAAATTTTAACACCTTTTACAACAAGTTCCCCTTCTATAAAAAGATGAAGCAGTCTAGCAGTAAAAGAGGTGGCAAAAGTCTACGGGCTGGGGGTCGGACCCCAGCAGGGGATGCTTCTCAAAGCAGGAAGCCTGTGAAAAAGGAAGAGGAGCGTATGGCGCCTTGGGTAAAAACCCTTGTGGTGACATCCTTGGATTTAATTACCATGGTCAAATCAATCAATGTTTCTAGTAGCCTGAATACAGGCAGCCTGCTGCCAGGCTTTAATCCCTTGCCGGTGGTTGGCGGATTGAACCCTTCTAAAGGTATGTCTCCAGGATTGGACTATGTGATTGGCATGCCAGTCAATATTCGCCAAAGGTCAGCTGAAAATGGTTGGATGGTTGACAACAGCAGTCAGCCAAATCGCGCCAGATCTACCTTGACAAGAACCCTGAATGCACGTGCTCAGGTTGAGCCGGTCAAGGACATGCGAATCACCCTGACAGCTCAGCAAAACTATGGCAACATGGAAAGCAGCACTTTCAGGTATTCGGATGGTTTGGGTGCTGACAGTAACCTGACCAATGGGCCTGGTTACTATGAGTTTAGCCCCATGAATTTGGAAACTTTTTCAACGTCTTGGCTTGCCTGGTCAACAGCTTTTGAGACGTCTGAGTCGCCCGATTACGATTCAGATGCTTACCAGAAATTCCTGTCTAATAGATTGGGTATTTCCAATGAATTTGGTGATCGACAGCTGGGCTTGGATCCATTGTACAGCAAGGATTTCATCTCAGACCCTGATTCATCACGATATGGCTACAATGGCTTCTCTGTCTTGCAGTCTGAAGTGCTCTTCAAAAGCTTTCTGATGGCCTATGGTGATGGACAAATCATGGATGCCGGAGAGGTCAATTTGCAATCCATGCTTCCGACCCCAAATTGGCGTGTGAATTACACGGGGTTGATGCGCCTGAAGCCCATTCGCAAGCGATTCACAGCTTTTAATATGACCCATGGTTACACCAATACATTGACAATAGCTGGCGTACAAACCAACATGCTTCGTTTGCAGAAGGTTCAGGATAAACCAAGTCAACCCTTCCCCATCGATGCCAATGGTGACATTTTAGCCAACCGACAGATTGGTCAAATGACCATGACAGAGGCATTTTCTCCGTTGATTGGTGTGGATGTTCGCACAAAGACCAATGCGTCCTTCAAACTTGAAATTGGTAAAAATCGACAGGTTGCGATGTCCCTAGCTAACAACCAAATCACTGAAAGTAAGGCCTATGACATGACCGTAGGGGTTGGTTACATTGTCCGCGATCTTAAATTCACCTTGGTGGATCAAGAGGGTCAACGCACAAACATTCAAAGCAACTTGGAGCTGAAACTGGATGTTCGGGTATCTGACAATCAGACCGTGATTCGCCGCATCTATGAGAACTTCAACCAGCCAACTGCAGGTCAACGCAGGACCACGGTTAAATTCACGGCTGACTACCGACTGAGCCGTCGCCTCACAGCACAGTATTATTTTGACCAGACCATCAGTACCTTCAAAACGTCCATGGCCTTCCCTACAAACCAATGGCAGTCTGGTATTGCCTTCAGGTTAAACCTTGGCAATTGATTGCAATGAAGGAATTCCCCATGGCTTTTTTATTGGGGACATCCAACTTATTTTTGACAAAAATTTCAGCACCATGAACATACCAGCAGACCTTATTTACACGCAAGACCATGAATGGATTCGCCTTGATGGCGATGTTGCCACGATTGGCATCACAGATTATGCGCAAAGCGAGCTTGGGGATGTCATTTTTGTGGACATTGATACAGAAGGCGAGCAGCTGGACGCAGAGGAAGTCTTTGGTTCTGTGGAGGCAGTGAAAACGGTGAGCGATTTATTCCAACCATTCGCTGGTGAAGTGATTGAAATTAATGAAGCGTTGGAGGACAGTCCAGAATTGGTCAACACTGACCCTTATGGTGAGGGTTGGATGGTTAAAATACGACTATCTAATGTCTCCGATGCGGATGCACTGATGTCTGCATCAGATTACCAGTCGCATATTGCTTGAGCAGTTGAAGGACCTGCTACACAAAGCCTTAGGCTTGTTGCGAAGTTTGACAAGGGTATTCTGGCTTACGTTAGCTGCTTGCTGGGCAATGGTTGTCGTCGTGATGAGTTTGATGCCGGCGTCGGCATTGCCATCCTTGCTGCTTAACATCAAGGACCTGGTTCTTCATGCTGTCGCCTATGGCTTGATGTCCTTCCTCATGACGATGGGCAGCCGGTCCCCCATAGGCCCATGGCGTCCAGCTTTGGTTGTCACCATACTGGGTACAGGCCTTGAGTTTTTGCAGCCAATAGTGACAGATGGCCGTGTGTTTTCCCCCCATGATTTGATGGCAAATTCTTGCGGCATGATTCTTGGATTATTGATGGCAATGCAGTTGAAGACCTGGCTATCAAGGCAGAAAAACTGAGTTAAGAGATGACTCGTTCGTCTTTTTTCAAGGAATTTACCTTAAAACCTTGATTTCACGCAAGCTCTGCGTATTTTCACCACGCTAAAAAATAATAAGATGAATCCACGTAAAACTGACAAGGCTGATCTTGAAAAGAAAAAGGGTCTTTACCTCCAAATCGGTATTGTGCTTGCCCTGAGCATGGTGTGGATGGCATTTGAATGGAAGACATTTGAGAGCGGGCCAAACTCACTTGGAACGCTTGACAACGTGGTAATCGATGACGACATGATCGCAACGAACCGGAAGCCGCCACCTCCGCCACCCCCCCCGCCGGCAGTTATTGAAATAATCAATATCGTTGACGACAAGGTTGAGATTGACGAAATCCAATTGGAGTCAACAGAGTTTGACGATGACGAAGACATTGAATTGATCGATGAGATTGATGATGATGAGATCTACAATTTTGTCAATGTGGAATCGCGTCCCATTTTCCCTGGTTGCGAAAACCTGTCAACAGAAGAAGAGCGATCAAATTGTTTTGCCCTTGAGACACAGCGCTTTGTTTTGAGGAATTTTGAATTCCCTGAAATGGCCATCCAAATGGGCATACAAGGCAAGGTTTGGGTAGAGTTTGTCGTTGACAAGAGTGGTTCAGTCAATGGCGTAGCTATTGTTAGGGGTGTCGATAAGCTGTTGGATGATGAAGCCCTGCGCGTTGTCAAAAAACTGCCCCGAATGAAACCAGCAAAGGTTGGCGGTCGATCAGTATCCATGCGATACAGCTTGCCAATCAACGCTAGACTGCAGTAAACTGCAGCTAATTACACAACCCGGGTTCATCCCGGGTTTTTTTATCACAGCCAAATCATTCCTTGCATGACCTTGTCATCAGCCGTTATTGAGTCCATCCTCCAAGCCGTTTACGAATCTGGCGAAGCCATCATGGAAGTGCAATCACGCATTGGCGGGGTGGAAGCGTCATTGAAGGCAGACAATAGCCCGGTAACTGAAGCAGACATTGCAGCACATCGCATCATCAACAAGGTTCTTGAACCGACGGGTTTTCCTGTCTTGAGTGAGGAGGGCCATCACCCCGATTACGCAGATCGCAAAGACTGGGAGACCCTCTGGGTTGTCGACCCATTGGATGGCACCAAAGAGTTCATTAAAGGTCGCAACGAGTACACCGTGAATATTGGCCTTGTTCACCAAGGCATTCCCATATTTGGCGTGGTCTACGCCCCAGCTTTAGGGTGGGTTTACCTGGGTGGATCGGACATCCCTGCCATGAAGTCCAATGCCCCCATCTCCTACAAGGACATGCTGACACAGGCCATGCGGATGCCAGGACGCCATCCCGATAAACTCACAGTTGTGGCGAGTCGCTCTCACATGTCTGAAGCTACAGAAGCGTTGTTGGCAGGTTGGGAAGTTGCTCATGGGCCCATCGAGAGAGTTAGCATGGGGTCATCTTTGAAGATTTGCCTGGTGGCTGAGGGTCGCGCACATGCCTACCCTCGTGCGGCACCGACCATGGAATGGGACACTGCTGCAGGCCACGCCGTAGCGACAGCTGCCGGCTGCAACGTCTTCCGAATCGACCACTTGGATGGAAAAATCACGTGGTCTGAACCCTTGGCGTACAACAAGGAAAATTTGCTCAATCCGCATTTCTTGATATGCGGTGCAGACTACCTTTGTGGTCATGCGTGATGTTGCTCTTTTACTGAAATTTCGCCTTGCCTTCACTGTGGTATTCTCCGCAGTTGCTGGCTATTTGTTGGGTGCTCCTGAAGTGGATGCCTTTCATCTAATCACCTTGACTATTGGTGGCTTTGCCATCGTGGCCTCAAGCAACGCATTCAATCAACTATGGGAAATTGAGCGAGATGCTCTGATGGACCGAACCAAAAACCGCCCACTGCCAACAGGCCGCATGTCGAGGGTTGCTGGCTTTGCATGGGCTATTGGGCTAGGGCTGGTTGGCACAATTGCATTGAGCATGTTGAATGCTGTCACGGCAGGTTTTGGGCTACTGAGCATGCTGCTGTATGTCTTGGTCTACACCCCCATGAAGGCTAAATCACCTTGGTCTGTTTTGGTCGGAGCCTTTCCTGGAGCTATTCCCTTTTTGTTGGGATGGGTCTCTGTCACGGGAGACTTTGGTATTGAGCCAGGTGTGCTTTTTGGCATTCAATTCCTATGGCAATTTCCCCATTTTTGGGCTATAGCATGGCTGGGCTATGACGATTATGCGAAGGCGGGCTATTTCCTTTTGCCCACAAGGAAAAAGGACAGCACAGCAACCCATATGTCGGTGGTGTACACCCTTTGGATGATCTTTTTCAGTTTGCTGCCTGCCTTTGGCGTGACGGGCACCTTGGAGCTGAGCTCTGTGGCCGCGGTACTGGTGTTCTTGTTAGGCATGGATGTCTTGCGATTGGCCGTGACCCACCACCGAAAGCCAAGCGATGCCTGTGCAAAGGCCTTGATGTTTGGCACCATCCGATACTTACCCCTGCTTCAACTTGTTTATGTCATTGACCATTTTATCTCATGAGTGAAACCCTCAGTCCCCAACAGCGTAGTAAAAAACCCCTTTTATGGGTTAGTATGGCCAGCATAGGCATGGCCTTTGCAGGTTTGACTTCCGGCTATCTGGTGTCCAAGTCATCCCTTGAAGGCAAAGGTGCATGGCTGGACTTCCCCCTTCCTGAAGCCTTCTATTACAGCACGATTTTTATTGTGATTTCAAGCGCATTGCTGATCCTTGCGGGTGTGGCATTAAAGCAAGATGCAAACAAGCGATTTGCGGCCCTGGTGTTTGGTTCATTTGCCTTTGGGTTGGCATTCATGGTCTCCCAAATAACCGCTTGGCTCAGCCTCATGGATCAAGGTATTTGGTTCACAGGGGTAAAAAGTCAGGCTGCAGGTTCGTGGTTGTATGTCATAACCTGGTTCCACTGGATGCATGTATTGGCAGGGGTTATTGTCTTGCTTGTAGTTATGGTAAAGGCTTTGAGCAATAGATACAATCAGTCAAATCGGTTGGGTTTTGACCTTGCTGTCCAGTTCTGGCATTATTTGGGTGGATTATGGCTTTACCTCCTCTTATTTTTAGTCTTTCTGCGTTAATTTTGCAGGCAAAACAAACAAACTCCTATGACGACAGATACGCAACCAACCTGGGGCGGCAACAGTGAGCCAATGAAGGCGGAATATGGCAAACTGATGATGTGGTTCTTCCTTGTCTCAGATGCTTTGACCTTTTCTGGATTTCTCGTAGCGTATGGGCTGTCCCGTTTTCGCTTTGTTGATTCTTGGCCCATGGCGGAGGATGTTTTTACCCATTTCCCCGGCATAACAGGTGATCAACCCCTTTTGTATGTTGCCTTGATGACATTCATTCTTATCATGTCATCCGTGACCATGGTATTGGCAGTGAGTGCAGGTCATGAAAGAAAGCAAAGCAGGGTTGCTTGGTGGATGGTTGCGACCATCATTGGTGGTGCCTTATTCTTGGGTTCTCAAGCATGGGAGTGGTATCACTTCATCGTTGGTGATAAAGGTGCGGTTGAATTGAGGGATGGATCCATCATGAAGATTGCTGATGATCGAACAGGCGAGGTGATGTCCTTGTCGCAATTGATTCATGGCATGGAAGATGGTCATGCAGCCAATCACCTTGATGTGTTCACCACGGAGGATGTCCGCCATGCTATTGAAGCCAATGAGCACATTGTGCTTCAGAACCCCGGCAGGGAGCACGTGAGCTTGGATCGCTCAGCGACCTTGAAGGTCATGGCACAAGCAGAGGTTATACAGGGTGCAAACATGAGCCACAACGAGTATGGTGAAAAACAGTTTGCCAACTTCTTTTTCTTTATCACAGGCTTTCACGGCTTCCACGTTTTCTCTGGGGTGGTCTTCAATTTCATTGTATTCTACAACACCTTGCTTGGCACCTATGAAAAGCGTAAGAGCTATATCATGGTTGAAAAGGTTGGCCTGTATTGGCACTTTGTTGACCTGGTATGGGTCTTTGTATTCACTTTCTTTTACTTGGTATAGCTATGTCAAACGAACACGCACCCACCGGAACAGCTTGGATCTGGAAGATCTTTTGGTTGTTGTTAGCAATCACCGCTATTGAAGTTGCTCTAGGCATCGTCAAGCCTGAATTTTTGCTTGTGCAATTTTCCGGAACCAGTTTGCTCAACTTGATTTTCATTGGCATGACCTTGGTTAAGGCTGCCTACATCGTGCAGTATTTCATGCATTTGAAATACGAAGTGTCAACCCTTCGTCGTGCAATATACTTGCCTGCATTGATTTTAATACCGTATTTGACTGCCATCATTTTGATTGAAGGCCAAGCCCTTTACGGCGTCTAGATTGCCATGTTAAAAAAGCGTTTACTGTTGGCGGTGATCATCGTCGTACCCATGACCTTGTACATGCTGTCCTTGATTATCAGTGGAGAAGTGAATTTTAGAACCTTAGCAACCATGGCCCCCGGCCCTGGTCATGCAGAGAGTTCAATCCCGAGCTACAGCCTGACACAGTCCAACGGCAACACATGGACGGAGGATTCTTTGCAAGGGAAGGTTGTTATTGCCAGCTTCTTTTTTGCCTCCTGCCCGAGCATTTGCCCCGCCATGAATTTTCATTTAAAGGCCGTTCATGACCGTTTGTCAGCCTACAAAGATGTGGTCTTTGTCAGCTACACCGTGGACCCCCTGCATGACACACCTGCTGTATTAGCGAACTACAAGTCGGAACTGGGTGTTGGTGATTCAGACACATGGACTTTCCTCACAGGTGACCGCGAGTTGATTTATGACATGGCAACAGCCTATTACTTGGCTGCATCGCAAGATTCAAGCGCAGAGGGTGGCTACTCCCATTCCCAATCAGCTGTCTTGATTGACTGGGAAGGTGTCATGCGAACACGAATCCAAGATGACGGCAACCCCCTGGGAGCCTACGACATTTCTGAAGCCTATCTGGTGGATGAGCTCATTGACGATGTCAGGGTACTTGTGAAAGAGTACAGAAAAGTGAAAATGCAAATCAATTAATCTGCCATGCAGAAAACAACCCATCCCAACGATCGATTCATGGTGCCACTCATCACTGGCTTGTCCATTGCTGTTCCACTGGCAGTAGCTGCCTTGTTTTTGATGCCTGAAACATGGAAAATCCAATGGGGTCACAACAATTTCAGAAGCTTGCCATTTTTCCATGCCGTGTTGAACGGATCCACAACTGTTTTGCTCTTGATAGCCTTTGGGATGATTAAATCCAAGAATGTGGCAATTCACCGTTTGGCCAACCTTTCTGCCTTCACCTTGTCTGCCGTTTTCTTGCTGAGCTATGTCTTGTCCCATTTGTCCAATCCAGATTTCCATTATGGCGGAGAAGGCACATTGCGTTACATGTATTTTTTCATTCTGGTGACGCACATTGTTTTGTCAGTTTTTGTCTTGCCATTGGCCATGTTCACTATCTACTCTGCAATCACAAATCGACTGACATTACACAAGCGCTTGGTTAAGTGGACCTTTCCAATCTGGCTCTATGTATCCATCACAGGTGTTTTGGTTTACGTATTCATGGCGCCCTATTACCCCATAGCATGAGGTCAAGGGCACTTGTTTGTTTGATTCTGCTTGTCGGACAGATACAAAGTTTTGCCCAATGTGCCATGTGCAAAGCCTCTGCTGAAGCCGCGCAAAAAGAAGGCGAAACCATCGCAGATGGCTTGAATGTGGGCATTTTGTACCTGATGGCATTCCCCTATGTAACGCTTGCAGTCATTGCTATTTTGTGGTACCGCCACAATAAAAAGCGCCAGGCAAAAGATTAGCATGGTTATTGCGAACTTGCGGGCATGAAATGTACAGCCATCATTGGCCTCGCCGTCATGAGCCTAACGGGCATGAAGGCTCAGCCCACCCTGACTACTCTGGATCTCTCTGCTTGCATAGACAAGGCATTGGCCTACAGCTATTCTCTCAAGCAAAGCAACAACAACCTTCGCGCCAGCTATGGCGATGTGCAGGCAAGCATGGGCAGCATGTTGCCTCAAGTTAATCTTGGTGCAGGCAATGGTTGGAATGCAGGTTTGGTTGTTGATCCCGTGACCAATCAGATTCAAACCAATACCCTGGGCACCGCCTCGGGCTCATTGGGGATGAGTTTGAATGTCTTTGATGGCGGACAGAATCTGAATCGTTGGCGACAAGCTAAAGTGAATGCTGCAGTGGCCATGTTGCAAGTTGACAATGCCGCTCAGTTGGTCGTCTTGAATACGGCATCGCAATACCTGACCTTGCTAGTTGCCATAGAGGCAGAGCGCATTGCAATGGGGCAAGAAACCCTGTCGGGAAAACAACTTCAACGAACCCAAACGATGCATGATGCTGGAGCAATTTCGCTGTCAGAATTGTTGCAAGCCAAATCCCAATTGGCCAGAGATATTCAAAGGGTGGTTGCCGCCATGGCACAAAGGAGCTTGGCACATTTATCCCTGTCTCAAACCATGGGAATGAATGAAGATTTTTCTATTGACGGCACCTTGCTGGGCATCAATGACAAGCCAACAGCAGAACTGGCGATTCAACCAACCGTCCTTTATGCGGCATCTAATGGCAAACAGCCAAGCATCCAAATGGCCACCCTTCAGGTGGAGTCCAGTGAGTTAGCTGTGAAAGTGGCAAAAGCTGGCAGGTTACCCCGCCTGAGCATGAGCGGCCAAATGAGCACCAGCTATTCAGATAGAGCCCTCAAGCAAACCGGTAGCACAAGCGCTGTGGGAGAAATTGGGTACTTCATCAGCCCACAGGGGAACCAAATCCCTGTGATGACATCGTATCAGATTCCAACATTTACTGCCGTGAATCTTCAGGATCAATTCAACAACAACCGCAGGCAATTTGTGGGGTTCAATCTGTCCATTCCTGTTTTCAGTGGATTCCAAATAGCCAATAGCATTCAGCGTGCACAAGTGCAGCACGACAATGCCGCCTTACAATTGATGCAAGAGGAGGACAGCTACCGACAAGTGATTGAGCGCGCGCACCATGATGCACAATCTGCGTGGAAGAACCACGAGGCAGCAAAGGCAGCTTTGGTGGCAGCCAAGCGATCTTTGGATGATGCACAGATTCGCCGAGAAGAGGGCATCATGAATGCCTTGGATTATGCCCGAATTCAAGACAGCTATTATGCTGCCTCAAGTGAGGCCATTCGATCCAAATATGACGCCATATTCAAGAACTACATCTTGACATTTTACGCCAACCCTCCGCAGTACCATGCTGCGGATCAACGCCAATTTTAAGTTACCGCTATGACCAAGAAAACTATCATAATTTCATCTGTTGTTGCATTGCTCGCAGTAGGGATTGGAGGAAAGGCTGCCGGCTGGTGGGGATCTAAAGGGGAGTCACTTGAAGTGACAACTTTTGAGGTAACTCAACGCCACATCGTGGAAACCGTGAATGCCTCTGGGCGTATCCAGCCGGAGGAAGAGGTAGCAATCAGCCCTGAAGTCAGCGGCGAAATCATTGAATTGGCTGTGCATGAGGGTCAGGTAGTCAGCAAGGGGGATCTGTTGTTGCGCATCAACCCAGACATCTACCAGTCTATGATGGGCCGGGCTACGGCTTCGGTGAATGTAGCTAAATCGTCCGTGGCGCAATCAGAGGCACAATACCTTGAGGCAAAATCCAGTTACTTGCGCAGTCAAATCTTGCATGACAAGGCTGTGATAGCTGAGTCAGAATGGGAATCTGCTCAGCGCATGTACCGCGTTGCAGAGCTTTCAGTAGAATCGGCTAAATACCAGTATGCTTCTGCTATCAATGGCTTGAACGAAGCCAGAGATAACCTCAAACGAACCATCATTACAGCGCCCATTGACGGCACCGTCACCGGCTTGGTGGTTGAACGTGGTGAGCGAGTGGTTGGCACAGCTCAAATGGCGGGCACGCAGCTGATGAATGTGGCACGCTTGTCTTCGATGGAGGTTCTGGTTGATGTCAATGAGAATGACATTGTGCGTTTGCACATGCATGACACAGCAACGGTTCGTGTGGATGCCTTTCTTGGTCACGAGTTCAAGGCTGTGGTGACAGAAATCAGCCATGCAGCAGCTGGTAATCTGATGTCAGTCAATCAAGTCACCAATTTCCAAGTCAAGATTCGCGTCTTGCCAGAAAGCTATGCTGATTTGGTGAGCGAATCACAGTTACAGCCCTTGCGCTCAGGCATGACCGCCACGGTGGATATCCGGACCAAAAAGGCCAACAATGTATGGGCAGTGCCCATTGAAGCAGTTACCACAAGGCCCGATAGTGCTGATGAGAATCAAAGCAATGAGGTGGTGTTCACCATCGACAAAGACAAAGCACACTTGGTGATTGTGACCACAGGTATTCAAGATGAGCGTTACATCCAGATTCTCTCTGGAATTGACAGTGGCATGGCTGTGATTCAAGGCCCATTCGATGCCTTGTCACGAAAACTGGAAGAAGGCAAATCTGTTGAAATCAAGCCTGACGGTGAAGACGGCAAAGAGGACTGAGAATGACAAAGCCCCTGCTGCTTCTCATTGACAGTTCAAACCAGCAGTGCTCGATTGCCTTGAGCGAGGGGGATCAAATTGTTGCATCTGCCGATGCGATAGACCCTGGATCCTACATACATGCAGAACAGCTGCATGTGCTAATCCAAGAGGCAATGTCCCATCATGCCTTTGATCAACTGGATGGCATTGTCATCAGCAATGGACCTGGATCCTACACGGGCTTGCGCATTGGCATGAGTTCAGCAAAAGGACTGGCCTATGCTCTTGACATACCCTTGATGGCTGTGAGTACCCTGCAATGCCTTGCCATGGGCGCATTGAAAGCAGCTTCTGATGGAGGGTTTCAAGGGATTTGGGCCGCCATGGATGCCCGGAGAATGGAGGTCTATGGCGCACAATTTGATCAACTAGGCCAGCGTCTCACTAACGATGAGGCCATCGTGATTGAAGGGGGTGAACTGCCCGCTGAGATAACCTGGCTGGGCGTGGGTAATGGTGTGGATAAATGCTTGGATCTGTTGCCAAACCTCCAGGCTGGATCGTTGAAACAGCCCCATGCAAAAGATTTGTTGCAACCGGCATTGATGTCTTGGAAACAACAGGCATTTGAAGATATCCACAGCTTGGAACCTAACTACATCAAGGATTTTGTGACGGGGAAGCCAAAGATTGGGCTACCGAATAGGCAGGGCAGGTGACTTGGTGATCATTGATGATTCCCGTCGCTTGCAAATGGGCATAAATGGTGGTGCTTCCAACAAATTTAAACCCCAGGGACTTCAAGTCCTTCGCAATGGCATCTGATAGGTCAGATGTGGTTTGCATCGTCCCCTGATTGTCCACTGCCACATGATCAACCCATTGCCAGAAATAGTCGGAGAGGCCGATTCCCTTTGCTTCAAGCCTTAAAGTTGCCTGTGCATTGGCAATGGCAGCACGAATTTTTTGGCGGTTCCTCACGATGCGTTTGTCTTGAGCCAGCCGTTCCACATCGTCTGCTGTCATCAGCGCAACTCGATGGGGATCAAAGTTCAAAAAGACTTCCCTGAAAGCTTCGCGCTTGCGAAGAATCATTAGCCAATTCAAACCAGCTTGAAAGGTTTCCAGAATCAAGAATTCAAACATGCGTTGATTATCCCTCAGGGGCAAGCCCCACTCATTGTCGTGGTATTGTTGGTAGTCATCACTTGAAAGGCACCAGGCGCAACGTAGATCGCCCATCAGCTTTTAGCTCCTTCAGCGTAGAATTGATAAAACAGGGGGATGGTACGGATGCCATCATAGAAATTTCTCAGTCCGTAATGCTCGTTGGGCGAATGGATGGCATCAGAATCTAAACCAAAACCAAGCAAGATGCTTTTCACGCCTAATTCAGCTTCAAAAAGCGCCACAATGGGAATACTGCCCCCACTTCGTACGGGTAAAGCATCTATGCCGTAAACCACCTTCAGTGCTTTTTCAGCTGCCAAGTAGCCCGGGTGGTCTGTGGGGCAGACATAGGGCTGCCCACCATGAAATGGGCTGACTTTCACCTTGACGCCTTCTGGCGCGAGTGACATGAAATAGGCAGTGAATGCCTTGGTGATGGCTTCGTGGTCTTGCTCTCCGACCAATCGCATGGAGATTTTCGCATAGGCCTTGCTTGCAATGACAGTTTTTGCGCCCTCACCGGTGTAACCACCCCAAATGCCGTTGACATCTAGAGCTGGTCGAATGCCGGTTCGCTCCATGGTACTGTAGCTCTTTTCACCTTGAATGCCATTGAGATCAAGGCTTTGCTTGTATGCGTCAAGGGTGAATGGGGCCTTTGCCAATCGGTCCCGCTCCTTTTGCAGCATGGTTTCTACCCGGTCATAGAAGCCGGGAATGGTCACCTGTCGATCCTTGTCATGCAGTTGTGAAATCATGTCTGCTAGGGCATTGATTGGGTTGGCTACAGCGCCACCATACAGGCCAGAATGCAGATCCCTGTTGGGACCAGTAACTTCTACTTCCACATAGCTCAAGCCACGAAGCCCTGTGGTGATGCTTGGTACGCCAGGAGCAATCATGCCGGTGTCGGAGATGACAACCACGTCACAGGACAGGCGTTGATGGTTTTGCTGAACAAACCAGGCCAGATTGCTTGACCCAACTTCCTCTTCACCTTCAATCATGAATTTCATGTTGCAGGGTGTGTTGTCTGTTGCAACCATGGCTTCAAAAGCTTTAAGATGCATGAAGAACTGTCCCTTGTCATCGCAGGCTCCACGGGCAAACACCGCCCCGTCAGGGTGGATGTCAGTCACTTTGACCACAGGGTTGAATGGCTCGCTGTCCCATAGGTCAAGGGGGTCAGCAGGCTGCACATCGTAATGGCCATAGACCAGCACAGTCGGCAAGGCATTATCTACATGGTAGTCTCCGTAAACCACGGGGTAGCCAGGGGTTTCACAAACGTCTACATTGTTTGCGCCGGCAGCTGTGAGAAATGCTGCCACCGCATCGGCAGTTTTTAGCACGTCTTCTTGGTAAGCAGAATCTGCACTGATGCTAGGCATGCGCAGCAATGTCATGAGTTCGTCTAGGAATCGTTGCTTGTGTTTATCGATGTAGGTTTTCATGTCGGTGAAGGTAAGGAGCGATTGAAGGATTACACTAACTTGCGTGTGCTATGGATCGCTTGGTACACTACCTATTTGTTGTCATGTTGTTGCTTCCCTTTTCGGGGCAGGGGCAAAACATGACCGTCGATCAAAGTGGTCAGCGGAAAAGCCCCATGTGGTTGGTTCAGAATGTCCTGATCGGGTCTAACCTTGCTGCCTTTTCGCCGATTAATGCCATCGGGTTACCCAAAACACAGGCCCCTTCCGTCCAGCTTGGAACCTTCAATATCAACAATAGCGCTTTTGGTCTAGACAGTGGCATTGTCATGGTGACGACCAACGCCTACGATGTGGTTCCTGGGCAATCAGGATCGTACAGCAATTCTACCCTGCCAGCTTCAGCCAATTTGGCCACAGTACTGAATGCTATTGGCAGCTCTTCCTCTGCTCAACATGACCGAGTTGGGATTGAGTTTAGCTTTGTTTCACCTGGAGACTCGGTGAAATTTGATTACATCTTTGCGTCCAAGGAGTACACCAGCTACACCTGTTCATCCTTCAATGATGTGTTTGGGTTTTTCTTGATTGGTCAAGGCATCAATGGTGCTGCTATGTGGAATAGCAATGGCACACCCAATATTGACACCGTCAACCTGGCTGTCATCCCGGGAACCTCGACGCCTGTAGCGGTCAATACTATAAATCAAGGCTACCCTTCAGGGTCATACCCTGCAAGCAATTGCCTCACAGCCAACGCTAATTATGTGGCCAACTCCACATACTACAATAGCAATTCTGGTGGCACATCCATTGTCAATATGGAGGGCTACACGGATCGATTCACAGCTAAGGCCGCTGTGAATTGCGGCGTACTGTACACCATTAAAATGATGATTTGTGACGTGAGTGATGGCGCATTAAATTCTTCAGTTTTCATTGGTGCCAAGAGTTTTGAATTGCCAGTCATCAGCCTCAATTCATCCTACAACTCTGGGAACAGTTTCGCTGATTCGGTCGTAGTTGAAGGGTGCAATCCCAGCTATTTGGTGGTTAATCGAGCAGGTGCCATCTACGACACCATGGACATTGCCTTCAACTACTACGGCAATGCCATTGCTGCTGTGGACTACCAAACGCTACCTTCAAGCATCACCTTGCTCCCCGGGGTGACCTCTGACTCCATCCCTATTTATGCCATCGACGATGGGGTGGCGGAAGGCTTGGATACCATCCGCATTGTCATGCAGCCTGTAACAACTGCTTGTGCTGATTATCCGCCACAAATCGTCGAGTACCTGATCCGAGATCATGTGCTGCCAACGTCCACGGCTGGCCTGCTGTCAGGCAATGACACGATATCCTGCCCGGGGGATGTTGTGCAATTGCTGGGTAGCTATTCCAATGGTGAAGGAGGCACCCAGGCTTGGTGGGTGACGGACACGTTGAGTGGTCCAACCATCACAGTCATGCCTACATCGACAACGACCTACCGGTATTATGTGAAGGATGAGTGCATGCAATATCCGTTGTATGACAGCATCACCATTGTTGTGTTGCCCTACGATAGCATCGTGACCCAATCCGATACGGCTTGGATTTGCCCGGGAGCCTCAACAACCTTGCTTGCGCAAGCGCGTCGTGGCAATGCCCCTATGGTGTACCGATGGCTAGGCACGCAAACACAAGACTCAGTTTTGGTTGTTAGCCCCTCGACATCTACTTGGTTCCACTATGAAGTCACCGATGCCTGCGGGTTCATTGCTGTGGATTCAATGTGGGTTGGCGTGGCACCGACACCCATTGCCTCCTTCAGTTACCTGCCTTTCCCCGGCAACCCACTGAAGGTTGGATTCAGCAACCATTCATCAGACACATCTTCGGTGTCATGGGACTTTGGTGATGGCAATCAATCGGCCCTTGTTAATCCTGAAAACAGCTACCCCAGGCCCGGCGCCTATGTCGTCACCTTGAGTATTGCAGACAGCATGGGCTGTAGCGATGCCTTGACCTTGACTTTGGATTTAAAAATGGATCACTACGTTTATGTGGCCAATGCTTTCACGCCCAATGGCGATGTTGTCAATGATCGCATTGGTGTGCAAGCAACGGGCATCGTAGGCATCCGATGGACCATTTATAATCGATGGGGACTTGAGGTGTACCAGAGCGATGACCTCAATGCCACATGGGATGGAACCTATGCGGGTGAAGCGCTGCCAGAAGGGGTTTACAGTTACCGTTTGTGGATTGCCCTGCCCTATGATAGGTATGAAGAACGCCAGGGAAGCATTCGCCTGTTCCGGTAAGTATTTAAGCCAACAAGGCCAGGCCTATAACGCCTAGGGCCAAACCAATTTTGTATGTCCATTGCCGTTGCAAATAGCTGTTCTCACTGTGATTGACCTGCTGCATTCGCTCATGTTGTCGGCGCCATTCTACCAGAAACAGGAGTGCGGCTAGTGGCCAAACGCTTGCAATGCCTGGCTTTGCGAGCGGCATGTACATCCACAGCAAAAGCGCCATTGGAATGAAGGCTAACAGGGTAGCTATCAGAGCTCCAAAGTCAGTTTGAGAGAGTTGTTTGTGGGAGTAAAACCACAGTAAAGAACCAAACCCCCACATGCCACCTGCCACATGCCATGGCAAAAAGACAGCAGCAATTAACAGCCCCATTCCATAGCACCAGGTGGCGACATAGGCACCGTACTTCTTAGCTACAGGCTGCTCAAAGAGGGTGCGTAGTGGTCGGGTCGTCAGGTCCCGTTCCAAGTCATAAAAGCTGTTGATCAAGGAGCCGCCAGCCACAATGCTAGCTGTGGAAAACAACATGGCTAAAAAAGCAGGATCCAAGAGGGTCGAAGTCCATGATCCGTGTATGTGCAAACTGAGACCAATCACGATCTGCACATAGGCTATGAAGGCAATATGGGTCCAGCGAACCAGGCTTAGGAAGGCAGTGAGGCGAATCAGGATGCGATAACGACGCGCCATGGCATCAGAATCTCAAGACCAGTTCAGGATCATGGTCAGCTAGCAAGTCCTTTGCGCGATCATAATCCTTAGTGAAACCAAGCACATAACCACCGCCACCTGAACCGCAGAGCTTGAGGTAGTAAGCATTGCTGTCAATTCCCTTTTGCCATGCAGGCACCAAGTGGTCAGGGATCATTGGCCTGAAATTGTCCAATACCAGGTGGCTCAGGGATTTCAAGTTGTTGAACAACGGGTCCCAGTCCCCTTTAAGAAAGGCTTGAATGCAAGCATCATTGTAGCTTTTGAACTGCTGAGTCATCAGGCGGCGAAAGCCGGCTTCTTTGAGCTTGTTCATGAAGATGGACACCATGGGTTGGGTTTCGCCGGGACCGCCAGAGTTTAGCAAGAATATGGCTCCCTGTCCTTGAAGGTCTTCATCGGGCATACCAACAGCACCTAGTTCTGCGTCAGAGGAAATCAATAAGGGAAGTTGAAGGTAGCATATCACGGGATCAATGCCGGATGATTTGCCGTGGAAAAAGGTTTCCATCTGCGCCAATTGACGTTTCAAAGCAGCAAGACTTTCAGCACCTGGCATGCTTTCAAGGCTTAAGGGCTTGTCGCTGTATGTGGCGTAAATGGCAGCAACCAAAGCGCCAGATGAGCCTACGCCATAGCCTTGTGGAATGCTAGAATTGAAGATGAGGCCTTCATGGATGTCCTTTTCAAGCCGGTCCATATCTAACAGAGCTAAGGCTTTGCCAGAGAGTTGCAAGCCTCTCAAATAATCTGCAAAAGCCTTCAGTGACACATTGGAGGCGTGCTCTGATGCATTGAGCTCGCCTGTTGTGACATGAAGCACGCCAGAGAAAGACCGGTAAGGAATGGAGAGTCCCATGGATTCTTTGATGATGCCGTATTCACCAAAGAGAAGAATTTTTGCAAAAAAGGATGCTTTCATATTGCTGGGTATCAGGACAAAGGTAAAGGACCTTGGCCAACTTCATCAAGTATCATTCGCCCATCTTTGCACAGGGATTTCAACTGATCATTGGCAAAGGATTCAACGGTTGACTTCAAGCTTTCAGGGTAGAGCATGTGCACATTGGCGCCAGCATCTAGGGTGAAGCCAACAGGCACTTGCTTTTCTTGTCTGAATTGCCTGATTCGCTGAATGATGGCTAAGGTGTTGGGTTTCATCAGTAAATAGCTTGGGGAAGAATTCATCATCAAGCCATGCAAGGTCAATGCTTCAGATTCAATCAGATCAATGAATGCCCAATGATCTCCTGCCTTGAGGATGCCCTGCAAGGCATCCATGTTGTGGTGTGCTTGCTCAAAACGTGTTGCGGCAAAGGGGTGCTTGGCCATCAATTCATGGCCTGCACTGCTGCTCACAGATTTTTGCCCCACATCTACCAGTAAAACCAAATCTTGGTAACTCATCATGTCCGGGTGAACCTCATGGGGGTAAGGGATGGCGTGGTTATCAGATGAGCCAGGTGTTCCCTTGTGCACACCCCAAACGACTAAACCACCCATCACCGATCGACTGGCGCTGCCAGACCCTAACCTGGCAAGCAAGGAAGCTTCTTGTATGAAGTCTGATGACATTGTGCTCAATCCTGCTTTTCGTGCATGGTCAAGCAAACAAAGAGCCATGGCACTGAAGGCACTTGCGCTGCTGGCAATGCCACTTGAATGGGGAAAGCTGTTGCTGCTTTCAATGGTGACATGGTGATCTTTCAACCAAGGGAGGCGGTCATCAATTCGGTCAAACCAGGTTTGAATTTTTGCAGCAAATGCTGGCTTGTCAACACCATTTAGGGCCACAGTGAAGCCTTTGCCCTCTTTCAAAGACATGCTGGTTGTGCTGCGACAATTCGAAAGCGTGAAACTGATGGAGGGATTGGACGGCAATTGTTGCCCGTGCTTGCCCCAGTATTTGACCAGTGCAATATTAGATGGGGATGACCAGGTATGTGTCATGCGCTAGAAGCTTCCATTCCGGGTGATATTTTGCGAATCATGCCCTGCAAGGCACGACCAGGACCAACTTCAGTGAAGGATGTTGCGCCATCGCTCACCATGGCATGGATGCTTTGTGACCATTTGACAGAACCCGTCAATTGAGCCTTCAGGTTGTCGCGAATGGCATCCAGGTCAGTCACTGCTGCCGCTGCCACATTTTGGTAAATGGGGCAAATAGGCTTTGTGATGGTCACCTTGTCAACGGCTGCAGCCAATATTAAGCCAGCAGGCTCCATCAAAGGGCTGTGAAATGCGCCCCCAACAGGTAAGATCAATGCCCGACGAGCACCTGCCTGTTTGGCTGCCTCACAGGCTGCTTCAATGGCTGCTAAGTCGCCAGAAATCACCAACTGGCCAGGGCTGTTGTAATTCGCGGGAACCACAATGCCTGCGGTTTGTTTGCAGATGCCTTCCACAACGTCATTGTCAAGCCCAATAATTGCAGCCATGGTAGACGGCTGCAGCTCACAGGCGGATTGCATGGCTATGGCGCGTTGAGACACCAAGGTCAAGGCGTCTTCAAAAGTCAAAGCCTTGGCCGCAACAAGAGCAGAAAATTCGCCCAAAGAATGGCCAGCAACCATGTCAGGTTGAAAGCTGTCTCCCAGGGAAGCAGCTTTTGCAATTGAATGCAAGAACACAGCTGGCTGGGTGACCTTGGTTTGTGTCAAGTCCTCCATGGACCCGTTGAACATGATGTCGCTCAGGTTGAAGCCTAAGATGTCATTGGCTTGGTCAAAGAGTGCCTTCTGGCCTGTGTACAAATCGCTGCCCATTCCTGGACTTTGGGCGCCTTGGCCCGGAAACACATAGGCTTTCATTCTCCGTAGTATTCTACCATGTTATTTTCAGTCTCCACGATGCGAATGCAATGCAATGCTGCACCATGTTTAGCTATGGGGCCTTCAATCTGTTGCCAGAAAACCATGGCTAGATTCTCAGTGGAAGGCATGATTCCTTGCATGAAAGGCACATCGTGATTGAGGTTTCGATGGTCAACATGCTGTATGATTTCGCTATCCATGATGGCTTTAAGATCCACCATATTCATCACAAATCCCGTGTCAGTATTGACCTCACCCTTGACCGTGACGATCAATTGAAAGTTGTGACCATGGCTGTATTCATTGGCACAATGACCAAACACAGCCTGATTCTTTTCATCAGACCAGCTGGGGTTTGCTAAGCGATGAGCCGCACTGAAAATGGCGCGACGTTGGATATAAATCATCTCAGTTGCCTTGTTGCTCGATGGCCACTTTCCGTGTCTTCACTGGGCCGTCTTCTGATTGACGGAAGGTGTAAATCACATGGCTTGGCTCGAAGTCTAGACCCTTTGCCATGACACTGATAGTGAAGGATTCAACACCTTTGGAGCTAAGCAGAGGCGCACTGTCATCAGTCACCTTGATCTTGAAAAAGCCATTGGCAAAATGCTCACCATCGCTAAGTCTGACATCGATGACATCAACAATTGACTGTGCGGGCTTGGTGACTGCGATATCGTAACGGTCGGAAGAGAGCTGCTTGGATGTAGCCTTTGGTGCGCCGCATGCGGTCAGCAGAAATAACAGGCTAAGTGTGGCGAAAAAATACTTCATGAATCAATGATTTGCGCAAAGGTCGGACATCTTGGACGAATGAGCTAAAGGAGGATGATAGGCTTGTGGTTTAATAGTCTGCCTTTTTCCAAGGGCATTTGGAAGATTTCAGGGGAGTTTTTTAATTTGCTGCCTCAGGGACTGCATGTCTGACCGTACCTGCATTAGCCGACGCACCACTTCTTCATTGTTTGCTACATCGTCAATATTGCTGTTGAATTTCTTGATGGCACCTTCAATGGTGAAGCCTCGCTCTTTCACCAGGTGGTAAATCCGACGCAGGGTATCCATGTCCTTTGCGGTGTATTTCCGTTGACCCTTGGTGGATTTTTTAGGCTTCAATTGCGGGAATTGCTTTTCCCAAAATCGAAGCGTAGAAGGCAAGATGTCAAAGGTTTTTGCGGCATCACCAATGCTGTAATAACGCTTGGTCCATTCAGTGGGTATTGCCATCAGTCCATGCTTTGGTTGGCAGACTCAGCCATGATCAAGAGATCATTGTATTCCTTAGGGCTTAGGTCATTGAAGAAGTAGTTGATGGGGTTTACCCGGCGACCATTGTAGATCACTTCATAGTGCAAGTGGTTGGCCGTGGATCGGCCCGTTCGCCCAACATAGCCAATGAGTTCCCCTCGCTTGACCCGCCGTCCCCGTGGAGCTGCTGTCTTGTGCATGTGCGCGTAGAGGGTGTGGTAGCCAAAGCCATGAGAAATGGTGATGTGTTTTCCAAACCCCTTGCCGCCAAAGCGCTCATTGGAAATCACAATGCCATCTGCTGTGGCATAGATGGGGGTCATGCGCGGTGCAGAGAAATCGACACCTGTATGCATCCTGCTCTTTTTTAGAATAGGGTGGAAGCGGTAGCCATACGAGCTGGAGAACCATGTGCCAGGTTGGTCCTTGAGAGGCCGGATGGCGGGCAGAGCACTCAAGAGTGCTTCTTTCTTGGTTACCAAGTCGGCCAATTCATCCAAGCTTTTAGACTGAACATTGACACGCTGACTCAATTGATCAACCTTCAATGCAGACCGTTCAAGTAACTCGCCATTGGGAAGCCCTCGTATCGTTGCATAGCGTTGTGCACTTCCACTGATGCCACGCAATCGGTTTTCGCGGCTTGGCGGATCAGATTCAAAAATAACACGGTACACCTCATCATCCCGTCGCTCCACCTGTTGGATGATACCGGACAAGGAGGCAACCCGACGGTCAAGCTGTTCAAAAAGCATCTCTGTTTCAGCCAGTTCCCGCTTGAGAATCTTTTCTTCCGGGGAGTCAAGAATCACTTGTAAGCCAAAGAAAAAGAGGATACCAAGGAGTATGGAGGCAAGGATAAAGACGCCGGTATCGCGCAATCGATCCTTCCAATTCTTTTCAACCTTGCGGTAAGCAAGGCTCAAGGGGTCATATACGTACTTTGTCTTTTTCATGTCGGGTTGAAATTCCGTATTTTTGGACTTTCCAAAAGTAGGAAAACGCTACAGATATTATGACCGCATCTCAGATAAGACAGGCCTTTTTAAACTTTTTTGCTAACAAAGGGCATGCGATTGTGCATTCAGCCCCTTTGGTGACGAAGGATGACTCTTCCTTGATGTTCGTCAATGCAGGCATGAATCCCTTCAAGGACATATTCACAGGAGCTAAGCCAGCAAGCCATTCCAGGGTCGCTGACTCACAGAAATGCCTGCGAGTTTCAGGCAAGCACAATGACTTGGAAGAGGTTGGAATTGACACCTACCATCACACCTTGTTTGAGATGTTGGGGAATTGGAGCTTTGGCGATTATTTCAAGCAAGAGGCCATCGATTGGGCATGGGAACTGCTCACTGATGTCTACCAGTTGGATCCAGAAAGGCTCTACGTCACCATTTTCGAAGGCGACAAGGGGGATGGATTGGCTTTGGATGATGAAGCGAAGTCGCATTGGTTGAAACACCTGCCAGCTGATCGCATCCTCAACGGCAATAAATCTGATAATTTTTGGGAAATGGGCGAAACAGGCCCTTGTGGTCCGTGTTCAGAAATTCACATCGATCTGCGCCCAGAAAAAGAGCGCAAGCAAATGGATGGGGCAACATTGGTGAACATGGATCACCCACAGGTGATTGAAGTTTGGAATTTGGTGTTCATGCAATACCAGCGAATGGCCGATGGCAGTTTGGTGGATTTGCCTTCTCAGCATGTGGACACAGGGATGGGTTTTGAGCGCTTGGTTCGCGCCATCGAAGGCAAGTCATCCAATTACGACACCGATGTCTTTGCCCCTTACATTCAGCGGCTGGAGTCAATGAGTGGCAGAACCTATGGCAAGGATGAGTCAGTTGATGTGGCCATGCGGGTGATTGCTGACCATGTCAGAGCCGTAGGGTTTGCGATTGCAGATGGCCAGTTGCCATCCAATACGGGTGCAGGCTACGTGATTCGTCGCATTTTGAGACGAGCCGTTCGCTATGGCTATTCCGTTTTGCAATTCAAGGAGCCATTCATTGCACGTCTTGTGCCAGACATGGTGGAAAACATGGGCAAGGCCTTCCCTGAATTGAAGGCTCAGCAGACCTTGATGACCCAGGTCATAGAAGAAGAAGAACAGGCCTTCCTTCGCACACTGGCCAGTGGTTTGAAGCGATTGGATGCAGCCATGAAAGAGGGGAAGCCCCTGATGGGTAAGCAGTGTTTTGAGCTGTATGACACCTATGGATTCCCTTTGGACTTAACGGCCTTGATTTGCAAGGAAAAAGGCATTGTGCTTGACGAGAAAGGCTTTCACGAGGCCATGGCTGAACAGAAAGGCCGCAGCAAAGTGGCGGGCGCACAAAAGGTGGGTGACTGGGTAGAAGTTGCCCCAGGCATTGGCGACCAGTTTGTTGGTTATGATCAGTACACAACGGAGTCCAAGCTGCTTCGGTACCGTAAGGTCAGCAATGCAAAAGGTGACTTCACACAGGTCGTAATCCAACCGACACCTTTCTATCCAGAAGGCGGTGGTCAGGTTGGTGATCGCGGATGGTTGACCATGGGCAAGGATCGGATTGAAGTGCTCAACTGCAGTTCAGAGGCCGGCGCGATTCTACACCTTGTTGCCACCATGCCCGCTAAACCAACCGCTGCGGTGAAAGCTGTCATCGATGAAGGCAAGCGAAAGGCCTCTGCTCAAAACCATAGCGCAACCCATTTGCTACACAAAGCATTGAGGGATATCTTGGGTGTGCATGTAGAACAACGCGGGTCCTTTGTATCCGATGAGTACCTGCGATTTGATTTCAGCCATTTTCAGCGCATTGCTGCAAAGGAATTGATGGCCATAGAGTCACATGTCTCAACGGCTATTCTACAAGACCACCCTTTGCAGGAATTCAGAGAGTCCACCATGGAGGAAGCAAAGGCAAAAGGGGCCATGGCACTTTTTGGCGAGAAATATGGCGACAGCGTTCGGGTCATCCAATTAGGTGATTCAGTTGAATTGTGTGGAGGAACCCATGTGTCAACAACAGCAGCTCTTTCACCCTTTGTCATTGTGTCAGAGTCCAGTGTGGCTGCTGGCATTCGACGCATTGAGGCCTTAGCTGGGCATTCAGCCGCCATCTACCTCAAACAGGCACAGCAATCACAGCAAGCCATTTTGGAAGTGACCAAGGGGCAGGATCCTTTGGAAGCGATGGAATCCATGAAAAAGGAACTGAGTGCCATGCAAAAGGCATTGAAGTCCTACCAATCTGCTCAGGCAGGGGATTTGAAGACAGAATTGCTGCAGTCAGCGAAGGCGATTGGGCCATACAACATGATGGCAGCCGCGGTGGACTTGGATGCGGCAAGCGCTAAAGACTTGGCCTTTGCCTTGGTGAAGCAAGACCCCAAATCTGTGGTTTTGTTAGCATTGAGCAATGATGGCAAGGCACAAGCACACATGGCTGTTGGCAAGCAAGCCTTGGACGTGGCCCATGCGGGTCAGTGGGTGAAGGCCTTGGGGCATTACATTCAAGGCAGCGGCGGTGGTCAAGACTTTTATGCATCTGCTGGCGGTAAAAGCCCATCAGGTATCCCCGATTTATTGCAAGCATTTGAAGAAAAACTTACATCATGCATCAACGCCTAAGCCTCCTGCTGTTGTTCAGCCTATCGCTGAATACCAACGCCCAGACCTTTTACACCGACAGTAAAGTCTCTTCCAACAAAGTCTCCTTTGAGGCCTTTGCCTCACCGATGACCATGTTGCGCAAGGTGGCTTCTGATTTGCAGGGCAATCAAGTGTCTGTTTCTGACACCTGGCACGCCATGCTCAACACAGAGACAGGCATGGTATTCACCTACAATACAAGGAGCTTGCGCTTTGGAGTGGGCGTGGGTCAATCGGATCTTCGTTGGGGTGTGTCAGATAGCATGGGCAATCGGGTGAATACCCATGCGCGCTACTGGACATTTCCTGTCAGGGTGGGTTTGGTGACTCAAATCACGGATGTTTTCAGCTTAGAGGTGTGGCCACAATTGACCATCCGCAAAGCAATTTCTCTGGAAAAAAATTGGTTGATTTTACCGGTGGCCCCTCGGGCAGAAACTCCCCTAGCTGCTGGTTTAACCGTTGGTTCAGCCTTCCGGATGAATGACCATTTCAGTTTCACCCTTGGCGCTGTCATGGAGTTTGGATTGGATGATCTGGAAGATGCAGGCTCAGGCCCCGCTTTCAGAACCCATGGAGAATTGCCCTTTTTCTTGGGTCTTCGAACAGGCTTAAGGTTTAGCCTCTAAAGGGCTTCAAGCAAGCCTTCAAGTGCCATGCCTCTGGAGGCTTTGATCCAGACCATAGCACCCCTGACCGGATTGGACTTGAAATAAGCCAGCGCATCCTTGGTGTTGTCATGTTTGACCATCGTGCGTGGAGCTTGTGCCTTGCCAAATGCCAAACCGACCAAGTGAACAGTCTTGAGATTCAAGGTTTGCATCAAATCCACCATGCTTTGATGAGCAGATTTTTCATGTGAACCCATTTCAAAAATATCCCCAGCGATGTAGACATGTGGTAGTTCGGGATGCAATGCATGCACAGCAAGTAAACTGGCTTCCATGCTGGAAGGGTTTGCGTTGTAAGCATCCAAGAAAATGCGATTGCTATCCGTTGTCAGCCATTGCCCGCGGTTGTTAGAGGGGATGTACGCTTCGATGCCTTTCGCAATGGCTTCATCAGCCATGCCCATGTAGCGACCTAGGTTAACTGAGGCCACAAGGCTTCCGCTGTGAAAGTCGCCAACAAGGTGGCTTTGTGCTCGGGTATCTCCGATGGTGACATGCACGCCCTGATCTTTTGATTGACAAACAACATCCTTGCTCGAGGGCAGTTTGTTGTTGTCTGCATGTTGCATCTGCAAGGGGTCCGAGTCGTTGACTAGCGATGGTTTGCCATGAGAGGTCAACCACTGGTAGAGTTCTATTTTACCCTGAATGACGCCGTCTACGCCGCCAAATCCCTCCAGGTGTGCCTGTCCAAAGTTGGTGATGTAGCCTATGTCTGGTGCAGCAATGGCAGTTAAGGAAGCAATCTCACCCCGGTGGTTGGCACCCATTTCAATGACGGCCACCTCATGGGATTTTTTAAGGCCCACCAGGGTCAATGGCAAGCCAATGTGGTTGTTGAAATTCCCATCCGTTGCATGCACATTGAATGACTGACTTAACACAGACCGGAACAATTCCTTCGCCGTGGTTTTGCCGTTGCTACCAGTCAAACCAATCAAGGTTCCGCCCCAATTCATGCGATGTGCATGGGCTAGTTCCTGCAGGGAAGTAAGGGCATTGACCACTTTGTAGACACCCGGTTCATCGGCTTTCAGTCCGCTGTGCAATGTGTCAACAACCACAGCAACTGCACCCCTTTCTAGGGCCGCCTTTGCAAAGGTGTTGCCATCAAAATTGTCACCCTTGAGCGCAAAAAAAATCTGCCCAGCAGCCAATGTGCGGCTATCTGAGCAGATGTCATGTCCCTTAGAGACCAGGGCGAGTAGTTGACTGATCAAGGCTGGTAGCGGCGGAATTTATCTGCCTTCACTTTCTTTTGTTCCTTCTCGCGATCAGATGATTCATTCTGGAAGCCCAGTCGGTCCATGGCGCAACGGAACCCGATGAAATCAGTGGATTGGTCTTGCTCTAGGTGGCGTCGAGCACCAGGAGAAAGCCAGTAGGCACGATCCTTCCATGAGCCGCCCTTGAAGACACGAGAGCTATTGCCAATCAATGTCTTGTCCGCGTATTGATACATGGGGTTGTCATCTTCAGTCACACCGCCTTTGTCGTAGGAAATGGATGATTCAACGTCACCATCTTGGAAATTCCTGTAATCACTCTTCTTGTAGTTTCTGCGCGTGAGATTGTCCGTTACCGCCACGTCGCGAATGGGTAATTGACCAGGGAGTCTTAACAAGACACTGTCAGCACCGCCATCCTGGTTGGGAACCAGTTTGTACTGTGGTTCAACCAATACGGCCAATTCACCAAGGCCTTCATAGTTGTCATCAAATTGCGTGAACTCATTGCCACGGAAGGGCCTGTGGTCTGCCATGTCCTGTCCTGAAAGAGGACGGTATACATCAAGCACCCACTCTGCCACGTTGCCAGCCATGTCGTACAGGCCAAAATCGTTGGGAGGGTAAAACTTCACCTGCATGGTGATGTTGGCTTGGTCATTCAAGTAACCACCGATACCCATGTTGTCACCGCCGCCGCGTTTGTAGTTGGCAAGCATGTCACCCATGTCACCTTTCTGGCCGTTGCGAACAGTTGAGCCATTCCAAGAGTACTTGTTGCGATCAACGGTGCGGTTGTACACGCGATTTCCCACTTCAGCATAGGCAGCGTATTCCCACTCAGCTTCTGTTGGTAGACGGTACTTGGGAAGTAATATGCCATCTTCAATGCGTGCAGGGCGACCTTCTTTGCCGTACTGAGTGTTGGGGTTCAAGTCCTTCACGCCACGCTTGTTTTGTTGGGTGTATTCACCGCCTTTGTACAAGTAAACTTCGGTATTGAAGCTTTGATCATCTTGCTGCTCATGCATGGTATTGAGGATGCCTTTGTCGATGAGAATTTGCTCATTCACGCGATCAGTTCTCCATGAACAGTAACGCATGGCTTGCTCCCAAGAAACACCCACTACAGGGTAGAAGTTGTAGGCGGGATGGCGCAAGTAGTTCTCCACGTAGGTTTCATTGTAACCAAGCTTGTTTCGCCACACCAAGGTGTCAGGCAATGCAGATTGGTAAATCTGTGGGTAGTACCCGTAATCGTACACACGTCGGACCCAGTAGAGGTACTCGCGATAATCTGCGTTGGTTACCTCACTTTCGTCCATGTAAAAAGATGCCACAGTGACACGCGAAGGTTGATTGTTCCAGTCACGCTGGAAATCTTCCTCCACACGGCCCATGACAAAGGTTCCACCTTCTACGAAGACCAAACCGGGTCCAGCTTCCTGGCCCTTGTAGTCAAGGTTGATTTGGAATCCTCCATTGTTGCTTTTGTTGTAGGCCCATCCCGTTGTGCTGGATTGGGTCTTTGCGCAGCTGGCAAGCATCAAGCTAGCAGCTACAAGTAGAATGGCTTTACGAATCATCGGTTAGTTAAATTAAAATTTTGGACATTTAATTCCTCTGCTTCGAGAGCGTTGAGCGCGGCAAGGGAATTGGTAAGACATGCTAATTTCATGTGCACCGCCAAGGGTGTTTTTCAATGAAGAGATGGTGTAATCGTAGGAGTAACCAAAAGTCCAGGGCATATCGTTGGGTGCAATGCCTATGATGGCTACAATGGCGTCAGGATTTGAACTGAGCGCTCCCATGGCTTGGCGGTAAGCCAATCCACCAGTAATCAAGCCGCGATTGAATGAGATGCCAGAAGTTAACTGCATGGCTCCGCCTTGGCTTTGAAAGACCGCGTGGGGGATGAGCAAGTTGTCCAGGTCATTGTACAAGCGTTTGCGTCCAATAGGAATCACTGCGCCAAGTTGACCGGTGAACTTCATGGGTAGGCTGTTGTTGCTCAAGAAAGCTTCATTGGGCTCAGTAACATGTGCAAAGGTTGCACCCATGTAGAAGTTGTCAGTGAAGCCTAAAATTCCAAAGGTTAAGTCAAAGTTCTGGCTGTTGAGTACATTGGCACTGCCTGGAGGGATTTCATTGGTTGGCTTCACAAAACCGTAGAAGGGATCGATTTGATCAGGGAATGTCAGGTTGCCCCAATCCAACAATCGCTGACGGAACGTTCCTTGCGCACCAAACAGCACGGAGAACTCTCGGGTGACAGTTAGGTGGTAGGAGTATGCAAGCGACACCTCTGTCAAGCTCAAGGCGCCGTTGGCGGCTTCATCTTGCAACATCAATACGCCAACGCCGCCGTTGAGGGCGTCCACATATTGATCGTAAGAGGCTGAAGTCGTCTGATAAACGCCCAGCGTTGGGTATTGGTTTCGGTAGTTCACGTTCACCTTTGGACATTGACTCACGCCAGCAAAGGCGGGGTTCAAATAGATGGGGTTGGCGTAAAATTGTGTAAAGTGGGCATCTTGAGCAGCCATGGATAGGAACCCAAAGCTTAGTGATGCAGTGATAAAGAGGCGAGAAAGGGCCATGGATAACGCGCGTAGATTAGAAGCACAAGTATACGATTTCCATTGCTGTTTATGAAATCCCGTTAAATATTGTCTCATGACAACAAAACGGCGAACTTAGCGTATTGTGATGAGCCACATGAACAAAACACCCATTTTCTCCCCAAGGCATGGTCTATGTCTATTGATAATGACCATGTTATGCTCGTTTTCCGCGCAGGCACAACTCAGCCATTCTGCCCTCAGTCAAGGCGATTGGGCAGAGGTTAGCGTTCCCAATGAAGCTATTTGGCGACTATCAGGCAGCGATTTAGCAACCTTAGGGCTGCCAGGAACTGCCTGGACAAGTACCAATATTGGTGTATGGGGACTTCCTGCGGGTCTTTTGCCAGAGGCCAATGCTATGTCACGATCTGTCGACCTGATAAGCCTGCCTATTTGGGTTGATGATGGCGGTGACGGCAGCTTTGATTCAGGGGATCACCTGTATTTCTACGGACAGCTACCGCAAATCACAATTTATGACACCACCAAGCAGGATTTTGTGGTTCAACGGCACCATTACGCAGATGTTCAAACCTACTTTGTTACCAGCACGGAAGGCGGACGCCGGGTTGCATTGACGCAACTGCAGCCTCAAAGCAATGACACCATCAACCGACACCGCTACATCAACCGGCACGAAGAAGACAATGTCAATTTGGTGGGGGGTGGCCGACAGTGGTTTGGTGAAATATTTGATTTTGTGCTCAGCCGACAGATTGACTTAGGACTTGGTGCCTTGGATGCCAATTCCATGGCCAAGTTCACGATGCGAGCAGTGGCTCGTTCAACGACATCTTCCACCGGCATGACCTTGGAGACCGGGATGGGTCAAGTGGGCAGTATCAACATGCAATTGGTTTCTGCAAGTTCCCATGCCAACTATGTGGATGACGCCAGGGGTGATTGGACACAAGCTGGCAATGGGGTCAACGCTTGGGGCATGGTGCAAGTTGACTTTGATCGAAGCAATGACCCAAGCGCAACCGCCTGGTTAGACTACCTTGACGTCAAGGCTGATGCGCCCATGGACTGGGTCAAGTACCACGCTGCTCTGCGTTGGTTGCCTGTCGATGATAGCGTGCGGGTTTTTTGCATGAAAAACGCTAGTGCTCAGGCACTACCTAAAGCCTGGGATGTGACTGACCCCGCCCATGTGAGAGAGCGTCAAGGTGCAGTTGTTGGCAATGATTTTCTGTGGAATATGCCCTTGGATTCAGCCCGAACGGTGATGGTTTTCACTCCCTATTTGGCACCAACACCAACCCTCGGATCCATGGTGGCCAATCAAGATATCCGAGCCTGGGGGCAGACGGATTATGTGATTGTGGCCCCCGAGCATATGCTGATCGAAGCCGAGCGGCTCGCTCAGTTTCATCGTGACCGGGGCCTGACCGTTCAGGCTGTTGATGTGCAGCATGTGTACAATGAGTTTTCAGGTGGTGTTCAGGATCTGACAGCCATCAAAGACATGATGCGCATGTTGTGGTCTAACGCCAGCAGCCCGTCAGACAAGCCTGAGTATTTGCTCCTTTTTGGCGATTGCAGCTATGACATGAAGGGGCGCCTGAGTCCAGATCAAAACCAGATTCCGGCCTTTCAAAGTCAAGCTAGCTTCAGCTTGTACTCATCCTTTGTCACCGATGATTATTTAGGGTTCATGGACGACAATGAAGGCTTACAGTTGACCCGGAAGACCTTGGATCTATGCATCGGTCGGATGACAGTGAACACCCTGTCTGAAGCAAAATCTGTGGTAGACAAGGTGATTGCGTATTCAGACCCCAGCCAATCCCTCGGAGATTGGCGCAAAAAAGTGTTGTTTGTGTCGGATGATGCAGATGCGGGCTGGGAACCACTTCTGACCACCATTCCCGATCGCATTGCTGAGCGACTGGACACCCTGTACCCATTCTTGGATGTGGAGAAAATCTACTCTGACAGCTATGTTCAGCAGTCGAGTGCTGGGTCTCAAAGCTACCCTGGCGTGAGGCAAGATCTCTTGCAAAACATCAATGACGGCAATTTGGTGACAACCTATGTGGGACATGGCGGTGAAGTGGGGTGGAGCAGTGAAAACATCTTGCAGTTGGCCGATGTGACAGCCTTCAGTAACGGGGCGAAATTGCCCTTGTTTGTCACCATCACCTGCGAATTCTCTCGCTTGGATGATCCCCTGAGGACGTCTGCAGGAGAGGAGTTGTTGATGAATCCCCAAGGCGGGGCTATTGCCTTGCTCAGCACAACACGGGTGATTTATGTGGATGCAGGTGCCATGCTCAGTGACAGCATTTTCCATACGATTTTTGAAAAGGAAGACAACCGTTACCGAACCTTCGGTCAGATCCTTCGATCAGCAAAAAATTCAACAAACCGTTCGGACAAGCTTCGATTCACCTTGCTTGGTGACCCGGCCCTGCGCTTAAATGTCCCTGAACATGACATCGTTATTGACAGCCTCAATGGCCTTGTCCTTCCTGCAGTATCTGGATTGAATGACACCTTGAAGGCCCTGTCGCAAGTGCGTATATCTGGCCATATTCAAGAGGGCCTATCGGGCCAGGTGATGTCTACATTCAATGGCCGCCTTAAGCTCATTCTCTTTGACAAGGCGCAGCATAGACAAACCTTGCGCAACGATGGTCAGGGACCTGCCATCAACTTCAATACCTGGGACAATGCGGCCTACAGGGGTGATGTTGATGTGGCAGATGGTCAATTCACAGCGACATGGTTCATGCCCTTGGACATTGCCCTGCAAGTTGGTAAGGGGCGCTTATCCTTGTATGCTGACAACGGTCTGATAGATGCCTCAGGGTCTGATGGCCGCTTGCTGGTAGGAGGCATCAACACCTCAGCACCTCTGGACACATCAGGTCCATCCATCGAGGTGTTCATAGGGAACACAGGTTTCATCGATGGAGGCATCACTGGGCCTGACCCCTTAGGTTTGGTGCGATTGAGTGACCCCAGCGGCATCAATGTGGTTGGCAATGGCATTGGTCATGATTTGATGGGTGCTTTGGACGGGGATTGGAATCAGGCTTTTTCCATGAATTCGCGGTTTGAGGCAGACCCCAACACCTACCAAAGTGGTCAAGCAACTTGGCCGTTCAACGATTTGTTAGATGGCTCCCACGTCTTTGCTGTTCGCGCTTGGGATAGTTACAACAACGTCTCTGTGGCGGAAGTGAATTTTTATGTGGTTTCGCGGGATCAGCTGGTTTTGGGTGACCTGCGCATTTACCCGAACCCCGGTAGGGGACCGTTCCATTTAGATTTGGAACACAATGCATCGGGAGACAGTTTGAAAGTTACTTGCCAAATTTTATCTGCATCTGGGGCCGCGGTATACGAATCCTCCTGGGAGGGCGTTCCACAGGCATCTGTGTTGCAGCCTATGGTATGGGATGGACGTGGTGGCAAAGGGCAAATGTTACCGGCTGGCTGGTACGTTGTGCGCATGGATGTCACCCGCCTGTCAGATGGCCAGAAAGCTGCTGCCGCCGACCGACTCATTCTTTTGAACTAAGCAATATATTTGCCACCATGAATCACAGCATTATAAGACGTTTCAGCTTTGCACTATTGTGTGCAACCCTATCCCTGAGCACAGTGGCGCAGACAACAGCATTTGGAGACAACCTCAATGTTGTCACCTCTGCTATGCCTATGTTGGCTATTGGGCCTGATGCCCGTGCCGGCGGCATGGCTAATGCGGGCTTAGCTTTAGAGCCAGACGCCAATGCCATCTTCTGGAATCCAGCCAAGCTGGCGTTTCTTGGGGAGGGAACAACTCAGGGGGGCTTATCCTACACCCCGTGGTTGCGTCAACTGGTTCCTGATGTGGAATTGATGTTTGCCAATGTGGCAGTAGGGCTTGGTGAGCGAAGCGGTATTGGTGCAAGTCTCCGTTATTTCAGCCTGGGTGACATCACCTTCCGCAACGAGCAAGGCGATGAGCAAGGCACCTACCGGCCCTATGAAATGGCCGTAGATGTGGCTTATGCCTTGAAGTTGTCAGAGCATTTATCTGCGGGTGTATCCCTGCGTTATGCCATGTCAGACTTGACTCAGGGTCAGGTAGTCGGCGGTTTGCAAACCAAGCCAGGACAGACTGTCTCAACCGATATTTCTCTGTACTACCAAGGCAATGAAATGAATTTACCCGATGGGCAGAAAGGTCAATGGCTGGGCGGCTTCAATGTCTCCAATATAGGTGCCAAGGTGAAGTACACCGAGAGTGGCCGCGAAGACTTCATTCCCACAAATTTACGCACAGGCATTGGTTACAATTGGACATTGGACCGCTACAACCGTGTCACCATCCTCTTGGATGTCAACAAACTCTTGGTGCCAACCAAGCCTTTGAGAGATCTCTTGGATGAGGACAACGATGGTGATCGCTACGAGATACTCAAAGGCATGGACGATAACGTGTCGGTGGTTCAAGGCATGATTCAATCGTGGGATCCTGCAGCAAAACCTGAGGGCATGAATGAACTCATGCGTGAGTTCATGGTAAACATGGGGCTTGAGTATTGGTATGATGACAAATTCGCCGTCCGTGGAGGGTACCAGCACGAGGATCAAACCAAGGGCAATCGCCGCTTCTACACCATGGGCTTTGGCCTTAGGTATAGCTTGATAGGTCTTGACTTTGCTTACCTTTTCCCCGCTGATCAGTCGGTGCGATCCCCCTTGGAGAATACCATCCGTTTTTCAGCTCTGATAGACTTGAATCAGCTGCTGGACTGACCATGGACATATTGGCGTAATTTTGTCTCCTATCCCTAAGATATGGCAAAGAAAAAATTAACCCAAGCAGTCTACCTTAAATGGTATGAGGACATGAGCTTCTGGCGAAAGTTTGAAGACATGTGTTCTGCCTTGTACATCCAGCAGAAGATCCGTGGATTCCTGCATTTGTACAATGGGCAAGAGGCTATTTTAGCTGGATCTTTGCTCGCCATGAATAAGGGTGACAAGATGATCACTGCCTACCGTAACCATGTGCAACCCATTGGTTTAGGGGTAGATCCCCGCCGTGTGATGGCAGAACTTATGGGCCGTGTGGATGGCACCTCGAGAGGCAAGGGTGGCTCCATGCACATTTTCTCCAAGGAGCATAACTTTTTTGGAGGCCATGGCATTGTTGGGGGGCAGATACCCTTAGGTGCAGGCATTGCCTTTGCAGACAAATACCAGGACAAGGATCATGTGACCTTGACTTACATGGGGGATGGTGCCACGCGACAAGGGGCCTTGCACGAAACTTTTAACCTGGCCATGCTTTGGAATTTGCCAGTGGTTTTCATTGTAGAGAACAATGGCTACGCCATGGGCACGTCGGTTGAGCGCACAGCCAATCACAGCGAAATATGGAAATTGGGCTTGGGGTATGAAATGCCTTGCCAAGCAGTTGATGGCATGGATCCTGCCATCACCTATGCAGCCATTCAAGAAGCTGTTGATCGCGCCCGCAATGGTGGTGGTCCAACATTTTTGGAAATTAGGACCTACCGTTACAAGGGGCATTCCATGTCAGATGCACAGCTTTACCGAACCAAGGGGGAGGTTTCAGAGTACCAGAAGGTTGATCCCATCTTAACATCCAAGGAAATGCTCCTCAAGAAGAAGTGGGCCACAAAAGAAGACCTTGAAGTCATTGATCAGCGCGTGAAAGCGCTGGTGGCTGAATGTGTTGAATTTGCTAGCAACTCACCCTTCCCTGAAGGTCATGAGCTGTTCAAACATGTCTACACCCAAGAGGATTACCCCTTTGTAACTGAATAATTGCACGGATTCCGCAATCACTTAAAACATTGAACCATGGCCATTGTAATTAACATGCCCCAACTGAGTGACACCATGACTGAAGGTGTTGTAGCTAAATGGCACATCAAAATTGGTGATGTCGTTACGGAAGGGATGCTTCTTGCGGAAATTGAAACTGATAAGGCAACCCTTGATTTTGAATCCTTTCCGGGTCAAGAGGGTGAGCTTTTATACATTGGCACTAAAGAAGGTGAGGCAGCTCCAGTGAATAGCATTCTTGCCATCATCGGCGAGAAAGGTGAAGACATCAGCGCATTGCTCACTGCCTCAGCAGCCAGCGAATCGCCGGTTGAATTAAAACCATCAAAGGAAACAGATTCGGAAAAGGCAGTGTCAACGCCTGCACCTGCTGCACCTATAGCCCCAGCTCCTGTAGCACTTGCTCCATTAGCGAGCACAGGCCGCATCAAGGCTTCCCCATTGGCTAAATCCCTGGCTGCAGACAAAGGCTTGAGTTTGGCTGGTATTGTTGGCAGTGGTGAAGGTGGTCGCATTGTCAAAAGGGACATTGAGGTTGCAGCTGCTGCGCCAATTGTCGCTTCCCCGGCTGTTGCACAGAACTACCCTAGCTCTGGCTACCTAGATACCCCCGTGTCGCAAATGAGGAAGGTCATTGCCTCGCGCTTGGGTGAAAGTAAATTTTCCGCACCGCATTTCTATGTATCAATGTCCATTGACATGGGAGCTGCCATGGCCTCACGCAGCCTATTGAATGCAGAATCCACGGTTAAAATCTCCTTCAATGACATGGTGGTGAAAGCTGTGGCGAAATCCTTGAAAAAACACCCCGCTGTGAATAGCTCTTGGCTGGGTGATGTTATTCGCACCAACTACGATGTCCATGTTGGCATTGCGGTGGCTGTAGAGGATGGCTTATTGGTACCGGTGGTTCGCCATGCGGACGCAAAATCCCTATCGGATATCTCAACTGAAGTTAAATCCTTTGCGCAGCGCGCAAGAGACAAGCAGTTGCAGCCCCAGGATTGGGAAGGCAACACCTTCACGATATCTAATCTAGGGATGTTTGGTGTGGAGGATTTCACGGCCATCATCAACCCACCAGATGCTTGCATACTTGCCATTGGCGGCATTCAATCCGTGCCAGTTGTCAAGGATGGCGAGGTCGTGCCAGGCCATGTCATGAAAGTCACCTTGAGCTGTGACCACAGGGCTGTGGATGGCGCTACAGGTTCAGCATTCCTGAACAGCCTGAAGGCCTTCCTTGAAGCGCCGGTGACCATGCTGCTTTAAGTGTTTCTTCGAGAGAGGGAATTCGGCAAATTAGAATCAATCTAAACAACAATCTGCCTTACCTTGCAGGCATGAATCTGAGCAATCTCCGCATTGGGCAAAAAGCCATCGTGCTTGAACCAGAAGAGGGCGTGAGTGTGAAACTCTTTGAGATGGGTTGCTTGCCAGGTGAAGAAATTGAACTCTTATTTGTTGCCCCATTCAGGGATCCCATGTGCTTCCGTGTTCAAGGCACACAAATTAGCATGCGCCGCTCACTGGCAAAGAGAATCCCCATAACCCGTCCACATGGAAGCTAAGCAGTCCTTGCGCATTGCCATGGTCGGTCGGCCCAACACGGGCAAATCTACCCTGTTCAATCAATTGACGGGGATGAATCAAAAGGTTAGCAATTACCCTGGCGTGACCATGGAAAGGACCAGTGGTTTGACCAAGTTGGCACCCGGTCAGTTAGCTGAGATCATCGATTTGCCAGGCATTTACAGTTTGCACCCCTCATCAGCTGATGAAGCGGTGGTGATGGATAGCCTGCTCAATGTGCATGAAGAAGGGGAGGTCGATGTGGTCATCGGCGTAGCTGATGGCACCAATTTGAAGACATGCCTCTTTGTTTTTTCTCAAGTCTTAGACCTTGGTATCCCCGCTGTGTTGGTCATTACCATGGCTGACGACATGGCTCATAGGGGCCTGGTTTTGGATCATGCTGCTTTGGGTGAATCCCTTGGTTGTGAGGTTTTGATCGTGAATGCCAGAACGGGAGAAGGTATGGAGGCTATTCAGCCAACTATTTTACGTGCAAAGGCATCGCCTCACGCACCCCTTTTCCAACCAGGAGGCATCCATCTTCAGTGGTTAGCAGCCCTGCAAGAGGGGGATGAGTACATCTATAAAACGTGGCTTCGGAGTTTATCTCAACCAGCGCATGAAGCAAAAATTCGTGAAAGCGGCCGCGGACCTAAACGCCTTCGTGCAGATGAGGCCATTCAGCGTTACCGACAGGTGAATCGATGGCTTGGTAGTTTTTTAACCAGTTACCCTGAGCAGGATCGTCGATTCTCTACCAAGGTTGATCGCATACTTGTGCATCCGCTGTGGGGTTCTGTGGTATTGTTTGGCTTGCTATTTGTGATTTTCCAGGCCTTGTTTTATGGCAGTGAAGGACCCATGGTTGCGATCGACGAAATGATGACTTCCCTTTCTCAATCGATCAATGCCAAGCTCCCCGGCGGGTTTTTTACACACATGATCACCCATGGCTTGATGCCGGGCATCACGGGGGTATTGATGTTTGTGCCACAAATTGCCATGTTGTTTGGATTCATCGCCTTATTGGAAGAGTCTGGGTACATGTCACGGGTGGTCTTCATGATGGACCGATTCATGCGACCATTTGGCCTGAGCGGTAAGTCTGTGGTTCCCATGATCAGTGGCACAGCATGTGCCATTCCAGCCATCATGTCGACGCGCAACATGGAAGACGGCAGGGAACGGTGGTTAGCCATTGCAGTCACGCCATTCATTACATGCTCTGCCCGTTTACCGGTCTATGCATTGATCATTGGACTGGTGATCCCTGACATGGCATTGATGGGAATCAATTTACGGGGGCTGGTTTTGTTTGGCCTGTACTTTTTAGGGTTTGCAGCTGCCTTAGCCGCCGCGGCCTTGTTGAATAGGTGGAAGCGATCACAGGCTAAAGTAAAAGCACCTGATTTCTTATTGGAGATGCCAAAGTACCGATGGCCACAGCCACGCAATGTTGGCATGACGATTTGGCGTCAAACCAGCTCCTTTGTTAAGGAGGCTGGTAAAATCATTGTGGCTATTTCAGTGATTTTATGGTTTGCTGCCAGTTTTGGACCAGATCATGCTGCTGACTTCACGAAGGACCGGGTCAGTGTGCCCATTGAAGAGAGTTACATTGGCATCGCAGGTCAGTTCATTGAGCCCGTCATGCGACCGTTGGGTTATGATTGGAAAATATCTGTGGCTATTCTGAGCTCATTTGTGGCCCGTGAAGTCTTTGTTGGGACCATGGCGACACTATATAGTGTCGGAGACGAAGGCATAGAGAGTATTCATGCAACCTTGGCTAGCCAAATCAACCCAGAAACAGGGGAAGCATTTTTCAGTTTACCCATGGGAATCTCCCTGCTGCTCTTTTACGCCTTTGCCATGCAGTGCATGAGCACCCTGGTCGTTGTCGCAAGGGAGTCACGGAGTTGGACATTGGCACTTACACAATTCGTCCTCATGAGCCTCTTTGCCTACGTGGTGGCATGGGCAGCTTTTGTTGCGTTATCATAACCTTGTGGGAGACCGTATTCTAACTTAACTTGTTGACATGTCTGCAATGCTCTTATGGACCGTGGTCTTTTACGCTTTGATTTGGGTGGTTATGAAATTCATGGCCCCTGAATCGGAGGGTTGTGCATCATGCAATTGCGCACCAACCGATTAACCCTTTCATGAAACAATTTGTTGTTACCGGATGTTCAAGAGGTATTGGACGTGCCACAGTTGAATACCTGCTTGCTGCAGGTCATCAGGTGCACGCCTTGTCTAGGAACAAGGATCTCCAGATACCTGGAGCTACCATGCATGCCGTGGATCTTCGTTCAGATGACAGCATAAAGGCATGGGCTCGTTCCATGGAGTCCTCAGGTTCTGTTATCGATGCCTTGATTAACAATGCTGGTACCTTGGTAAATAAGCCCTTTGTTTCAATGGAGCGATCTGATTTTCATGACATGGCTGATGTGAACTGGGCAGGAACAGCCATGTTGACACAGGCTGCATTGCCACTGTTTAGCAAAAAAGCCCACATACTGAACATATCAAGCATGGGTGGCTATCAAGGCGCTTCCAAGTTCCCCGGTCTCTCAGCTTATGCGAGCAGCAAGGGTGCTTTGTCAATTTTGACTGAATGTTTGCAGGCCGAATTGGGGCCAAAAGGTCTCATTTTCAACGCGCTCTGTCTGGGCGCAGTACAAACAGACATGCTAGAGGAGGCATTCCCAGGTCTCCAGGCACCGGTTCAACCGGCCACCATGGCACAGTATGTAGCAGAGTTTGCCCTACATGGTCATTTGCTGCACGCAGGGCAGGTAATCCCTGTCACGCTTGGTGATCCTGAATAAATTTTAACATTTTTCTGCCTGAAAAACAGGCTGTTGCGAGAAAGATAGAAGTTATTTTCATTTAGGGTGTTGCGAGCTAAGGAAGTCGTGTTACATTTGCACTCCCCAAACGGAACGAATATCTCCTCGCAGAGTATTCCGGGCGGGGAAACGAACGGAGCACTAGCTTCAATGTTCTTTTACATATTGCGAAATCATAAGAGCTTCAACCTTAAGAAGATTCTTTGAGTAACTTTCCCTGATTAACGCCAGATGGTCTATAACTTTCTTTACAATGGAGAGTTTGATCCTGGCTCAGGATGAACGCTAGCGGCAGGCTTAACACATGCAAGTCGAGGGGTAGAATGTCTTCGGATGTTTGAGACCGGCGAACGGGTGCGTAACACGTATGCAACCTACCTTTTACTGGGAGATAGCCCGGAGAAATCCGGATTAATATCCCATATGCTCGTACGATCTCCTGATCGAGCGAGGAAAGCTCCGGCGGTAAAAGATGGGCATGCGTCCCATTAGCTAGTTGGTGAGGTAATGGCTCACCAAGGCTACGATGGGTAGGGGGCCTGAGAGGGTGACCCCCCACACTGGTACTGAGACACGGACCAGACTCCTACGGGAGGCAGCAGTGAGGAATATTGGGCAATGGAGGCAACTCTGACCCAGCCATGCCGCGTGCAGGATGACGGTCCTTTGGATTGTAAACTGCTTTTATTTGGGAATAAACCCTTCTACGTGTAGAAGGCTGAATGTACCATTTGAATAAGCACCGGCTAACTCCGTGCCAGCAGCCGCGGTAATACGGAGGGTGCAAGCGTTATCCGGATTTATTGGGTTTAAAGGGTCCGTAGGCGGATCTTTAAGTCAGTGGTGAAATCCTGCAGCTTAACTGTAGAATTGCCATTGATACTGGAGATCTTGAGTACACTGGAAGTAGGCGGAATACGGCATGTAGCGGTGAAATGCATAGATATGCCGTAGAACACCGATTGCGAAGGCAGCTTACTATCGTGTAACTGACGCTGAGGGACGAAAGCGTGGGTAGCGAACAGGATTAGATACCCTGGTAGTCCACGCCGTAAACGATGATTACTCGTTGTTAGCGATACACTGTTAGCGACCAAGCGAAAGCTTTAAGTAATCCACCTGGGGAGTACGCCGGAAACGGTGAAACTCAAAGGAATTGACGGGGGCCCGCACAAGCGGTGGAGCATGTGGTTTAATTCGATGATACGCGAGGAACCTTACCAGGGCTTAAATGCAGAACGACCGGGATGGAAACATCCCTTTCTTCGGACGGACTGCAAGGTGCTGCATGGTTGTCGTCAGCTCGTGCCGTGAGGTGTTGGGTTAAGTCCCGCAACGAGCGCAACCCCTATCTTTAGTTGCCAGCACATTATGGTGGGGACTCTAAAGAAACTGCCCGCGCAAGCGGTGAGGAAGGT
>CAWUSA010000024.1:0-10412 GCA_963925545.1 uncultured Flavobacteriales bacterium | reverse complement strand
GGATGTCATACCTTTGATTCATGATCAAACCCTTCAACTTTCAACGCTGGTTGGACGCCAATCGCGATCAACTCAAGCCCCCTGTGGGCAATAAGAACCTCACCCCTGATGCAGAAGACTTCATTGTGATGGTGGTCGCTGGACCTAACGCAAGGAAGGATTACCACCTCAATGAAACCGAGGAGTTTTTTTACCAACTCGAGGGACGCATCACGGTCAGAACACAGGAAAATGGCCAGCCCGTGGACCATGTGCTCGAATCAGGTGACATGATGATTGTGCCAGCGAATACGCCGCACTCTCCCATTCGGGAGGCAGGCAGCGTTGGCCTGGTGGTGGAGCGTACGAGAGCAGGTAAAGGCTTCATCGATGGCCTGGCATGGTACTGCGAAGGCTGCAACCACAAGCTTCATGAGGTGCATTTTGAGTTGAAGGACGTGGAGGTCGATTTTCAACCGCATTTCCGCGACTACTACCACGATGTCAACAAGCGAACCTGTGATCAGTGTAGCACCGTTATGGCAACGGATTCGCGATTCACCGACTGATCATGAATGATCAACTCACCCGCAACGAGGAAGACTACCTCAAGGCCATTGACAAGTTGGCCGACGACAAGGGTCAGGTTGGCACCAACGCACTGGCAAAGCACCTCAAATTGGCTGCGCCTTCGGTGACTGCCATGGTACAAAAACTGGATGGCAAAGGCTTGGTGAACTATGTGAAATACGGTGGCATTTCCTTGACTGAAATCGGCCAACGCAAGGCCATTCAATTGCTTCGAAACCACCGCTTGTGGGAGGTCTTTTTGTCAGAACACTTAGGCTTTGCTTGGGACAAAGTGCATGACATCGCTGAGCAGCTGGAGCATGTGCGTTCCAACGAACTCATTGCAAGGCTTGGTAGATTCTTAGGGGATCCTACCATCGACCCGCATGGTGACCCCATTCCTTCCTATGACCTGACCATTCAGCCCACAGAGGGAACCACCTTCTTTGCAGCAAAACCAGGTGATTCATTCACCTTGGTGGCTGCGGCAGACAACCAAGATTTATTAGCAAAACTTAACGAATTCAAGGTCTCGCTTGGCAGTGAATTGGTCAAGGTAGGTCAAGACAAACAAGGGCATCAAGTGATGCAAGTACATGGCCAGTCTATTGCCTTCAGTGAGATGGAAGCCAAGCAGCTTCACGTGTCACTCAGCCATTGAGCCATTCAAGGCCATTGGCCGCTAAAATTTTTGCTTTTTTTGCATCCGCCCATGGCATGTTTCGGACCAGTTTGCCCGGTTCGTGTTCACCCAGGGGAAAGGGGTAATCGGAGCCAACAGCAACCCGATTTTCTCCTACGGTGTCTACGATCATGTCCAACATGCGGGGGTCATGGACCAGGGAGTCCAACCAGAATTTTCCCATGTAGGATGTGGGCGGCTTGTCGTTGTCAACCGCACAGAGGTCAGGCCGGACATTGAAGCCGTGTTCTATGCGACCTAGGGTTGCAGGGAAGGAGCCCCCACCATGTGCAATGGCCACCCGCAAATTTGGCAAGCGCTCAAAGACCCCACCAAATATGAGGGAACTCAGGGCCAATGAACTTTCTGCTGGCATGCCTACCAGCCATGGCAGCCAGTAATCGGGCATGCTTTCTTTTGCCATCATGTCCCAAGGGTGCACAAAAACTGCCATATTCAGGGCTTCACAAGCTTGGAATACTGGGAACAGCTCAGGGGCATTTAAATTCCATTGGTTGATGTGGGAGCCGATTTGGACGCCCTTGAGACCGATGGCCTTGCAGCGCTCCAGCTCTTTGATGGCTAGCTCAGGGGCTTGCATAGGCAAGGTTCCCAGACCTTCAAAGCGACCGGGGTAGCTCTTCACAATCTCTGCAATGTGGTCGTTGAGGAACATGGATAGGTCCAGGGTGTCTTGGTGCTTTGCCCAGTAAGAGAACATCACGGGCACCGTGCTTAAAACCTGCATCCCTACCCCTTGTTGATCACATTCGTGGATGCGAGTGGACGGATCCCAGCAGTTGGCCTCCACTTCTCGAAAGAAGGTGGAGTCCTTGTACATCTTTGCGCAACCAGGGCAATGATGATCCAGATGGATGAAGCCCCCATAGCCGAATTTTGATGCCCAATTTGGCATGGTTTCTGGCAAAATATGGGTATGAATGTCTACGACAAGAGGAAGTGTGTCCATGGCAGTTTTCTGTCTAGCAAAGATAGTCAAGCGGTGGCCAAGCATTACCTTTGTCACTTCATGAGCGACGCCATCAAGCATGAGTGCGGCATAGCACTCCTTAGACTTCGCAAACCCCTGGACCATTACCTGGAAACCTACGGGACGGCTTTGTATGGCCTGAATAAGATGATTCTGATGATGGAAAAGCAGCACAACCGCGGCCAAGATGGCGCGGGATTGGCTGGCATCAAGATGGGTATGCCTCCTGGGAAACGTTACATCACACGCTACCGCAGCATTGAGCCTAAGCCTATGCAGGATATCTATGGGCGCATTCAACTTAGCCTGGCTGAGCGCTTGGACGGCAAGCCTGAGCGGCTCAAGGACGCCAAGTGGGTAAAGGAGAATCTGCCCTTTGCCTGTGAGATTTACATGGGGCATTTGCGGTATGGAACCCATGGTGAAAACAGCATTGAGGCCTGCCATCCTTTCCTCAGACAGAGCAACTTCATGAGCCGCAACTTGATTGTCGCTGGCAACTTCAATATGACCAACACGGAAGAGCTGATGGAAGAGCTGGTGAGCTTTGGACAGCACCCCAAGGTGAGCACCGACACGGTGACTATCATGGAGAAGATTGGGCATTTCCTGGATGTGGAAAACGAGCGTTTGCATGAAGACGCGAAGACTGTTCACGGCTTGGATAAAGGCCACCGAAGCCAATTCATTGCTGACAACTTAGACCTCAACAGGGTGATGAAAAAAGCCTCAGAGGTCTGGGATGGTGGCTATGCCATGGGTGGCATGATTGGTCAGGGCGATGGATTTCTATTGAGGGATCCTAACGGCATCCGTCCAGCTTACTACTACGTGGATGATGAAGTGGCTGTGGTGGCTTCTGAACGTCCAGTGATTCAAACGGCTTTTGGCCTGACTTTCGATCAGGTGAAGGAGGTCCCTCCTGGCCACATGGTTTGGATCAGGAAAAATGGCGATCTCAGCATCGAGAAAATCTTAACGCCTAAGGAGCGGTTGGCTTGTTCTTTTGAGCGCATCTACTTCTCGCGAGGCAATGATGGAGACATCTACAAGGAACGTATTGAGCTTGGCCGCCGACTAACCCGTCGGGTGATGGAAGCTTCGGGTGGCAACTTTGACCACACGGTCTTTAGTTTCATCCCTAACACCGCTGAGATCAGCTACATGGGCCTGGTTCAAGGCGCAGAAGATTTGCTGAATGAATTGAAGGCGAAAGCGATCATCGGGTTGGGCAAAAGCCCCAAGGAGAAGGATGTCATGGACATCATGATGCAGCGTCCCCGCGTTGAAAAAATTGCGTGGAAGGACATCAAGCTCCGGACCTTCATTGCAGAGGACACCGGCAGGGATGACATGGTGGCACATGTGTATGACAGCACCTACAACTTGGTTGGCCCTCAAGACAGCTTGGTTGCGGTAGACGACAGCATTGTCCGGGGCACGACGCTGAAAAAGAGTATTTTAGGAATGCTTGATAAGCTTGGCCCTAAGCGCATCATCATTGTGTCTTCTGCCCCACAGATTCGTTACCCCGATTGCTACGGCATTGACATGGCCCGAATGAAGGATTTTGCCGCATTCCAAGCAGTGGTTTCTCTGCTCAAGAAGCGAAAGCTTGATCAGGTTCTCCCTAAGGCCTATGAGCTAGCAAAATCTGAGCTCAAGAAACCCAAAGAGGAACAAATCAATGCCGTGAAGGCGGTCTACAGTCATTTCTCTGCAGATGAGATTTCCGATGAGATCGCCGTCATCCTCACACCAAAGCATGTGAAGGCTGAGGTCAAGATCATTTACCAACGCATTGAGGATTTGCACGCTTCTTGCCCGCAAAACCTTGGCGACTGGTATTTCACTGGCAACTACCCCACCCCCGGCGGCACCCGTGTGGCCAATCAAAGCTTTGTGAACTACATGGAGGGCAACGACCAACGCGCATACTGACATGAAGATCTACACCAAATCTGGAGACAACGGCACAACGGGCTTGTTCAGCGGCACACGCATCAGCAAGTCAGACTCAAGGCTTGACGCCTATGGCAGCCTGGATGAGCTCAACGCACAGGTTGGCATGCTCAAGGATTTGCTCAACACAGAAACAGGCAACGAAGCGACTCGCGACAAGCAAGACGCGCTCAAGCTAAGGTTGGCTGAGCTGGGCAACGTTCAAAGTCACTTGTTCAGCATCGGATCCCACATGGCCAATGACCTGCCAGACATGGTGGAAAAGCTGCCTGCAATTCATTCGCAATGGACCGTTAACTTGGAGCTTGCTATCGACACCATGGATCAAGATTTGACGCCAATGAAGCAATTTATTTTGCCGGGCGGACATGTTGTCATCAGCCAAGCGCATGTTTGTCGGACAGTTTGTCGCAGGGCTGAGAGGCATTGTGCGGCCTTGCAAAGCAAACTCGATGCAGAAAACAAGCCCTTTCCAGGAGATTCTATGCCTTATATCAACCGATTGAGTGATTATTTTTTTACGCTGAGTCGTTGGCTGGGCACGACTTTTGACGTTTTGGATATCCCTTGGGTGGCAAAGTAGATTGTTCCTATTTGCCTACGTCAAATAAAAAATTACTTTTGCGCAACTGACTACCCTATTAATCTGCGTCTTTCCTACACCTTACAATTATGTACTGGACCCTTGAACTTGCCTCTTACCTCAGTGACGCGCCATGGCCCGCCACCAAGGACGAGCTCATCGATTACTCTATCCGCTCAGGCGCCCCCATGGAGGTGGTTGAAAACCTGCAACAGGTTGAGGAAGAAGAGCCCGAGACCTATGAAGGCATCATTGATATCTGGCCTGACTACCCCACAGATGACGATTTCTTGTGGAATGAAGATGAGTATTGATCCGTTGCGCACGTGATTAACAGGTGAACAAGCTGTCATGATTCAAAACCTACTCAAAAAACTCCTTGGGGATAAGTCGGAAAGAGACATCAAGGAGATCAAACCCTTCATCGAGAAGATCCATGCTGCTGAAGCTGCCATCAAAGGCATCACTGCACAGGGTTTGAGAGACAAGACCGCAGACTTTAAGCTGCGCTTGAAAGAGGGGGGCAAGCCTGAGCAGGGCATCATTGACGACCTTAAGCAGCAGATTGAGTCGACAGAAAATTTTGCTGAGAAGGATGACCTGTACAAGCAACTTGAACAGGCAGAAAAAGATTTACTTGACAAGGAAGAGTCCATCCTTACTGACATTTTACCAGAGGCCTTTGCGGTCATCCGTGAAACAGCCAAGCAATGGTCCAATGGCGATTTGGTGGTTGAGGCCACGGTGTTGGATCGAAGCCTCGCTGCCACATTGGATGCCGTCAGCATTTCAGATGACGCAACGCAAACCGCAACTTGGCACCAAACATGGTCAGCAGCAGGCGTTGACGTGACCTGGAACATGGTGCACTACGATGTGCAGCTAATCGGCGGCGTGGTGTTGCACCAGGGTCGTATTGCAGAGATGGCTACCGGTGAGGGCAAGACCTTGGTTGCCACCTTACCTGTCTATCTCAATGCCTTGTCTGGCCGCGGGGTACATGTGGTAACCGTGAACAACTACCTAGCTAAGCGAGATTCAGAGTGGATGGGTCCGATGTATCAGTTCCATGGCTTGGAGGTGGATTGCATTGACAAGCACCAACCCAACTCTGAAGAGCGAAGAATGGCCTACCGAAAGGATGTCGTTTTTGGAACCAACAATGAGTTTGGCTTTGATTACTTGCGTGACAACATGGCCAAAGAGATGGGCGATCTTGTCCAGCAAAAGCATCACTTTGCCATTGTGGATGAGGTAGATTCTGTGTTGATTGATGATGCGCGGACACCTTTGATTATTTCTGGACCGACCCCCAATGGCGATGTTCAGGAATACACGCACCTCAAGTCCCATGTGGTGGACCTATTGAATCACCAGAAAGCGGTCGCTCAGGAGTCATTGAGGCAGGCGAAAATACTGATAGAAGCAGGCGACAATGAGCAAGGTGGCGTCGAGCTGTTGCGTTCATTCCGTGCCCTTCCAAAGAACAAGGCCTTGATCAAGTTCCTTTCGACGGAAGGCAGCAAGCAACTGCTCCAGAAGACGGAAGGGGTTTACATGGCTGAGCAGGGCAAGCAAATGAAGAAGATTGATGTGGATTTGTTCTTCACCATTGAGGAGAAGACCAACCAGATCAACCTCACCGACAAGGGCATTGACCTCTTGAGTGAGCGAACCAGCGCAGACTTCTTCTTGATGCCTGACATGTCAACAGACCTCAACGTCATTGAGCAGTCTAACGTGGACCTTGCCTCCAAGGCACAGCAGAAAGATGCCTTGCTGAAGGACTACCGACTAAAGAGTGAGCGCGTGCACGCCATGAGTCAGCTCTTGAAGGCTTACGCTTTGTTCGAAAAGGACGTTGAGTATGTCGTGATGGATTCCAAGGTTAAAATCGTGGATGAACAAACCGGCCGCATCATGGATGGCAGGCGCTATTCTGATGGCTTGCACCAGGCCCTTGAGGCTAAGGAGGATGTGACCATTGAGGCGGCGACACAGACCTATGCAACAATCACCTTGCAGAACTATTTCAGGATGTACAACAAGCTGTCTGGCATGACAGGCACTGCAGAAACTGAGGCGGGTGAATTCTATGAGATTTACAAGCTGGACGTGACAGTGATCCCGACTAACCGACCCATTGTCCGTGACGATCGGCAAGATTTGGTTTACAAGACCAACAGAGAGAAATACAATGCGGCCATTGATGAGGTGATCACCTTGAGGGATTCCGGTAGGCCGGTGCTTGTAGGTACAACCTCGGTAGAGATTTCTGAGCTCTTTGCTCGGGCCCTTAACATGCGCAAGGTCCCGCACCAGGTTCTCAACGCAAAGCTTCACCAAAAGGAGGCAGACATTGTCGCTGAAGCGGGCCGTCCAGGCACTGTCACGATTGCCACTAACATGGCTGGCCGTGGCACAGATATCAAGCTCACCGATGAGTCAAAGGCTGCAGGTGGTCTAGCCATCGTAGGTACTGAACGCCATGATTCGCGCCGTGTGGATCGTCAGCTCAGAGGTCGTGCAGGGAGACAGGGTGATCCTGGCTCTTCTCAGTTTTTTGTGTCACTTGAGGACAAGCTCATGCGCCTCTTTGGCTCTGAGCGCATTGCCAAGATGATGGACCGCATGGGCCATCAAGAGGGCGAGGTCATTCAGCACAAGATGGTGAGCAACTCCATTGAAAGAGCACAAAAGAAGGTTGAAGAAAACAACTTTGGAATGCGTAAGCGACTCCTGGATTATGATGATGTGATGAACTCACAGCGGACAGGCATTTACAAGAAACGCAAGAACGCCCTGTCGGGTGAGCGCCTCAGCTTGGATATCGCGAATATGGCCATGGAGAATGCGGACATGATTGCCAACAAAGCGAGCAGCTACAGCTCAAGCAGCACGCAAGACACAGCTAACGGCAACCCTGCTTATGCTTCCTACAAGCTCAGCTGTTTCCAGACCTATGGCATGGAGACACCCGTGTCAGAGAAGCATTTTGAGCAGTACAAAACCACGGAACTCAGTGACGCCACTTTTGATGCTGCCATGGCACATTACCAAGCAAAGAATCAACGTGTGGCGACGCAAGCGCTTCCCGTATTGCAGAATGTAAAGAAGGAACAGGGTGATCAAATCACCAAGATTCTTGTGCCTTTCACTGATGGATCAAAAGGGCTTCAGGTTGCTAGCAATTTGGATCGGGCCATTGAAACAGAAGGTCAGACTCTAATCCAGGATATGGAAAAGGGCGTGGTTCTTTCAATGATTGATGACAACTGGAAGGAGCACTTGAGGAATATGGATGACCTCCGTCAGAATGTGCAGGGCGCCGTCTATGAGCAGAAGGACCCCTTGCTTATTTACAAGCATGAATCCTACGATTTATTCATGGGGATGCTCGATGAAATGAACCAAAGCATCGTGTCTTTCCTTTTCAATGCCGGGCTACCTAAAGAGGATCAAGATCCGCAACGGGCAGCACAAAGCATGCAACGCGCACCTCAGCGCAGCAAGAAGCAGGAGTACACAACCTCTGGACCTGGCAATGATGAGGGCTCGCAAGACGATCAAAACAACCCGCAATCTGGACAAGGTAGCCGACGCAGCCGACGCAACAGCCCGGTTCAACGCCAGCATCAGGCGCCACAGCAAGCAAACCCAGCCAGCAGCCAGGCTTCAAGCAGCAAGAAGTACGGAAGAAATGACAAGGTGACCATCACGAACATCGCCACAGGCGAGTCCAAGCAGGTGAAGTTCAAGGTGGCTGAGCCTATGCTTAGCAAGGGCTGGACGCTGTTGTAGTGCAAGGGGACTAACTCACCTATTCCAGGCCTCTTGTGCCCGCTGGAGTGACTTGGTCCTAGTCACAGAATTGAATAAGGGTTACGCTTTTTTAATCAACAGATCCTTGTCAATCTCGTACACCTTCAGTCGCTTGTCAAATGTGGATTTACTCACTTGTATGATGTCATTGTCTGTTTTTATCGCGGTTTTGAGCTTGTAATTTATTTTATATAAAGTATCGTTCAATATTCTTGTTGAGTGAGAATAATCTAAATGGGGTTTATTTATTAATTCAATGATATCTTTTGAATACACCTGTTTTTTCGCATAAGCTAAATGGGTAAATATGGTCATGCCTAAGGGGTCTAAAGCAATTATTTTATGATTAAAATACACCTGACCCTTCATTAGCACAAGCCTGTCGCGCTGACTTTTTCTTTTCTTTACCACCAGCCCTAAAGGAATTAACAATAAAAGGAGCGCGAAAGTGGGGATCATCATTGCAAGCCTCGTTTCATTCTCATAAAAGGTTTCTTCCGAAATAAGCTCCCCGAAAATTTCATCGGTATTTCTTTTTGATAAAATCATTTTATTCGGGGAATTGACTCCTGGAAGGAATCCATAAAATTGATTTCTATAATAGAACATTTTCGTCTCCGGGGAGGTCCCTTGATTTAATTTTCTGCTAAACGACGTTCTTCTGTAGGTTGTAATCTTGTTCTTGATTATGTCAATTTCATGAAGAACGTCATCATGGAGGTTATTAACTATAATCTTTTCATTAAAATCAATCACTGAATGCCGGACTAGCTGCTCTGAGAAATCTTTTATCTCACCTATAAGCGTCCATAGGCCATTAACTAAATCAAATTTCCAGACCTCATTCGAGTTAACATTAACCAATGGATCAAATTCATTGACTTGAACCCCTCCTATTACATACAGATTATCTCTAATGACTTTTACAATAGACGAACGCCTTCCCACAGGTATGATCTCGCTGTTTCTGAAGGAGACCAGTTCCCATTCATCGGTTGTGAAATCAAATCGCGTAATAAAATTTCTATCAGACCATAATCCATAACCACCATACTTATAAATGTTATTCTCATAAATAAATATGGCTGCTCCAGTTTGCATTTGATGTTCAAAGGAGTTGTCAATTCTAGTTAACGAGTTGCTCTTTAACAAGAAAACACTCCCCCCACTTGGCGATAAAAAATAATTTTCATTAGACGTACTGATGCATAACAACTCGGCTAACGCAATTCCATTATCATGAAAAACCGTGTCCTTTGATGTCATTGAGACTAAATCTATGGTGACAATTCTATTTTCATACAAGACATAAACTTGATTGAGCGCTTTAGATACAACCGTTTTAATTATTCCCTCACTATCAATAGTGGTTGATTGAGCAACTGATGTGAGCGAAAACGCAAACGAAAAAAGCAATAAAAAAAGTAGTTGTTTCATTTTACAAGTATACGCAAGGGTCTACAATTGTATTAGATTTGTAACACAAAAAGAAAAACAGTGAAAAATGAGTGACTCATTTATCTTGCTTCCTGACCCTCTTGACCCATCCCTTGTGTTAGCCATGGTGTCAGCCTTTGTGGCTGTCATCGCAATTACCCCTTCCATCATCAAGTACGCACTGAAGGTCAATTGGATTGACATGCCTAACGAGCGCAAGCTTCACAAGCGACCCACGCCAAGCATCGGCGGAATGGTGCTGATCCCTTGCATCTTCATTGCTTGGCTTCTGTTTGCAACGCCTGAAAGCATGGATCGCTCGTCTTTTGTTACACTCATGGCTGCCATTATTCTTATGTATGTGATGGGGCTGTATGACGACAGAT
>CAWUSA010000023.1:0-22824 GCA_963925545.1 uncultured Flavobacteriales bacterium | reverse complement strand
ACCTCTCAGGTGGTGTCGCTGACCTATTTGATGACGACAGCATTAACTACTTGATCAACCCCACAGGGAAGTTTGTGATTGGTGGACCCCATGGTGACACAGGCCTGACGGGACGGAAAATCATTGTGGATACCTACGGTGGCAAAGGCGCGCATGGCGGCGGTGCCTTTTCTGGCAAAGACCCTTCCAAAGTGGACCGATCTGCTGCCTATGCCTCGCGACATATTGCAAAGAACATAGTGGCCGCAGGTGTGGCCAAGCAATGTTTGGTTCAGCTTGCCTACGCCATCGGTGTGGCGGACCCAGTGGGATTCTACATCAACACCTATGGCAGTGCATTGATCAACCACAGCGATGCTGACATCGCTGACAAGCTCAAGCCACTGTTTGGCTTAAGGCCCTTCCAGATCGAAGAAAAATTTGGCCTAAGGCAGCCCATCTACCAAGAAACCGCAGCTTATGGCCACATGGGGCGCAAGCCAGAGACGGTCACAAAAACCTTCACGCGACCCGGCGAGAAAGGACTCATCACCAAGGAGATGACCGTGAACTTGTTTGCTTGGGAAAAGCTTGACATGGTTGACGCCATCAAGTCGGCTATGAACCTGTCTTGAAGGGCCTAAATGGTGTTCATTGCCTCATCAATGAGGCAATATTGACAGACTAGTAACGGTACGCCTCAGGCTTGAAAGGCCCTTCAACCGTGACGCCAATGTAGCTGGCCTGATCCTCTGAAAGGACATCCAACTCCACGCCAATAGAAGCCAAGTGCAAGCGTGCCACTTTCTCGTCCAAGTACTTGGGGAGGGTGAACACCTCATTGGGGTATTTCCCAGGGTTGCAGTACAACTCAATCTGCGCCAACACCTGGTTGGTGAATGAGTTGGACATCACAAAACTGGGATGACCTGTGGCACAACCCAGGTTCACCAAACGGCCTTCTGCCAGAACAATGATCTCTTTGCCGTCGATCGTGTATTGATCAACCTGTGGCTTGATGGTGCTTTTGCTGTCACCATACGTGCTGTTCAACCAATCCATGTCAATCTCATTATCAAAGTGGCCAATGTTGCATACCACCGTCTTGTCCTTCATGGCGCGGAACGCAGATTCCGTGATGATGTCCTTGTTACCTGTGGTGGTAATCACAATGTTTGCGCGACCAATGGCATTAGCCATTTTTTTCACTTCAAAACCATCCATGGCAGCCTGCAAGGCGCAAATGGGGTCAACCTCTGTCACGATAACCCTGGCACCCGCTCCGCTGAAGCTGGCAGCCGTTCCCTTGCCAACATCGCCATAACCCGCAACAACGACAACCTTACCAGCCATCATCAAATCGGTGGCACGGCGAATGGCATCAACAGCCGACTCCTTGCAGCCGTATTTGTTGTCAAATTTGCTCTTTGTCACGGAATCGTTGACGTTGCAAGCAGGCATAGGTAGTGTGCCGTTTTTCATGCGCTCAATCAAGCGATGAACACCTGTGGTTGTCTCCTCTGACAAACCGCCAATACCCTCAACCAACTCAGGGTACTTGTCCAAAACCATGTTGGTCAAATCGCCGCCATCATCCAAAATCATGTTCAAGGGTTTGCGATCCTCTCCAAAGAAAATTGTTTGCTCAATGCACCACTCAAACTCCTCCTCATTCAAGCCCTTCCATGCATACACTGCGACGCCTGCAGCTGCCATGGCGGCTGCCGCTTGATCCTGTGTGGAGAAAATATTGCAAGATGACCAGGTCACTTCAGCTCCTAACTCGATCAAAGTCTCAATCAACACCGCCGTTTGAATGGTCATGTGCAAACAACCTGCAATGCGTGCACCAGCCAGTGGCTTGGATGCGCCGTATTCTTCGCGCAGCGACATCAGTCCTGGCATCTCAGCCTCAGCGAGATGAATCTCCTTGCGGCCCCAATCTGCCAATGACAAATCTTTAACCTTGTGTGAAAGGTACTTGGTAGTGGTGGAATTTTCCATGATGTTTGCTGTCTTGTTATGAATTTGAACAGCAAAAATACAACGAAGAAATTGGCTCACGCTATCAAGGGGGGATTCCCTGGGCTAAGAATCCATCACACGGCCATTGACGATGCGACAGATGCAGCCATTGAATTGATGACTCAGCAACTCCACCCATCCGATATAGAACGAATCAATGCCAAATCTCCCAGCGGGCAGCGGGCATCCATGGCCGCAAGAATGGCCCTAGCAAAAGCTTGTAATGCCTCGATGATTCACATCCAATTGGTCAACAACAAACCTACCTTGAGTAATCAAGGCGGTCATATTAGCATGAGTCATGGCGGACAACTTGCCGTGGGGGCATGGCACCCCATCCTTGATATAGGGATTGACATTGAGAGCGATCGGGGTCAGCTGGCCATCATTGCACCCAAGTTCTTGTCTGATGCCGATTTGAAGCGCATCAAACAAGCCAAAGAACCCCAATGGATGCGACGTGTCGCCTGGGGAGCAAAAGAAGCCGTGTACAAAGCAGCCAGCCAATCAGGCCTTGTATTCAGCGCGATTGCCATTGATTCATTGGACGGATTGGCAACGGAAGGGCATGCCATCGCAAGCCTGCCTGACCATCAGCGATATGCCCTCCACGCTCAGCTCATTGACGGGCATTGCTTGGTGACGGCAGTCCATATTCCCACCTCCTTTCGCGTGGTCATCACCGGACCTGAGTCCAGCGGAAAAACCACCCTTTCGATGGCCTTGAGCAAGCACTTGAAGGTGCCCCTGGTCCCCGAGTATTCGCGAATTTATTTGACCGAGCTTGGCGAGAAGGCTTATGGCCTCAAGGATCTACAAGCCATCGCAAAGGGCCAATTGCAGGCCGCTCAAAAGGCTCAAACTAGTGGCAGCAAACTGTGCATTGAAGACAGTGATCTGTTGACTATCGTGATTTGGTGTGAAGAGAAATTTGGCCACAATCCTGACAGCATCCTACAGGCATGGGACAAGCATCCAGGCCACCTTTACCTGCTTTGCGCACCTGATATGCCATGGGAAGCCGACCCCTTGAGGGAAAACCCTGAAGACCGCGACCGACTCTATGGTCTGCACCGCCAATGGCTGATTGAGCGGCAATTGCCCTTCATTGAATTGGCTGGCAGTCACGCCTCCCGAATGACCACTGCATTGGAGGCATTGAACACCTATCTTTGTCTCACACAGGGGTGCCGGATTGGCTGAGATTACACCCTTATAACCTGGCAGATTATGCTGCCAAGGAAGTGACTGACTGCATTGTCCCAGTCGATTTTCACCGCTGTGTTAACCTTGAAATCACAGCATGAAACCCCTACTTTTCTTCTTCACTCTCCTGACAGGAAGCCTCTTGGCTCAACCGTTGGACAGCCTCAGCGGCAAATCGCAACGCATTGATTTGCAAAGTGTTGACCTCATACAGGTTCGTGCCTCCAAGCGAAGCCCCATGGCTGTAACCCGATTGGACGCCGCAAGCATCAAAGCCGCAGACCACGGCCAAGGTCTGCCCTTTGTCCTGCAATTTCAACCCTCCCTGCTTCAGTCAAGTGATGCAGGAAACGGCATGGGGTACACCTACCTGCGCATGCGTGGCATGGATCAGACACGCATCAATGTCACCATCAATGGCGTGGCCTTGAATGACCCTGAAGGGCATGGCGTATTCTGGGTGAATACCCCCGATCTGACATCATCCCTGAACAGCATTCAGATTCAGCGAGGTGTTGGCACATCCACTGCAGGGCCCGGGGCGTTTGGCGGCAGCCTATCACTGGAAGTCGGTCAGCCAGATAAAGAAGCATCGCAAAGCATCACTGTGGGTGGAGGCAGTTTTCTTTCTGCACGAACCACCTATGCATGGCAGTCAGGCGAGATGCCTCAAGGCAAGGGAAGCTTGCGGTTCATGGGCAGGATGAGCCACATGCAAAGTGAAGGCTTTGTGGACCGATCAGGTTCCAAGCTCAACAGCTACCTCTTTGCCATGGCTTACCGGGAAGGCAACCAGAGCATTCGCTATGTGCACTTCAACGGCCATGAAGTCAGCCAGCAGGCCTGGTGGGGCATCCCCATGGTGAAATGGCGTGGCGATCAGGCCGGCGTTGAGGCTTACATCCTCAACAACTATTTAGACAATGATGCTGCAGACCATTTGCGCGAGTCAGGCAATACCACGTACAACCACTACCGCTACCCCAATGAAATTGACAACTACCGTCAAAGTCACCATCAATTGATTGCTACCATGGCATTGGACAATGATTGGACCTTGAACATGACCAACTACCTGGTGACTGGCAAAGGCTACTTTGAACAATGGAAAACCAACCAAGACTACGCTGCCTACGGGCTGGCCAACCCCATCGTTGAAGGCAATGCTGTTACATCCACAAATTTGGTGCGACAGCGATGGCTTGACAACCTATCTGTGGGAACCAACATCAGCCTGAGCAAACAAGTGGGCGATTGGAAAACCGTGATGGGTTACGCCGGGCAGGGCTTCATTGGTGAGCATTATGGCACCCTGCCATGGATGGCTATCAACCCACTGCAAGGGGTGGGCGCGATGGATTACCGCTACTACGAATCCTATGGGGACAAGACCGACAACATGACCTTCATCAAAGTTGAACTACCCATGTTTGACGGGGACTGGTTGGCCTACGGTGATTTGCAGTTGCGTCACATCAGCTATGACATCTATGGCTTGGATGCAGATCGGGTCGACCTCAATGGCATGGACAGCAAACGGTTCACCTTTTTCAACCCCAAGGTGGGAATGGACAGGCAATGGGCCAACAACAGCAGGTCATACTTGTCCATGGCTGTGGCTAACAGAGAGCCTACACGAGGCGATTTCATCGCATCAATGCAGTTGGAGGAACCCCGGGCCGAACGGTTGATGGATTGGGAAATTGGGCATCATGCAACCATTGGGAAAGGAAAATGGGAAGTCAATGCCTACCACATGGCCTACCAAGATCAATTGGTTCCAACAGGGGCATTGAATGATGTCGGGGCATTGATCCGAACCAACGTGGCTTCCAGTTACCGGCAAGGCATTGAACTCATGGCAATCTACAAAGTGACCCAGGTGGCTTTGGTTGGCTTCAACGGCACATTCAGCAGGAACCGCATCGCCGACTTTGAAGAGGAGCTCTTTGACTACGTCAGCGGGCAAGCCGTCATCAACCACTACCTCAACAGCCCCATTGCTATGTCGCCCGAAGGCATGCTTAATGCCTATGTTTTAGTGGATGCCAAACCCCTCTCCCTCCGCGTAGATTGGCAAGCTGTCAGCAAGCAATACCTTGACAACACTGGCAGTGATGAGCGTGCCCTGGATCCTTACCAAACCCTCAACCTAACCACCACTTGGCACATCAACACAACCCAGAGCCTAAGCTTGAATCTGCGCAATGTGGGCAATGTCACCTATGCGCCCAATGGCTACACATGGGGCTACTACTCGGCTGGTCAACGCAGCGATGAAAACTTTGTGTACCCCATGGCAGGCAGGCATGGCATGCTGACCTACAGGGTGACATTCTAAAAGTTTATTGCAGGTTGTGGATCTTTTTTGCCGCCTGGATATCCAGGGCCATTTGATCCGACAGATCTGAGGAGCTTTCAAAGGCCTTCTCATCACGGATTCGCTGGTTGAAATGCACAACCATCTTTTGACCGTAGAGATCCTTATCGCAGTCAAATACATGCACTTCCAAAACAGGTTCCGACTTGCCGCCAAAGGTTGGCCGAACACCGTAGTTAGCAATGGCTGGCAATTGCTGATCGCCATCTAAATCAACAGTCACGGCATAAACACCAATGGCTGGCATCAGTTTGTCTGGATGGATATGCCCCATATTCGCGGTGGCAAAACCCAATTTACGACCCACCTGGTGACCTTGAATCACCTGGCCTGAGACTTGGTAGGGGCGTGTCAATCCTTTGGTGGCTGCTAGCATGTCACCCGACTTCACCGCCTGCCTAATGGTCGTTGAGGACACATGCATTTGATCGATTTCTAATACGGGAATTTCTTCCACGTCAAAGCCATAAACCGGCCCGTACTCCACCAAATGATCAAAACCCCCTTCGCGGTTGCGTCCGAACCGGTGATCATAACCAATGACCAAATGCTTCACCCCCATTTGTGACACCAATTGGTTGCGCACAAAAGCCAAGGATGACTGCATAGAAAAAGTTTTGTCAAAGGCTTGAATGATCAGATGGTCCAAGCCCATTTCATCCAACAAAACAGCACGTTCCTCCATGGTGGTCAACAATGCCAAATCAAATTCTGGATGGATGAGCTTTCTAGGGTGTGGGTCAAAGGTCAACAGGATCGATTCGCCGCCCTGCTCCTTCGCAACATCAATCAATCGTTGAATGATCGCCTGATGACCGGCATGCAGTCCATCGAATGTCCCTGCTGTTGCCACCCCGGTGGCGAGCGCTTTGAATTGGGCAATGGAATGGTAGATCTTCATGATGGTGTTCGGCTGCAAAGATATTGCAGCATCTTTGAGCTCATGAACGAGCTACTACTAAAAAGTTTCCATCACGTCAAAGGGTATTTCCCGCAGCTGATTGCCGCCGGAATCCTCATGACAATCATCCAATGGGCCTCGCCCTACTTAGGCATAGCTGGCAGCCTTGTAGCCTCCTACCTCTTGCTGCCAACAATCCACATTGGCATTGGCCAACTATGCCTTCAAGGACAAGACAAAGACCTGTCATTCAAGGAAGCCTTCAGCCTTGAAAACCTCAGCTTCATTTGGTCAAAAAAAGACATCGCCTTGCAAATTGGCATGCTCAAACTGTTGATTGCCCTTGGTACAGGGCTGGTAATCTCTTTGGTTATGATTACAATCCTTGGTGGTGACAGTGCATTGATTGAAGCCATGACGCAAGCACAAATTGATGCGGGAGACCAGCCAGAACTGTTCATGAAATACCTCTCTGAGGACATTGACTGGTCAGCCTACACTTACCTTTTAATGGCCTTGTTGCTCATGGTGATTGCCATTTTTTCCCTCACTTGGTTAAGCCTGCACGTGATGGCCTTTGAGGGGGCTGGTGTCATAGCCGCCATCAAAACCAGCATTCAACGAGGTGTTAAACAATTTGGCCTATCCATGACACTCGTCTTCTTTTTTCTTTCAGGCTACATCTTTGCACAGGCTTTAGGCTTGGTTGGCTACACCTTGGTGATGCCGTGGTTGGCAGTCTTGCATTTTCATGCCTACCAAAGCATCTCTTCGAGAGGTTTTTGACTTACATTTGCGGCCAAATTCGAACGCATTCATCAACCGAATAATCGACAACCATGCAAGGCAAAATTTCACAGGTAATTGGACCCGTAGTTGACGTCCATTTTGAAGACGCCAGCAATCTTCCTAAAATCTATGACGCCCTTGTCGTCATCAACCCCCAAGGCACGCGCGTCGTGCTTGAAACTCAGCAACACATTGGCGAGGACACTGTCCGTGCCATTGCCATGGACTCGACAGATGGATTTGCCCGAGGCATGTCCGTTGAGGCGCTTGGCGAGCCCATCGCTATGCCTAGCGGTGAGCAAATCAAAGGCCGCGTATTCAACGTGGTTGGCGAGGCCATCGATGGCATTGGCCAGATCGCTGACGGACCAACCCTTCCCATTCACCGTGCAGCCCCCAGGTTTGAGGACTTGTCAACCAACACAGAAATGCTGTTGACGGGCATCAAGGTCATCGATTTGATTGAGCCTTACGCAAAAGGTGGTAAAATTGGATTGTTTGGTGGTGCCGGAGTTGGCAAGACCGTATTGATTCAAGAATTGATCAACAATATCGCTAAGGGCCATGGTGGTCTTTCCGTTTTTGCTGGCGTGGGTGAACGCACCCGTGAAGGCAATGACTTGCTTCGCGAAATGTTGGAGGCAGGCATCATCAAGTATGGTGACGCATTCACAGAAAGCATAGAAGCTGGCGGATGGGACCTGAGCAAGGTTGACATCGAGGCAATGAAGGAATCCAAGGCAACCTTTGTTTTTGGACAAATGAATGAGCCTCCCGGTGCACGTGCTCGTGTGGCCTTGTCTGGATTGACACTGGCTGAGTACTACCGCGATGGTGAAGGATCAGGTCAAGGCAAGGACATCTTGTTCTTCGTTGACAACATTTTCCGATTCACTCAGGCTGGTTCTGAGGTGTCTGCCCTTTTAGGCCGCATGCCTTCAGCTGTTGGCTACCAACCCACATTGGCAACTGAGATGGGTACCATGCAAGAGCGCATTACCTCCACCAAGAGTGGTTCAATCACCTCTGTGCAGGCAGTTTATGTTCCTGCGGATGACTTGACTGACCCAGCACCTGCAACAACTTTTGCTCACTTGGATGCCACCACAGTACTTTCCAGAAAGATTGCTGAACTAGGTATTTACCCAGCGGTTGACCCCTTGGACTCAACCTCTCGCATCTTAACCCCTGAAATCGTTGGTGACGAGCACTACGGCTGTGCGCAGCGTGTGAAGGAAACCCTGCAGCGCTACAAAGAGCTGCAAGACATCATTGCCATCCTTGGTATGGAGGAATTGTCTGAGGAGGACAAGCTGATTGTACACCGCGCCCGTCGCGTACAGCGTTTCCTGTCACAGCCTTTCCACGTTGCTGAGCAATTCACTGGCATCCCTGGTGTTTTGGTTGACATCAAGGATACCATCAAAGGTTTCAACATGATCATGGACGGCGAATTGGATCAATACCCAGAAGCTGCATTCAACCTTCGTGGTTCCATTGAGGACGCCATTGAGGTTGGCGAGAAAATGCTTGCAGAAGCCTAAATAATGGCCATGCAAATTGACATCCTCACTCCAGAAAAGTCGCTTTACAGCGGCGAAGTCATTGCTGTGCAATTCCCAGGTGTGGAAGGTTCATTTCAGGTTTTAACTGATCACGCCCCTTTGGTAGCTGCCTTGGGAGCAGGTCAGATCATCATTGAAACGGCCAATGGATCGGAAAGCATTGACTTCCCCGGCGGGGTGGTTGAGGTTTCCAAGAACATCCTTTCTGTACTGGCACAATAAGCCATCTTATTTGTTGCATCAAACACCCGGTCATTGTGGCTGGGTGTTTTACTTTTACCCCATGAAACAACGCATGATAATCAGCGCATTGATTTGCCTGATGGCCAATGGTCTGTATGCCCAATCTCAATTGAGCAATGGCATTGCCCTCCCTACCATTGACGTGAATCAGTCACTGAATCAGGTGATGGACAACCATGCGATTGTCACCTTGGAGCGCAAAGAGATTGAAGCACTTGCGGCCAACAGCGTGGGCGATGCCTTGGAATGGATGATGGGCTTGGATGTTCGGCAACGGGGGCATGCAGATGTGCAATCAGATCTCTCAATCCGTGGCAGTTCTTTTGATCAAGTGCTGATCCTTGTCAATGGTGTGCCATACAGCGACCCACAAACAGGACATCACAGCATGAACATTCCGGTGCCATTGCGGGCGGTTGAACGCATTGAGCTACTGTCCAGTGGCGGCTCACATCGCTACGGTCCCTTTGCCTTCGCTGGGGTAATCAACATCGTCACTATTGATGACAAAGCGGGCTATGCTGAAGCTGGAGCAGGTCAATACGGACTACAAATAGGCTCTGCGGGGCTTTCGCTTGGCGAATTTAAAGGCATGCACAACCGTATAGACGTGGCTTACAAAGCAGCTGATGGTCAAATGACCAACAGGGACTATGCACAACATCATGTATTGTTGCGAAGCAAGGGGGACTTGAATGCTGGTCACCTTGACCTGATGATTGGCCTGGTTGGCAAGCAGTTTGGAGCCCACAATTTTTATACCTACCGATTCCCTGACCAGTTTGAAGCCATCCAATCTACCAGCGCATCAGCTAGCTATGCGAGCCACGATGGTAAACTTCGAGGCCGGATTTATGGCAGACAGCACCTGGACCATTTTGAGTTGTTCAGGGAAGCTTATGGCTACTACCAGCGATTGGCGTCTGACGTCTTCATGCACACCCTAGATTCCAGCTTAGCGCCAAGCTGGTACAGCGAGCACAACAACCACCGAAGCCGCACCATTGGCAGTGAAGTAACCTTGCATTTGCAGGGAGGAAACACCCTGCCATGGACCTTGGATGGCGGATTGGATTGGCGTCACGATGACATCGTGAGCAATATCCTTGGCCTAGCTATGGCCACTACCATCCCTGCGCCCGATGGGCGAGCTACCTACAGCCAGTTTGATGACCGGCAGAATGCAGGTGCCTTCCTTACCTATGCCTTCCGGCCCATTGCTCCTTTGCGGATCAACCTTTCTAATCGAATCAACTGGAACAGTCGACATGGCCTCTTGAACTTGCCAGGCTTCTCTATGGGCTACCACTGGCGTGAAAACAATGGCACACACGGCAAAGCCTATGCAAGCCTCAACAAGGGCTTTCGCTTGCCAACTTTCACTGATCTCTATTACCGCTTAGGCGGTGCCATGGGGTCTGCTGACTTGCAAGCTGAACATGCTTGGAACAGCGAAATAGGCATCAGCCAGACTACAGCGACACAGAAGGTGACATTCAACCTTTACCAGCGACGGGGACAGAACCTGATTGACTGGGTCTACCGCAACATTGACAGCAACATGGTACTGCAAGCAGACAACATCACAGAAGTGACCATCCAAGGACTTGAAGCGTCCTACGCGCATCGTTTCCAGAACATCGGCTACCTGCAGCTGCAAGGCAGCCTGGCAAGCCATGAAGCCAGTTCTGGCATCGACGGCCTATCCATCTATGTATTAGACTACCTATCCAGTCGCGTCCAAGCGAAATACCTGACCGTGCCCTACCATGGCATGCGCATAGGATGGAACCTTAACTGGCAAGATCGCCAGGGCAGCTACATCGACGCGGACAGTCAATTGCCTGTGGCTTATTCAGCATTTGCCACACAGAGCTTGCGGTGGACATGGGCCAATGAGGAGGTGAATGTCAACATCGATATCAACAACCTCAGCAATGTCTCTGTCATTGATCGCGGCAATGTGCCCCTTCCTGGACGATGGATTTCTGCAGGCTTTCGTTTCCACTGGAACTGAGTTAATTTTGCGGTCACATGGACCAAGCACGCATCATCGGACAAGCTCAATTGGCATCAGATCAATGGTTCTGGTTGGCCGTCTTCAGTACCTTATTGCTGGCCTATGTGATGCGTCATTCTTCGCGCTGGATTCAAAGCACTTTGCAGATGAAAGCCCTGGCAACGCTTGGTGCTTTAGCCGGTGTATTGCTCTGGCTTCAGGCATGGGATGCCCTGCTACTTGTAGCTGCTGTTCTAATCGGACAGGCCCTTGTTCATCTGTTGGTGGGGATGGTTTGGGAGAACGCTCATGGACATTGGGCACATTGGCTGGGTCGATTTCAGTGGCTGCATTACGCCCTGTTGCTCTTTCCCTTGAGCTTCTGGCTGATCGCAAGGGAGGCTGAGGCCCAATGGACAATGGACCTCAGCCTTCAAGTGGCCATCACAGTTTCTAGCTTGCTGTATCTGAGCGGTTTGGCAAAAAGTGCTTGGGGTTTCTCTTCCAGTCAGCCATCCACTCAAACGCTCAAGATTTTGTACCTTTGTGCCCTTGAATTAGGCCCCTTGTTGTGGGTCATCAAAAGCTACCTATGAAAGTCAAACGCATTTTGGTTTCTCAACCCAAGCCACAAAAAGAGAACCACCCCTACATGCAGCTTGCCTCCAAGCATAAGATTGACATCGATTTCAGGTCTTTCATCGAGGTGCGGGAAGTTGGAGCTTCAGAATTCCGAAAGGACAAGATCAACCCTAAACTTTTCACCTCATTCATCTTCACCAGCCGCAACGCGGTTGATCATTTCTTTCGCCTGTGCAAGGACATGCGTGTTGAAATCAATCCTGAATGGAAGTACTTCTGCACATCAGAGGCCGTGGCCTTTTACCTTCAGAAATTTGTGCCTTACCGCAAGCGGAAGATCTACCCTGGCAAAGGCCATTTGGCTGACTTGATCCCCATCATGAAGCGGCAGCGCAATCAAAAGTTTTTGTTGCCCACATCCAACTTACTCAAGCCATCCATTCCTGAACAACTTGACAAAGCTGGCCTGAACTGGACGCGCGCAGTGATGTTCAACACGGTGACCTCTGACTTAAGTGACTTGGAGGATGTGACCTACGATGTCTTGGTCTTTTTTAGCCCTGAAGGCATCCGTTCTCTCTACACGAATTTTCCTGATTTTGAGCAAAATGGAACGCGCATTGCAGCTTTTGGCAACACCACAAAAAAGGCCATAGAAGAGCATAAATTGCGCTTAGACATTGCAGTTCCAACTGAGGAATATCGCTCTATGCCTGAAGCATTGGATGCTTATGTCACCAAGGCAAACAAAGGCAAGTGAGGCAATTTTCCTTTCCCAGCTCGGAGCATTTGAAGCTCCGCAATCGGGTTGATCACCTCTTCGCCAATGGTGACCGCATCAAAGAAGGCCCCCTGCGGGTTTTGTGGATTGCTTCTCCCTGGCCCCTCAAGCGTGGGATTCAAATCTTATTCAATGCGCCCAAAAGGCGCTTCAAGTTAGCTGTCAGGCGTAACCGTATCAAGCGGGTGCTTCGCGAGGCATGGCGTCTTGAACGGGGGGATTTCCCCGATGCGGATAAACCCATTTTGATGGCGGTACTTCACCAAGGATCTGATCGAATCAGTTTAGATGAGGCCCGTCAGTCCCTGCGTCAAGTCTTGGTTTGCATTGCTGAGGATCGGGCGAAGACATAGACCCACACGGCCACCCAAAGCTGGAGACCCAAGCTTCGCTCAAGCAGGTTTTCTGTCATCATCACCAGGGCAAAGGCTAACAAGATGGCCCATCCCACTCGGTCTAGCACTGGGCTATGACGCCACCACAAAGCCATCAACCCGATTAGCATCAAAAGCAAGCCAATGAAACCATGGCTGGCAATCAGGTGCAACAATTGATTGTGTGAGTTGAGGTGATTTTTCAAACCAAAGCGGTAGTCCATGGTTTGGTAAACGTTTTCCAGCATGGGCTGCAAGGGTGCAACCCCTACCCCTGTCCACGGTGACAGCTTGATGAGTTGCCATGTGGCATCCGCTTGAACCAACCTGGTATCTACAGAGCCCGTCGCCCAGTGCGGCTTCACGGTCGTGAACACATGGCCCATGCCACGCAACTGACCCGTGCTTTGTGCCAGCGCAAAGAGCAGCAAGGCAGCAATCAATAAGCCCATGGTCTTGCGGTTCCACGTCAAGCCAACCACAAGACAGCCACAGAGCATGGCCAGCATGGCAATCCTAGACCCCATCAAGGCAATGCATAGTGTCGCTGTGATGGTCAAGGCCCACTTCATTCGCGGCGTCCAATCGTTGGGCATTTTCCAGGTCAACAACAAGCCTAAAGCCAGCACCAACGACAAGTAGACATGCTGATGCAAACCTTCTGAAAGCCCTCGGTAAGTCAAGTCAATCCACTGACCAAAGGCCAGTCCCCAGGTCAAATGGGCCATCAGGTACAGCACAACCAACACGGCAGACCAGCGAAAACCCCTTGCCAGGGCATCTTTCTGTCCCACCAGGACTATTGGCATCAAAAGCAGGGGGCTTTTTTGCACAAGTAATTCAGCCCAGCCATCACTGGTTGGCATCCACCAGACAGACAAGGCAATCACGGCAAAGGCCAACGCGGGGAACCAGGCCATTCCACGGGGCAATGCAGGGTCCTTTTTGCTCAACAACATGAGCAGCAGCAAAAGCATGATTGCCGTGGATCCTGTGCTCCAAAAAGGCAGCAACATGGCCCATAGGCTCACCCAAGTGCTAGGGGATTTCAGAAATTTGCTGTCCATGACGTTCTTGGTAAACGCTTGGAAAGGCCCGTCAGTATTTCATAAGGGATGGTGTCGGCCCACTGAGCCATGTCCATCAAGCTGACATGGTCTCCAATCAGCTCCACCTGGTCACCCGAATGAACATCTGGCAATGCGCTGACATCAACCATCATGGCGTCCATACAAACATCTCCTATCAGGGGGCAGGCATTGCCTTGTAGCCAGACATGGGCTTTGTCACTCATGCCCCGGGGGTAGCCATCTGCATAGCCCACAGGTAAAACAGCCATCACCATAGGCTTGGATGCCATGAAATGGCGACCATAGGACACCGTTTCCCCTTTGTTCAGCTTGCGCACTTGAGAGATTTTACAGTTCCAATGCACAGCGGGGGTTAAGTTCATTGCCTGGTCAAGGTTGCTGTAGCCAAACAAGCCAATACCTATGCGGACCATGTCCTGGCAATGTTCTGGGTGCCTGATGGCCCATGCGGTGTTGGCGACATGCACCATGAATGGCGAAGGCAATGCTTCACGCAAGCGACGGTTGACGCCTTCAAAGGCCTGCAGGCAGCTTTTGGTCCAGTCATCGGAATCAGGGTTGCTTGTGTCGGGTAAATGGGTGAAACTGCTCGCCACATGAAGGTAAGGCATGGTGCTGAAGCTGTCCAACAAGGGACCTACTTGACCCAGTGCAAAACCCAATCGGTTCATGCCTGTGTTCCATTCCAAGTGAATGGTCATGGATTGCCCCTGAAGCACGTCAATCAAGCGATTCAATGAGTCCATGTCATGGATGACGGGCTCCAATTGATGGCCAATCAAATCCTTCAAGTCATCATGGCCAGGATTCAACACCATGATGGGCAAGGTTGTGCCAGATTGCCTCAGATTAACCCCTTCAACAATGCTTGCCACAGCCAGGCGGCTGATCGGTCCGTTACCAAGGGCTTCCACCAAGGCTTCTGCACCCAAGCCATAGGCATCTGCCTTGACCATGGCCATGAGCTGGCAACCATCGGGTACTTGTGCCTCAAACCACTTGGCATTGGAAACAATGGCCTGGTAATCAATAGCTATAGAGGCTGTCAAATGGATTTTTTTACTTGGTTTATTTGGTGAAATACTGACCGTGAAACTGGCTCGTACTCTTCAATTTCACCGAGCATGATTTGCTCTTTGTTGTCATCAATCACGCGATGGGAATGGTGGGCCAATTTGCCCGAATGCATACAGATCGCATGCACCTTGGTGACAAATTCCGCTGTAGCCATTAAATCAGGCATGGGGCCAAATGGTTTGCCGGAAAAATCCATGTCCAAGCCCGCAATGATGATCCGTGTGCCGGCGTTGGCTAAATCATTGACCACTTTAACAATGCCAGAATCAAAGAATTGTGCCTCGTCCAATCCTACCACATCATAACCCTGAGCCAGCAAGCCTAATTGAGCTGATGATTCAACAGCAATGGCTGACAAGGCGGTCCGATCATGCGACACCACTTCATCATTTGCATAGCGTTTATCAATACCTGGCTTGAAAAGCTGAACCGAGAGCTTCGCAATCTCTGCACGTCGTGCACGCCTCAACAATTCCTCTGTTTTCCCTGAAAACATGGATCCTGCAATGACCTCTATCCAGCCCGATTTGTGGTCAGGCATTTCGTTGTGCTCTTGGAACATTTTGTACTTTTCCGCTTTCATACAAATCTAACCTTTTCGACTGCAATCCCACGCCCTATGGCCCACCAAGACGCAATTCTATTTCTCAAGCAAGCCATGGCACAGGAACTGCCTTCAGAAGCAGACCTTCAAGGCCTTCAGGAACTAATCCATGCAGGCAGAAAGGCACGCATAGATTCAGAATTGTCTGCGTATCAGGCTCAGGCTGAGGCGGTGGCTGCCATCATGGCTGAATCTGCACATAAACCTGAACTCATGGCTGAACTAAGCCAGCCGCCAACTGCGAAGGCAGAACAGGCGACTAAGCCAACTGTTAATCCTGCAAAAGAAAAGGTGACAACAACGATAGCAGGCAGCTCTGTCAATGCACGGTTTGCTGGACTAAAGGTGGGGCTGAATGATCGGATTGCCTTTGTCAAGCAATTGTTTGGTGGCGAATCGGACGATTTTGAACGCGTAGTAGCAGCACTTGCAACCATGGAAAGCCAGGCCGAATGTGAACGATTTCTTGAAGATGCGGTTTACCCTGATCACGATTGGACAGGCCTTGAGGTATTTTCTGATCGCTTTCACGCCATGGTATTTGCCCGGTTTGAATAAATGGGAAAGCTCCTTCTGATACCGACCCCCATTGGCAACCTTGGCGACATCACCGTTCGCGGCAAGGAGGCATTGGCTGAGGCTGACTGCATTTATGCAGAGGACACTCGGACATCCAGGAAACTGCTAAACCTCCTTGGTATTCAGGGCACCTTGCGATCCTTTCACATGCACAACGAACATGACACCGTGGATCAAGTTATAGCTAGCATTCAGTCATCTCAGGGCCATGTGGCTTTGATCAGTGACGCTGGCACGCCTGGCATCAGTGACCCGGGGTTTTTGCTGGTTCGCGCTTGCATTGAAGCCGGGATTCAAGTGGAGTCCTTGCCAGGTGCAACGGCCATCATACCAGCCCTTGTTGGCAGTGGCATCCCCTGTGATCGGTTTGTCTTTGAGGGATTCCTTCCCGTGAAAAAGGGTCGTAAAAAACGCATTGAATCATGGGTTGAGGAGACACGGACACTGGCCTTTTACGAATCACCACACCGCATTGCTAAAAGCCTCAAGGAATGTGCTGAGGCGATGGGTCCAGAGAGGGAGGCCTGTGTGGCAAGAGAAATCAGCAAACTGTTTGAGACCTTCCATCGCGGAACCTTGGCGGAGCTAGCTGAGCATTTCTCCCAGCACAAGGCTAAAGGGGAAATGGTAGTGGTCATTGCAGGCGCTAAGGCCAAGGCAAAACCAAGCAAATCGTCATCCACCCAGAAGGCACGCACATGAACCTGCACAGTCAACAACAAAAAACCTGGGCTGAGTGGACGATGACCCCTGAACAGCCTCTGATCATTGCCGGCCCCTGCAGTGCAGAGTCGGAGGATCAGGTGATGGCTACTGCCATTGATTTACGCAAATCCGGGCATGCATCCATTTACCGGGCTGGTGTTTGGAAGCCCCGCACACGACCTGGGGGATTTGATGGCATGGGAAAGGTTGCATTGGAGTGGCTGGTGAACATGCGAGAAGCCACTGGCATGCCCTTCATGATCGAGGTGGCGCGCAAGGAGCATGTGGAAGCAGCCATCAACGCAGGGGTAGATGCCATTTGGATCGGCGCACGCACCACGGTGAACCCCTTTTATGTGCAAGACATTGCACAGGCCATTCAAGGTCATGACATCCCCGTCATGGTCAAAAACCCCATCCATGCAGATGTGGGCCTGTGGTTAGGGGCCATTGAGCGATTGGAAAAAGTTGGATGCACTCAGATTGCGGCCGTGCATCGCGGGTTCTTTGACAGCCACAGCTCACCCTACCGCAATGACCCTAAATGGGAAATAAGCTTTGAACTCAGGCGCCTTGCCCCTGACCTCCCCATCATCTGTGACCCCAGCCACATTGCGGGCAAGCGAAGCCTTGTACCACAGGTTGCACAAACTGCCATGGACCTTGGAATGGACGGTCTGATGGTGGAGGTGCATTCTGACCCGGACCATGCCCTGAGCGATGCGGCACAGCAACTCACCCCCTCCACATTCCACCACATGATACAATCCATCACCGATGAACGCCAACGCATCCGGCGTGATATAGGGCCAATGATTGGCGATCAGCGCAAGGCCCTGGACAGGGTAGATGAAGCCATGGTCAAGCTCATGCGCGAGCGCATGGCCATCGTGAATGAATTGTCCCAGATTAAAGCAGAGCACGGTGCAGGTATTTTCCAAATGGATCGCTGGTTTGATATCCTGGCTAAACGAGGCGATCAAGCCGTGCAGTTAGGCCTAGATAAGGCCTACATCGAAGCCCTCTTTCAAACCGTACACAAATACTCTGTGGAACATCAGACCAAGGTCTATCAGAGCAAGCGAAAGGGATAATCAAGCGTAGGTGCTAATAAAAAAAAGGGTTTTTCTGCGCCTTTTTATGCAGCAATCTAAATAGGCAGTGGCATCATCATGTCTTATTGTACTTTTTACAATTAACATTTTATGTCTACATTTATTGAAATAAATAAAACAATAACATGAAAAAAAATTACTTTATAGGTATACTTATTACGGCATCAACCTTGTCATTTGCGCAAAATATACCCGTAGACTTTGAGACTAGCGGCTACGGAGCAAGCTGGACTTGGACTGTCTTTGAGAACTCTACAAATCCTTCTTTACAAATTGTTGCAAACCCGGATCCTACAGGCTTAAATACCTCTTCAACTGTAGCTAGATTTATAGCTCTTCAAGCAGGAAACCCCTGGGCAGGATGCGAAACAATGCACGGTTCAGATATTGGCACATTCAGCATTGACACTTCCAACAGCATTATCAGAATCATGGTTTGGAAAACCAAGATTAGTGACGTAGGTATTAAATTGGTAACTTCTTCTGCTGCCTCATTAGGAGAAATTAAAGTAGCTAACACATTGATAAATCAGTGGGAGCAATTAACCTTTGATTTTTCTGCACATATTGGAGGCCTAGCTTACGATCAGTTAGTTGTATTCCCTGATTTTGTAGCTCGTTCAGCAAATGATACCATGTATTTTGATAATGTATTTGGTGACGCTGCCTACTTAGGTAATGACGAAATATCAAGAAATACAACCACTGTTTTCCCAAACCCCACCAACGGCATTGTTACTGTTAACTCTGATTCTCGCATTGATTTAATAGCATTATACAGCATCGAAGGAAAATTACTTGTGCAAGCAAAAAATAGCACTACTTTGGATATGACAAGTTTTAAAAGTGGTGTGTACATTCTTCGTTCAATAGAAAATGGCATCCCCACTAATCATAGGATACTAAAGAACTAGCAATTATAAATCTAAAGGAATCGCCCCTTAAAACCTGGTTGAATCAAGCAAGCCCGGATCCTACTCATCTCGAAGCATTGGCCTCAGAATTGAGCGGGAACAGCGCATTGGCGACCTTCCTTTTGCATCACAAGATGCGTACCCTAGAGGATGTCAAGGGTTTTATCCATGGCACGCCGCTCGCGCAAGTCAACCCTTTGCTCATGGCAGACATGGACAAGGCTTCCCTGAGGTTGGCTAAGGCCAGAGAAAGCAAGGAACATGTCATGCTTTTTGGCGATTACGATGTGGATGGGACCACTGCTGTTTCTGTAGGCAAGATGGCGCTGGATCAGGGCGGCTGGATCCTATCCACTTACATCCCTGATCGCTACACTGAGGGCTATGGTCTATCCCAACAAGGCATCGATGCGGCATTGGAACGCGGAGCCACCTTGATGATTACCCTTGACTGTGGCATCAAGGCACATGACTTGATTGGCCAAGCCCAATCGAAAGGCATTGATGTCATTGTGACAGATCACCATCAACCCGGCAAGGAATTGCCGCCGGCCTTTGCCGTGGTTGATCCCATGAGAAAAGACTGTAACTACCCTGAAAAAAGCTTGAGTGGCTGTGGCGTAGGGTATATGCTGTGGCGCTCTGCTTACGCAAAGGCAGGTCTCAACCCCCATGATTTGGATGAGCTGCTGGATCTGGTGGCAGTGAGCATTGGCGCTGACATGGTGCCCATCCTTGGGCTCAACCGGTGGATGGTTAGGCAAGGCTTGCAACGGATTAACGAGCGATCTCGGGCCTCCCTGCAAGCACTGCTACAAGGCAGGCTAGACAAGGGACCTGTCAACCTTCAAGACGTGGTTTTCTCTATTGGACCACGCATCAATGCAGCTGGAAGAATGCACCATGGTCACTTGGCTGTGGATTTACTTTGCACCCCAAACCCTCAGCTCCTGAACGATTTGGGGCAAAACATTGAGGCCTTCAATGCGCAGCGGCGCTTGACAGAACAGCAGGTGCTTGATGAGGCCCTAACCATGGCAGAATCATTCAAGGATGATGTGGCTTTGGTGCTATGCAAAAAAGGCTGGCACAAAGGGGTATTGGGGATTGTGGCACAGCGGCTTGTTGAGGCCTTCCATAAGCCTGTTGTGGTGCTGACTGAACACGAAGGTGTGCTGGCTGGCAGCGCAAGGACTGCTGATGGGTTAGACCTATACCAAGCCCTGGATAACAGCTCATCGCATTTGACACAGTTTGGCGGCCATCGGGCTGCCGCGGGGATGACCTTACTCCCAAAAAACCTTCAAACATTCAGGCAGGCATTCAATGAAGCGGCTGATCAATTGTGGCCGGAAGCGAAGCGTCAACCCTCACTTCACATTGACGCCTTGGTGTCCGTGAAGGAGTTAAGCGTAGAGCTTTGCACCCTATTGGAACGCTTAGAGCCATTTGGCATGGGCTTCCCCAGTCCCTTGTGGGGGCTGCGAAATGTGCGACTACAAAACATCAGCAAACCCAGCGAAGGCAAGCATCTCAAGGCAGATGTGGTTGATCCTCAAACCGGCGATCGCGTGTCAGGTATTGGTTTCAACATGGGACATCTCCCATGGATTGAGCAGGCAGTTGATGTAGCTGTCCACCTGGAATGGAATCACTTCCGGGGCAGGCAAACGCGACAGCTTCGCTTCGTAGATTTGCAGCCACATGGGCAAGGATAAACTCAGGAAATTCAAAGCCATCGATGGCTACAAGCATGTACTTCAACCAAGCGTGGATGAGGTCCGAGAAGGATTTCACATGCGAGGCAAGTGGAACACAGACTTTTTCCCCAGCAAACAACCCTTGGTCCTTGAGCTTGGCTGTGGTGGTGGCGAGTACACCGTGACTTTAGCGCAGCGTGATCCCAAGAAAAACTTCCTAGGCATGGACATCAAGGGTGCACGACTATGGAAAGGCGCAAGCCAGTCCAAGGAAGAGCATTTAACCAATGTGGGATTCCTTCGCACACGCATTGAGTGGCTTGAGCAATGTTTCGCTCCCGGTGAGGTTGATGAAATATGGATCACTTTCCCCGACCCGCAAATCAAGTTTCAGCGGCGTAAACACCGCATGATTAACCCTGATTTCCTTGCCATTTATCAGCGGGTTCTCAAACCAGGGGGATGCATTCATCTCAAGTCAGACTCTGAGTTTTTGCATGGCTATTTGCATGGCCTTATCAGCAGCATGGGCTTGACGATTCATGAGACCTACCACGATGTGTACGATCAAATCCTTGAGCAGCCCATGCATGAGGCTTTAGCATGCAAGACCTTCTATGAAAAGATGTGGCTTGACCAGGGCAAGGCCATCACCTACCTGAAATTCAGTTTCCCACTGGCCAATTGATGCCTTTCCTTGCATAACTTGACATCATGCCACTTCCAAAGGACTTTTACGATCGCGTCTATGACATTGTGCGCCAGATTCCATCAGGCAAAGTAGCCAGCTATGGCGCCATTGCAAGAGCAGTGGGTGCTGCTGGGGCAGCTAGAACTGTTGGCTACGCCATGAATGCTAGCCATGGCAAAGGTGGCATTCCAGCCCATCGTGTGGTGAACCGCCTTGGCTTGCTTTCAGGTAAGGCCCATTTCCCAGGCATCAATGCCATGGAGCAGATGCTTGAAGCGGAAGGTGTTGTTATCAAAAATGATCAAGTTCAAGACTTTGACAGGCACCATTGGGACCCCGTGAAAGAGCTGGGCATTGACCTTGATGACATAGGCCTATGACGCAGGATGAAGCCATCTCCTATTGTGAATCTCTGCCCCAATCTGAGGCTAGCTTCCCTTTCGACAAAACCACCCTTGTTTTCAAAGTGGCCAATAAACTATTTGCGCTCTTTGCCCTGGATGGAGAAAACCGGATGGCTTTGAAATTTGACCCCGATGAACTTGAAAGCCTCAGGGAGTCTGAAGCCTGCATCACCCGCACAAGTTACCTCAGCGCCCGGCATTGGGCATCTGTGATGCTCAATGACCTGGACAACATCAACAGAGGTTTTGCATGGATCAACAATTCCTACAACCTCGTTATTCATACATTGCCTAAGAATATTCAATCTAACTACCCCCTTCTGTCATGACCAAACGCCTGCTTGCCTACTTCCTTCAAGGATTGATCTATGTCGCGCCCATTGCCATCACGGTTTATGCCGTCATCAGCCTACTCCAAGGGCTTGACAGCATCATTCCCATGGACATCCCAGGCCTGGGTTTTGTCATCCTTATTTCAGGCATTACAGCCATTGGGTTCATTGGTGAGTATGCCCTCAAACTGCGGATAGTCAGCCTGGTGGACAGGTTACTGGAACGCATGCCTCTGGTGAAAATCCTTTACTCCTCGGTCAAGGACTTGACCAAGTCGCTCACAGGAAAAAAGAAGGGCTTTGATGCACCTGTTCTTCTCAAGCTATCGCCAGATCATGAAGTGAGGCGTGTGGGTTTTATCACCGATGAGCAGCTCAGCTCCTTGGGGAGCCCATCCAAAGATCTTGTGGCTGTTTATGTTCCACATAGCCTGGCCATATCTGGTCAACTATTCATGGTCCCCAAGGAGTATGTGGAGCCACTCGATGCGTCATCTGCTGACGTGATGAAATACATCATTGCAGGCGGGGTGGCTTGACCAAAAACTTTCTTGCAACTAATTGACTTATAGCACATTGTATAGTTAGGCTCATTACCCTTCCTCTCCAAAACAAAAAAGCAGCGCAATGCGCTGCTTTTTTATTGCGGAGAGAGGGGGATTCGAACCCCCGATAGAGGTGCCTGAGTGGTTGAAAGGGCCCGCCTGGAAAGCTGGTATAGGGGCAACTCTAGCGGGGGTTCGAATCCCCCTCTCTCCGCAATAAAAAAGCAGCGCATTGCGCTGCTT
>CAWUSA010000022.1:0-30456 GCA_963925545.1 uncultured Flavobacteriales bacterium | reverse complement strand
ATCCCCATTCACTATCCGCATTTGCCCTCACCCTAAAACTCACATAAGGGGATTGCAACCAGGAGGCATTCAACCGAATGCGCCTGCCCTGCAGCTCTGCATCATTGAATGCCAGCAAACCCTTTGCAGTAAGGCGGTCATCGCCATAGGTTAATCGGCCTGTGACTTTCATTGGGCGACTCGGGTAGCTGTCAAATGGCATTGAACGCGATTGGGACTGCCAAGAGCTTGCGTAGGGTAGCCAATGCATGGATGCATCATCACCGTGTGCTGAGGGATGCCCTCCACCCCTTTCCGGACCAGGTAAAGCTGTCAAATCAAAGACACCGCGACCGCGAACGCTGTCAGGAAATATGTCAAACTTTGTGCTTTGACCCAAGGCACGTTGGTAGGTTAAATCGCCATCCAGTGTCAATCCAGACATGGTGAGTTGAACGGTGCCAGCAGCATTGCCCCTGGATTCAAATGCTTGCCATCCGGCATCACCCGTTGATTCAGTGAATCCAAGCGAATAGTCACGCTGAACCCGAATCATTTGAGGTCTATCAGGGAAAATGCCTGCACTCACAAAGGTGCCATCAAAGGCAAGACCTTCCGTTGAGGTGTTGTCCAGTGAGTCAATCTGAAAAGGCTTGATATTGACAAAGAAGTCTTGCTTTGGATAAATACCACCATAGGCTCTATCATAATAAATTCTAGCCGATTTAGCCGCGGTAAATATGGGGTATTGAGGGAAGTACTGGTTGGAGGATTTGTTGTTAGGGTCATCAATCCACAGCTCGCCAGAAATGTCTTGTATGGTATTCTTTACCTGAACCAGAGGCCTTAAACCATTAGCGTTGCGCTCAAAGGCTAAGACCTTGAATCGCATGCTGTCAATGGTTGGCATTTGAAACTGGAACAGCTCATAGTTAAAGCGGTGTTGACGGCCATAAAAGGTGAATCGCCCCGCCTCAATGCGTCCATCAAAATCGAAGGCCATCCCCTTGCGAATCAGAATGGTTCGAGACGATGGAATGATAGCCACCTTCTGGCTGTCACTCAAAGCAATAACCCTCACCCCCATCACTTCCATGTTGAAGTCTAGCAGGTTGATTCTAGCGTTCATCCCTGTGGCAACCTCCGACACAAAACGAATCACATCGTAATCGCGCTTCCCTTTTCTATTCAGCACATAGTGGTGGGTTTTATTCAGGACCTCAACCATGCTTGTTATCGGGTCGTAGGTGACAAATTGCTGAATGGCCAACTCCAACATCAACAACTCACAATGTTCCATGGACATCTCCATGGAAACCGCTACTTGGTAAAGGGTCATCGGTACATTGTCGCTGGACGCAGCGACTTCAGACAGCTTAGTCAGGGGGTTTTCCAAATCCAGACCTTGCAAGGCAATGAATCGCTCATTGCGATAATACTCTCTACTTTCAAGGACCATGGGACTTCCGCTACCCATGTTCAATCCCCCAAGGTAAACTTGTGGCTCATTGGTCCGCCATTGGATCTGATCCAGATCAATCACCAAATTGTGGTAGCTGTCTGAAAAGGGAGTCAGAGACAGACCTCTATTGGGTCGGTTGATCTGAAGCAAGCGAGTTGAAGGGTCGTAACGGACCGTGGATTGCAAGTGGTGAAGGGAGTCTTCTTTGCCCAATTTCAAACTGACCATGGCCGATTTACTCAGCAAGCCCTGAGGCCGAATGATGAAGCGATCTGAACGGAGGTCCAACACCTTCAAACTGTCATACCAAAAGGTGAAATGTGCGGGCTGTGATTCAGAACCTGAGGCGAAGAATTTTTGTCCAATCACCGAAAAGCCACCTTGGTAGTCCACTTGATCGAAGAAATCTTTGATGGATAAATCCATGGCATCACAGGTGAAACGGGGAAAGACAGCCTTTTCATCCATGGTTCGGCCTGTCAACCGCTCTTCAAAATGACCCACCTGGGGTTCAGGTACATACAAGCTGCTATGCAAGGTTGCGCCCTCAACAGCAAAGCCATAGCGTCGAAGGTTGGTTGACCATGGACCCAACACGGCATAGAGCTCACCCGGTGCAAAACCTGCACGAAGCCAATGCACCTCACCTGAGGTAGCCTGCAAATCTTGCGTCAAGGGGTCGTAGGTCGCATACAAAGAATCAATGACCGTGCTGTCACCCTTTGCAAGCCCCAGCAAGCTGCCATGAATGATCTGGTAACGCAGCAGGTCATCTGGCTTTTCCGGGTCAGCATCTGCTAATGCTATTTCCCCATCTACAAGCCACCAACTCAAGCCATTGAAATCGTACAAACGAATCGGTCCTTGCTTGGTCAAATCCGTCAATCCGATCGCCGTATGCAAGTACTGCTCCATGCCTTTGCGCGATAATTGCTTGGATTGATTAACCGTTTGTGCAAACCACCGGTCACCCTGCGCTTGAGTCACTTCGCCCGTGACATCTGCCCAATAACGCATGCAGTCAATCAATGCTTGCCACGATTCCGCATTCAGGATTCGCTTTCTCAAAATATTCCTAGCTGCTGCCTGAAAAGCCAGTCGTTGATCAATGGACCATGCAGAATCTGCATGCACTGTTGACCAGGTCGTGAGCCAAGAAGCGGCATCCTGCTTGGTCATCACGAATTGCATGTGTCGGGTAAAATCCTTGCTGAAGTCCTCTCCTTCACTGAATGAACGGACTTGCGCATGACTTGGTGTAGCCATGAGAAGCCAGCAAATCAGGCCCGCAAAACGGAGCCGTTTGGCAAGTAATCCTTTGCTATGAATCCCCAGGTGCATCATACCTCAAGGTAAGCTGCATCCATGCCTGGTTTTTCGCCTCAGTGAGGGGATGATATCCACAATCTTTTGCACGGGCCTTCAGCTGCGCAACGTCGCTGGGGTAAAATCCGCTCAAATGCAGCATGGTTCCGGCCTTAGACACCATAGCATAGGCTGGTAAGTCCGCCAATAGGACATTTCTGTTGATGTTGGCATAGATCACATCAAAGGGTGTTTGGGTCTCTAGCAAACTGGCATCCCCGGTAAGGATCTCGCATTGTGCCTCAACACCATTGTTCAGGACAATTTCTCTGGCATTGTCCGCAGCATGGGCATCCAGCTCAATTCCAACAACCTGACTGGCCTTTTGCAGGCATCCCAGGACAGATAAAACTGCCGTACCACAACCCATATCCAACATGCGTAAGCCGTTAACTGGCTGGCTAAGCATGCGCTCAAGCATGAGGTAGGTCGTCGGGTGATGGCCCGTGCCAAACGCCATCTTTGGCATCATTTCTATGACAAAAGTGAAGTCCTCATCCTTTGTGTCATCATGGAATGGCGCCCTCAACAACAGTGATTGCTCAATGGCAATGGGTTCGAACTGGGATTCCCAGATGGCATTCCAATTTTGATGAGCAATCCATGCATGATCAAAGGTGACTGTCTCGATGGCATTGGCCAGGGGGAATTTGATGTCATTCAAGGATGTGAAGGCATTTTCAGGGATGTAAGCCATCAAGCAGCTGGCATCATCGGTGACTGTCTCAATGGGTAAACCGTCAAAGTCTGCCATGATGACTTCCCTTCGCGGGTCACCTTCTTCCATGAGAAAGGTCAATGCCAAATAGCGCATGTTTAAGCGTTTTTCAAGCTTTCAAACAACGGATGGAAATCGCTCACCTTAAGGGCAGCCCCACCAATCAAGCCGCCATCCACATCATCTTGTGCAAACAGTGCATTGGCATTGGATGGCTTGCATGACCCGCCGTACAACAGGGGTATTCCTGCGGCATCACTGCCATAGACAGATGCCAACTGATTGCGAAGGTGCTGATGCATGGCTTGAGCTTGTTCAGGACTTGCAACCTCACCGGTTCCGATGGCCCATACTGGCTCATAGGCAATGATGATGTCATTGAAATGCTTGCTATCTAAGCCTTGAATGCTTGCGTTAAGCTGCTCCCACACATGGTCCAAGTGATTGCCCGCTTGGCGGACATCAAGGTTTTCTCCCACACAGACAATGGGCCTCATGCCTGCGGCAAGTGCCGCGTGCATTTTTGCATTGACCACTGCATCGCTTTCTTGGTGATGCAAACGTCGCTCGCTATGCCCTACAATGACAGCATCAACAGCCATGGCTGCCAACATGCTGATGGACACATCTCCCGTGAAAGCGCCTGAAACTTCAGCCCTTGCATCTTGCGCAGCTACATAGAAATTGGGTTTTTCACGCAAAAGCTCAACGGCTTGTTGCAATTGCACATGGGGTGGTGCGACATAAACCTCCAGTGAGTCTGTGGGGTGCAAATTGGCTTTCAAGGCCTGCAGCAATGCCAGGCCCTCCTCTGGTGAGGTGTTCATCTTCCAATTGCCTGCCAATACCTTCTTTCTACCCATGTTTTCTTCAGCTATTTGAATTGCAAAAGTCCATCAAAAATACCAAACAGCTAGGATGGCTTCTGCAACCGTGGATCAATCCACTGGTAAGACAGGTCAACCAGCAGTTGAATGACCACAAACACAGCTGACAACGACAACACACAACCCATCACCAAAGGAAAATCCCTCGACTCTAACGCGTCCACCATCAACTTGCCCGTGCCATGCCACCCAAAGACCGTCTCAACAAAAACTGCCCCAGAAAACAGGCCAGCTAGCCAACCTGAAACTGTTGTGACCATAGGGTTCAGTGCATTTCTGAATACATGGCGGCGCAAGACCAAGGCCTTGGATAAACCTTTCGCATAGGCTGTTCTCACATAATCCTGAGACATCACTTCCAAAGCTGAGCTTCGCATCATCTGTGCAATCACCCCCAAGGGACGGATCCCTAAAGTCAAGGTTGGCAAAATGGCATGCTTCCATTGCCACACTTCACCCTCGCCAAAATCATCCAACTCAATCAAGCCTCCCGTCATGGATAAACCTGTCCAAGGGGCTAAGACAAAACCAAAAAACCAAGCAATCAAGACTGCAGAAAAAAATGATGGTAAGGCCATGCCCGATGTTGAAAGCAATACCACTGCCCGATCCCACCAGGTGTTTGGCTTCAAGGCTGCAGACATACCTAAGGGGATGCCTAAAAGCAAAGCAAAGGTCATTGACAAGATCGCTAGCAAGCCTGTTTGCGGCAACGTTTCAGCCAGCAATTTGGTGACTGGAACCCCGCGCTGTTGGTAGGACGTTTGCATATCAATGGCCTTGAACCCTAGACCCCCATCAGGTTGCACACCCCAGGGACTCAGTCCATGCAGGTAATGGCCATATTGAACCAACAAGGGTTGATCTAAACCGTAGGCCGCCCTCAATGCCTCCAGAGCCACCGGATCTTCTACTTGGCCCAGCATCATCCGGGCAGGATCACCTGACACCATGTGAAAAAGAAAAAACACCAAGGTGGCAACACCCCATAAAACCAAGAGGCTTTGCGCCAATTTCTTCAATGCAGGCAAAATCGCCATCAATGCAATGGGGGGAAATCGTTGTGATGGAAATGCTGCACGATTATTCCATTTTTCAGGTGGGTTACGCCGGGGTTGCTTCTAAGGATGGTCTTCAATGCAGTGCCATCAATCATGGCCCATGGGAAGTCTGTACCGCTGCGCTGCTGCATGGCTTCAATGGCCTCACTTGAACTTGAGGTCATCCCAATGATTGACATGCCGTCATCTGCAAGCATTTGCAACTCCATGGCCAGTCGATCCAAAGCCGCCTCATCTGTGGAGCTGAATTCATAAGCCACCAGCCAATACTGTTCAGCCACTTGCAGCACAGAGTCTGTGACATCCTGACCTAAAAGCTCAATGGAAAAATCATGAATTGGGGGTTCATAACCATCACGGATTTGCTTAGTGAATGTTGCGTCCTCATCCATGACCCAGCCCTCCTTGTTGTACCACTTCTGTTCAATGTAGGCCGTGCCTGAGACCTCCTCTTGTTGAGCGTCGGGGCCAACCATTGTGTAATAGGTTTCATATTGAGGCCCCTCTAAGCCGAGCTCTTCTGCGCTCTTGAGCGATTCCAGCACTTCTGTTCCTGGCTTGTAGGCTCTGAAGTCCCATACCGGTAAATGATTCAGTACATGTTCTGCAAACATGGCAGAAGCCGCGATGGTGATGGCCACAATCAAATTGGTGGCGCGCCATGGCGTGATCGATTTAAGAGACTTCCTTCCTATCCATAGCATGGCAATCAAGGCAAGCAAAATGACATCCTTATAGAAACTTTGCCAGGGGGTCAAAGGAATGGCATCACCGAAGCAACCACAATCTGTCACCTTATTAAAATAGGCTGAGTAGAAGGTTAAAAAGGTGAAGAAAACCATCATTCCAGTGAGGCTAATCAATGTGAATCGCTTCCACTGACCAATCAGGGTCAACACACCAAGTACAATTTCATAGATGACAACAACAACGGCAATACCTAAAGCCATGGGTGCCAAAAAGGGCAAATTCAAAACATCTTCCCCAAAATACTCTTCCAACTTGAAACTGAAGCCCACCGGGTCATTCAGCTTAATCAAACCGGAAAAGATGAACAAGGCACCAACAAGGATGCGTGCAAGCCAGGTTAAAGCGGGGGTCACGTTTTTCATGATTGATCAGATTCAGATAATTGGATCAAGGCAAAAGCTGCGTAGTTGACCATGTCCATGTAATTGGCGTCTATGCCCTCACTCGCAAGGGTTTTCCCTTGGTTGTCTTCCATTTGCTTGACTCGAAGAAGTTTTTGTAAAATCAGGTCAGTGAAGGACCCTAAGCGCATCTCTCGCCATGCCTCACCATAGTCATGATTCTTTGCCATCATCAGCTCCAGAATCTCACTAGCATGACGATCATAATCGATCAATGCATCTTCTGCAGTCATGTCAGGTTCATTGGCGACCCCCTTCTCTAGTTGAATCAATGCCATGATGGAATAATTTAAAATACCCATGAATTCACCCTCAATGGGGTCATCTATCTTCTGCACACCCTCATCCTCAATACTTCGTAGACGTTGTGCCTTGATGTAAATCTGGTCAGTCAAGGATGGCAGGCGGAGGATGCGCCAAGCCGTGCCATAATCATGGGCCTTTTTTGAAAAAAGCTCTCGGCATTTTCCGACAACGGACTTGTACTGGGTTTCTGTCTGACTCATGACTACTTTTAAGGTCGTGAAAGTTAGCACATTCAAATCATTCTCCTTGAACTTAAATGGCCGCCTTTGGAAAGCGGACCAACCGGTCATTGTTGGCATTCTGAATGCCAGCAAGGACTCTTTTTACTCAGGGCAATCCTCGGTAAATGAGGCCATGGCACAAGCCGAATCCCTGATTAAGGATGGCGCTGATTGGCTAGACATTGGCGCATGCAGCACGCAGCCTGGAGCTGAAATACCAGGCATTGATGAAGCGTGGTCGCGTTTAAAGGACCTGCTTCCAGCCATGCGCAAGACCTTCCCAGGCATCCCTATGTCCATTGACAGCTTCAGACCTGAGATTGTCCGAAGGGCAAATGAAGAAGGTGTGGATATGATCAACGACATATCTGGCGGCTGTGACACAATGTTTCAATTGGCTGCTGACAGGCATATGCCATATGTCTTAAGCCATTTCCCCGAAGGGAAAACCCCAAGCGACATGCAGGACGGGTCATTGCCAAGCAGAGATGCTATCATCCCCTTGGTTATGAAGCATTTTACCAAGCAACTGCTTGCACTGCAAGCTGCTGGGGTGAAGGATGTGATGCTCGATCCCGGGTTCGGATTCGGCAAAGACAATGCAGGCAATTTTGGACTGCTTGAAGGGCTGCCACTGATTGCAGAACTGCAACTACCACTGTACGTGGGATTATCAAGGAAATCCATGCTGTGGAAAAATCTTGGTGGCCAACCCAAGGACATGCTTGCAGCCACCTCAGCCATTCATGCCGTTGCCCTTCAGCGGGGCGCTAGCATTCTCAGGGTGCATGACCCCAAGGAGGCCAAGCAGGTTGTGACCTTGCTATCCTTGTTGGCTGATTGAGCCAGGTGAAGCCCTGCCTATGGATAGCGATGCCTAGGTCATCAAAACGGGCTTGAATCTGCTCAAATGGCATGATTTGGTAGCCACGTTTTTCAATTCCATAGCCCTCCCATAGTCCCTGAAATGCTTTGTCCCAAAGCCAATCATTGAGAGACAAGCCACGGGTGGCATAGATCATCACTGAATCACCGTGAAAAACCCCGATGGCCATACCCTGGCCCTGCCGGTAAGCAAATTCGCCCTGGTGGGGACTTGGTAATGACGCATGCATGGCCAGGCCTGTAGCCATCAGTGGCAAGACCAAGGGAAGCAATCGTCTGGTCTTCAATGCTTGCAAACCCACCAAGGCAGCTAGGCCCATGATGGCAACAAGCCATGCGTCGGGGTGCATCCCATCCATGGTGTAATGGAAGGCGCTTATCAATCGAAAGGCCCCATCCATCACTGAATCAGACACAGGCAATGCCAATGAGAACCATGACAGGGCCACAGACAAAGCAACCAAGGGGTAAATCAGCATGACCAAGGGAAGCAGTAGCAAATTGGCAAATAAAAATCCCCAGGGAAAACGGTGAAAGGTCATCGCTATCAAAGGCAGCGTGGCCCATTGAGCAGCCAGGGAAACCATAGCTATTCCAAGAATTTTTGATTGGATTGTCTTCCCATGCGGGCTTTGAATGAAGATGATGGCCATCACTGCAGTCATGCTTAATTGGAAGCTCATCTGCTTACCTAGGTCAGGCCACAAAAGCAACAACAAGAACCCGGCAAGGTGTGCTCGATCCATGCCAGATGATTGCTGTGACCGAAGGGCAAGCACTTGCATGATGGTTAAAAAAAAGGCGGCTCTAAGGACACTTGGGCTTTGAACCAAGGGCACCAACACCCATGTACATAGACCACCAATCAGCATCCACCAAGGTCGCCACCTAGCTGGAAACAGGGACCGCATCCACTGAAAAACCATGGTGATCAACCCCAGGTGAAAACCTGACAAAGCCAGCACATGTGCCATGCCTGCGTCAATGAAGGCCTGTTTCCATGGGTAGGATAACATCGATCGATCACCCAAGGTCAGCGCCAATCCTAACCCTTGCAAATCCTTAGGCCATGGCTGTTTTTTTACCCACTTTCGCCAACGACGCTTCACCTTGGCCGTCCATGATCCTTGCATGCCAAGGCTGTCCATCACAGATACATGGAGCAGTCCCACGGCGCCTCTTGGTCCGTAGACTTGCTCCGGATTAAAGCCCATGGGGATCACGCGATCTGACCAGGGCGAAACAGTGCCAGTCACCTGCAATCTGGCATCCAGTGGCAGACGTCGATCCGTGACCCAGACTAAGCCAATGCTGTCTTGGAACAAGTGGCGACTCAGGCTGATCCCTGGCGAGTCATAGCTGCGACTGACATCCAAGGTCGGTGTCAGGGCATGGTAGCACATTGCTGCTGACAAACTGACCCAGAGTGCTTGACTAGACCAAGGCATGGATCGCCACATAGCTAGGGCAGAAAGCAAACAAGCAATCAGCAAGCCTTCAATGTTCACCCAGGATGCGTCGGCAAAAAGGATGACCAACCAGGCACCGATATGCAGCGACTTTGCCATGCCGCAAGCTGCCACAACCCTTTGATTGAAGTCGGTATGTAAAGGTTTAGGTTACCTCAATGCTTCAAGGTAAGCAGGCGGGTGTGTGGGTAATAATGTGCCAGAATAGCCAGGTAATCATGCCCTGTAACAGCCATGTGATAGGCACCCTCCTGACTCATTCCAATCCCATGACCATAACCCTTGCCCTGCAAGTGCACCATGCCATTTTCCACCTTGTTTACCCAAAACCAGGTGGAGCGCAGCTGAAATTTCTCGCGAATGATGCGAAGGCGGATCTCATGGCCCTGGTAGGCTAAGGTTTCCCGTCGATGCTTTTGCTGAATACTGGTTGCAAATTCTGTGAAGCCTTCATCGATGTCACAACCCATGTTAGTGGCCAACACCTTGACCCATTCATCCAAACTCAATTGACGATGCCATTCACTTTGCGGACAATTGATTGAAAAACTGTCGGGCTTAGCAATCAGGTATTCCCTGTGAGAGAAATACCAGGCAGATGGCATCAATGCCCCACCTGAATTGGCATGAAACAAGGCCTCAATGGGCTTGCTGTCCTTCAATGTTGCCAGGTACAAGTGACTGACCTTGTCAATGGCTGAGGCCAATGCCATCTGCCGCTCCTTGGGCGCTAACCCATGGTGAACCTGGCATCGCACATCATCCGTGACTGAAAATCCATCATGGGCAAATTTCCCTTGGTTTTTCATCAACCAGGTGTGTGCCACGATAGCCTGAGCCTTCCATAGATTTGGATGGCTCAGTTTACCTAATTCAGCATGTACAACCCCTGTCAAATAAGCCTCCATGCCTAGGATTGCAACCGGCTGAACGTAGCCAGGTCTGCCCTGACAAACCAACCGGCCACGGTAAACCCGTTCTCGGTAGCCATTCACCTGAACCGTGATTTCAGAGGCGCTGATCACCACCAAAGAGTCATAATCAACCGCATCCGCCAAAGTACCTACCACCTTGCCCCAGCTTCCTGGACGGACAATGAAATAGTTACTTGTTAAACTGTCGGGCATGCCTTGCTTGTAGCCTAGGATGGTGAGGTCATTGCCTCCAACGGCTAGTCGTGACAATCGATGGTTGGTGAAAATGCCCATTCTCACGGGGTCAGAGTGAGCCTCGACCGGGCTTGACATCAGCACGCACCAGAGCATCAAAGGCATTAGGGTCAGAGACTTAAGCTTCCAGTACATGATCTGCCAGTTGATTCACGGCATGAGCTGGCCCCATCACCTCGCGAAGGCTTTGTTGCAGCTGCTGTGCATGGTTGGGTTGATCCAAGAGCCACTGCAAGTCCTTCGCTAGCTGTTGGGGATTGCAATCGCCCTGAATGCGCTCTTTCACAACTTCTTTGTTGAGCAACAAATTGACCAAGGCAATGTATGGGACCTTAACCAAGGCCTTTGCCAGCAAGAAATTGATAGGGTGGGTTCTGAAAGCCACCACCATGGCTGTGCCGTACAATGTGCATTCCAGAGTGGCTGTTCCTGAAGCAACCAGGGCTAATTGGCAGCCTTGAACATGCTGCATGCCTTCATTGATTGCCCAGTGGCTTGGCGCGTTAGGAGCGTGCTGTTGCAACAATGCCCTGTAAGCTTTTGCGTTGATGTGCGCAGGCCTGATCCACATGGCTTCCATGCCCATCAATGCAGCGGTTTCCGCAAAAAGAGCCATGTGTGACTTGAATTCTTGCAAGCGACTGCCGGGAGCTAAGGCCAGGATAGGTGCTTTGGTGACCACCTCCGCCTGCTGCGGGATACGATCCAACATGGGGTGGCCCATGTAACGGGAGGCGACCCCATGTTTCATTAAAAAGTCTTGCTCAAAAGCCAAAATCGGCACCAGCAAATCGCAATGGGATTTCAATGCCTTCACCCGGCCCTTTTTCCATGCCCATACCTGAGGAGAAACCCATTGTATCACACGCGTTCCTTCCTGACGAATGCCTTGACGATTCAGCCATTTTGCCAATCGCATGTTGAATCCAGGGTAATCAATCAACACAACAACATCACAGGGGTTGTTTCGTAAATGCTGCTGAACAATCTGGAAGTTTTGCCTCACCTGACCCAGTTTTTTCACCACCTCAACAAAACCCATCATGGCTAACTTCTCAAGGGGAATCAGTGATTGGGTTGCCGTAGCTGTTTCCATCAATGGGCCACCACAAAAGGTGATTTCTAAACCCTCCTGCTTTGTGAGCAAGGCACGCATCAGTTCAGCACCAAGCATGTCACCTGAGGCTTCGCCAGCCATGATAAAGATGCGCTTCACAACCATTCCCAACGCCACACAATGGCAATGATTGCATACATGGCACTGACAATCAGCATCATTTTCACCATCTTCATGCGATGCATTAAAACAAAGACAACGAAGAATGGCACCTCAATCAAGAAGGTGAACATCAGCACCTTATTCAACAAGTAACTCAGTAAATCTGGATGCATGCCAACCAAGGGTGGCAAGTCAGGGTAGGCCCTGTACAAATAGGCCCACACGGCTAAGGGTGTCAAGGCAGCAATGCCCCCACCCAGCCATAATTCCATGCGGTTCCTTGTTCGCTCTGGGCTCATGCATCCAAGGTTTGATGGATTTGTGCCAAATGGTGATGTGCCGTGAGATCAAACTGAATAGGCACCACGGACAAGTAATTGTTAGCCAGGGCCCAAATATCAGTATCCTCCCTGCCATCGAGGTCATTGAACTCACCTGCCATCCAATAATAGGGTTTGCCCATGTGGTCATTCCGCTTGATGAATGACTCAACCCACTTAGCTTGTGCTTGGCGGCAGACCTTCAAGCCTGCATAGGGTTTGTCACTCACTTTTGGGATGTTGACATTGAGGCATATGCCTGCAGGTAATCCCTGAGACAGCACGCGTCGAACCACATCCATCACCAAAGTTTCTGCTTGTGAAAAATCCGCTTGCCAATCGTAGTCAAGGATACTGAAGCCAATCGAAGGAATGCCCTGCATGGCACCTTCCACTGCCGCCGACATGGTTCCAGAGTAAATCACATTCACTGAGGCATTGCTTCCGTGATTGATGCCTGACACAATCAAGTCCGGACGACGGTCCAACACTTCATGAACTGCCAACTTGACACAGTCAACCGGTGTGCCGCTGCAGGAATGCTCCTTTTGTGGTCCCGCATCGATCTGTTGGGGCTCGCATCGGAGAGGGTCATGCAAGGTGATGGCATGCCCCATGCCTGACTGGGGGCTGTCTGGCGCCATAACAACGACGTCCCCAATGGCATTCATCCATCGAATCAACGTCCGAATACCTGGCGCAGTGATGCCGTCATCATTGGTAACCAAAATCAGAGGCCTGTCGAGCTTTTCCATCTTTCAAATCTACATCTTGTCAGTTCGCATTCATTGGCATGAACATTGTACTTTTCCACACAAATTCCCCAGCTATGATTTTCATCATCCTCATTGGCTTCATGATTCTTGGTTTTGCCGTCCAAGCCCAACTTAAGCGACGCTTCAAGCAATACCAAGCTGTGCCCATTGACAATGGCCTGACCGGTCGTGATATTGCACGCAAGATGCTGGACGATCACGGACTTCAAAATGTCAACATCACAGCCGTAGAAGGCCGACTCACCGATCATTACAACCCAAGGGACAGCTCAGTTAACCTGTCCCAGGATGTCTACCATGGCAACCATGTGGCAGCTGCAGCTATTGCCGCCCATGAATGTGGCCACGCCGTTCAACACGCCACCAAGTACGAATGGCTTGACTTGCGAACAGGCTTGGTTCCCATTGTCAATGCCAGCGGCAAGTTGATGAATATTGTCTTTTTTGCTTCCCTGTTTGGGATGGGCATGCTGGGACTTGGGTTTAAAAGCATATTGCTCTTTTTGATTGCTGCACAAGCCATCATTGCCTCCTTTGCACTGGTAACCCTACCCGTTGAATACGATGCTTCACGGCGTGCCTTGGTCTGGCTTCAAGACGCCAATGTGACCAACAGCAACAACCATGGCATGGCTCAAGATGCCTTAAAATGGGCTGCAAGAACCTATGTTGTTGCTGCCGCTGCCGCTGTCACACAGTTGCTTTACTATGTCATGTTGTACATGGGTCGGCGCTAAGCCTCTGGGAAAATCTTGCCCGGATTCATGATGTTCAATGGATCCAACAGCCCCTTGATGCCTTGCTGCAATTGCATGACAGTTTTGCTGAAGGCAATATCTAGGTAGTCCTTTTGCACCAAACCTATGCCGTGTTCACCCGACAAGGTTCCTCCCATAGCCACGACCTCTTGAAAAAGCTCGCGGATGCCTTGCTTTAGCTTGTCGCCATGCCAATCAGCATCTGACATGTCTCCTTTGATGATGTTGACATGGAGGTTGCCGTCACCCGCATGACCATAGCACACCGATTGAAAGCCATAAGCCTTGCCAATGGATTTAACGGTTTGCAGCAATTCAGGCAATTTTGCCCGAGGTACGACCGTGTCCTCTTCCTTGTAAACACTGTGGCTTTTAACAGCTTCACCAACCGCACGTCGCAATTTCCACAAAGCTTCGCGTTCCTTGTGGCTTTGCGCAAACAAAACATCCAGGGCGCCATGTGACTCAACGACTGCTGCCAAGGCCTCTGCCTCTTTCATCACAGCCTCTTCGTCCAAGCCATCAACCTCCATCAACAAGTGCGCTTCCACGCCATCGCCTAAGGGTAAATTGTCAACCTTCACATACTTGGCTGCCCATGTGATGGCATCGATTTCCATGAACTCCATCCCCGACGGTGTGATGCCAGCCTGGAAAACCTTAGACACCGCGGCACAGGCCGCTTCCGCACTAGCAAATGGCGCCAACAGCGTGAAACGGTGTCGGGGTTGAGGGATCAACCTGCAGACAATTTTCGTCACCACCCCAAGTGTGCCTTCTGAGCCAACAAAGAGTTGTGTTAAATTGTACCCAGTGCTATTTTTCAGGGTGTTTGCACCTGTCCATATGATGTCGCCATTGGGCAATACCACCTCTAAATTCAGGATATAAGCAGCGGTGACGCCATATTTAACAGCCCTTGGTCCACCCGCATTGGTGGCCACATTGCCCCCCATGGTTGATGTGCCCCAACTGGATGGATCGGGCGGGTACATCAAGCCTAGCGCCAAACAGGCCTCCTGAAAAACTTGATTGATCACGCCAGGCTCAACGATGGCTTGGCTGTTGTCCTGATCAATGTCAAGGATGCGATTGAGGTGCTTCATGGACAAGGCGATACCACCTTTGACCGGGATGGCGCCACCAGCCAGCCCCGTGCGAGCAGCTGAGGGGGTAACTGGCACCTGGTGTTTGCTTGCCAATTTCATGATGGCTGACACGTCTTCTGTGTGCCGGGGAAAGGCAACAACCTGAGGCAGGTAAGTGAGGTCCTCTGTCTCATCATGGCTGAAAGCTTCCAAGGTGTCTTCCTTGATGGACACATGGTCTTGCCCCAGAAGCTCCTTGAGCTCACTCAACAATTGGTTCTTATCTTGTCCGATCATTTGTTTCATTGCATCACAAAATTAACCCATGCGGCAGTTTTTCACCTTCTCTCTTTGTTTTCTTTTTCTGGGCCTCTCTGCACAGGAATCCATTATCACTTTTGACGACGTCTACCGATCAGGCCAATTTTACGGCAAGGGTGTGCGCGGGCTTCGAAGCATGGAAGACGGCTTAAGGTACAGCCAGAAAACCAGCAAGGGCATTGAAGCCTTCAACTACCAAACGGGGGAAAGCTTAGGCCTCTTGGTGGACAACGACGACGTGGTTGATCAATCGGGCAACCCCCTCCGCTTCTCCTCTTACCAGTGGGCAAAAGGCGAGCAGCAAATCACCTTTGAAACAGACAGGAAGTCTATTTACCGGCACTCCTACCTGGCCAAAGTATGGGTCTATGACCTTGCCAGCAAGACCAGCAAGTTGGTCAACGAGCAAGCCGTGCAAAACCCTCAATTAAGCCCTGATGGTCAACGCATTGCCTACGTACAGAGCAACAATGTATTCATCACTGAATTGGCCACAGGTGAACAAACAACCGTCACAACAGATGGCCTAAACAATGCCATCATCAACGGTGCCCCAGACTGGGTCTACGAAGAAGAGTTTTCCTTTCATGTGGGACTCGCTTGGTCCCCTAATGGGCAACACCTCGCCTATTACCGATTTGATGAGTCCGAGGTCGCTTCCTTTTCCATGGATATTTACGGGCAAGGCAACTACCCCTACCCCTACACCTTCAAATACCCCAAGGCGGGTGATGACAACTCTCAAGTCATGATCAAGGTCTATGATCGTCAAACGAGTCAGTCGACTGAGGTGACAACGGATTTAACCTATGAATACATCCCAAGGATGACATGGTCACCATTGAATGAGCTCATCATCACCACCATGAATCGCCATCAAGACAGCCTGTGGCTTAACGCCTTCGCTATGGAGGACGACCGTTGGTCGTCATCGCTACTGCTAACGGAAACCGATGCCGCCTACACAGGGGCAGATCACAATCTCACGTTCTTGGCGGATGGCCGATTCCTTTGGACCTCTGAGCGAAGTGGGTTCAATCACCTCTACCTCTACAGTGCAAATGGCAAGCGAAACAAGGCATTAACCAAGGGCAATTATGAGGTAAGCAGCATGTACGGCGTGGACGCCAAGCGGGGCCATGTATACTACCAAGCCGGTGCTGTCAAGCCTTCTCAACGCGAAGTCTACCGCGTGCGCTTGGGCGGTGGCAAGGCTGTGAAAATCAGCAATCAACCCGGGTGGAACAGTGCCTCTTTTTCAAGCACCTTTGACCGATTCATCCTCACCCATTCAGATGCCAATAACCCCTCCACAGTTTCTCTGCACGACAGCAAGGGCAAGACCCTGAGGGTGCTTGAGGACAATGCAAAACTCAAAGCCACCATGGCGGGATTCCAACGTTCACCCAAGACCTTCTTTACCATGGAAGCTGCCAATGGGCAAAACCTTCCAGCATGGGAAATAAAGCCTTTGCACTTCGACTCAAGCAAGCAATACCCTGTGCTAATGTTCCAATACAGCGGTCCCGGCTCGCAACAGGTCACTGATCGCTTCGGTGGCTTGAACGATTTCTGGTACCAATCATTGGCTGCTGAAGGTTATTGGATTGTTTGCGTGGATGGACGCGGAACAGGTGCTCAAGGCCGGGATTTCACCAAATCCACGTATTTGAACTTAGGGAAACTTGAAGTAGAGGATCAGATCGCTGCTGCGAAAACCCTAGCGAATCATCCCAACATTGATGGGAGTCGCATCGGTATTTGGGGATGGAGTTATGGTGGATTCATGTCTGCCAACTGCTTGTTCCGTGGCGCTGATGTTTTCTCCATGGCTGTTGCTGTTGCCCCTGTTAGCAACTGGCGCTTCTATGACAACATCTACACGGAGCGCTATATGCGAACACCCCAAGAAAACAGTGATAACTACGATGCATGGTGCCCACTCGGTCATGCAGACAAGCTGGAAGGTAAATTCTTGCTGGTGCATGGCACCGGCGATGACAATGTGCATGTGCAAAACAGCATGCGACTTGCTGAGGCATTGATTCAAAGCAACAAGGACTTCGATTACATGGTATACCCTGACAAAAACCATGGCATCTATGGCGGGATGACCCGCATTCACTTGTTCACCAAGATCACAAAATTCATTCACGATTACTTATGATTGGTTTAAAAACCTATCTTCGGGCCCTTCAGGCCTTACAAGCTCACAAATCACTTAAATAAACACCATGTCAACAACTACAGAAATCGGCTTCTTGGGCCACCCTAAGGGTCTCATGACCTTGTTCTTTTCAGAAATGTGGGAGCGAACGTGCTACTATGGCATGCGAGTGCTTTTGGTTCTATACCTCACCAAATCCTTGTTGATGGGTGATGCAGAGGCCAGCTTACTTTATGGTGCTTACACCGCATTGATCTATGCCGCACCCGTATTGGGCGGTCGATTAGCTGACCGGTACCTCGGTTACCGAATGGCCATTGTTGTCGGTGCCATCTTGATGGTCATTGGTGAATTTTTGATCATTGGTGGCGGTGAATCCTTCCTGGTATACGGCATGGGTGCTCTGATTTTAGGTAATGGGTACTTCAAGGCAAACATTTCAACCATTGTTGGCAAACTCTACCAGGACGATGACCCTCGCCGAGATTCTGGCTTTACCATCTTTTACATTGGCATCAACATTGGTGCCCTATTGGCAACCACTGTCGTGGCCTATGTGGGTGAAACCTACGGCTTTGACAAGGGCTTTGCCCTTGCTGGTGTTGGCATGTTGCTTGGCCTCTTTATTTTCTGGTCGGGACGTGACAAATACAAAAATGCAGCTGGATTGGAAGTGACTGAAGAAGGCATGGAGCGTGTTGGGCCCTTTCGCAAGTACCAAGCGGTAATGCTGGGTTCATTGGCTTTGATCCCCTTAGCTACCCTGTTAATTCGCAAGAACACCTTCACCGTCGGTGAAGGTGCAGATGCATGGGACTTCCCCTTGATGACCATCTTACTTATCGCCCTATTCATTGGTGTTGCCGTTAGCCTGATCAAGGCTGGCATCAAAGAAGGTCACATCTGGCGAGATCGCATGATTGCCCTGGTGATATTCATGTTGATCAACACCGTATTCTGGGCAGCATTTGAGCAGGCTGGCACCTCATTGACCCTCTTTGCTGACCGCAACGTGGATCGCTTTGTCGGAGGCTGGGAAATGCCCGCGTCCAACACCCAGTTCTTTAACCCCTTCTTCATCATCATTTTTGGCGTGATTTTCTCTGCCATGTGGGTGAAGTTGAGCAAGATTGGCAAGAACCCAAGCATCCCTATGAAGTTTGCCTATGGTATTTTCCAATTGGGATTAGGTTTCCTTGTGACCTTGATTGGCCTTGAGTTTGCAGAAGATTTCAAGGTGCCATTGTTGACATTGGTTTTCCTTTATATGCTTCACACAACGGGTGAACTATTCCTGAGTCCCATTGGTCTATCCATGGTGACAAAGTTGTCGCCAAAATCCATTGCTGGGACAGCCATGGGTGGCTGGTTCCTCAGCTTTGCAATGGCCAACTATGCAGCAGGTTACATTGCCACCTTCACAGGCGGTGAGTCTGGTGAAGTCTTGAGCTTGGAGGAAGGCTTGATTAAATACACAGAAATATTCTCAACCATTGGCTTTGCATTGATTGCCTTTGCCATCTTCATTGCCCTATTGCGCAAGCCACTCAACAGCTTGATGCATGGTGTTGAGTAATCCCTGAAAGACTTAACTTTAAGGACCGGTTGAGCAACCTGCTTATCCGGTCCTTTTTTTATGCCCAATCCCCTCCCTCATCGCAAGCCCATCTCCCCTTCTTTCTGGGAAATAGACATGGAACTTTCGCTCACCAAACATGCCAGTAATCGACCCCGAAAGGTTGATTTGTTGATTGTTGGAACAGGATTGACTGGGCTGTCTGTTGCACTAAGGGCCATGCACCACAACCCTTCGATGAAAATCATTGTGGTGGATCAACTCCCCATCAATCAGACCTTAGCCAGCACACGCAATGCTGGGTTCGCTTGCTTTGGCTCCCCCACTGAACTCCTGGATGACATCAAAAACCATGGGGCAAATCAAGCCATCAAACGGGTGCACCAAAGGCAGCAAGGATTAAACTATTGGAATCAACAGGTGGGCGCTCAAGCCATGGACTACCATGCTTGTGATGGCATGGAAGTTTTCACCAGTCAAGAGACCACTGCTTACCATGAAGCCTGTGACGCCATTGAGTCCCTCAATGACATGGTTGGTCGATCCTGCTACCACATTGCGCAAGCGCCTGGATCTTTTCAACATGCCATTCGCATTCAAGGTGAGGGCAGCTTGCATCCAGGCAAGTTGAGAAAGGCCCTGATTCATCAATTGCTTCAAGGCGGTGTTGCATTCCTTGACAACTTCACCTGTCCACCTAAGGCTGAATGGCTTCAAGATGACAAGGGCTGGAACATCCCCGACAGCAACCATCCGATTCATGCAAAAAAAGTAGTCATTGCAAGCAATGCTGGAAGCAAGCAGCTTTTCCCTTCATTGAATGTGATCGCTGCTCGAGGACAGCTGCTGATGACTGAAGTCATTGACAACATGCCATACCCCGGCATTTACCATGCAGACAAAGGTTTCATGTACTTCAGGCAGTGGCAAGGACGACTGATCCTCGGTGGCGGGCGAAACCTGTTCCAATCAGAAGAAAACAGCACATCAACCCAGGTGACTGCAAATATCCAAGGGCATTTAGATGACTACCTCAACCATCAGCTATTCCCCAACAATGCCATCGCAGTCAGCCATCGGTGGGCTGGCAGCATGGCTTTTGGTGAACAAGGTGAGAAAACCCCCATCATACAAGTCATGGGTCAAGGTGTGGTTGTGGCATGTCGATTAGGTGGCATGGGCGTGGCATTAGCCCCAATGGTCGCAAAGGAAGCACTGACATTGCTTGACCTTGACGCCTGAAAATGACAAAGGCGAATGCCGTAGCATTCGCCTTCCCACTTTCGTAGCACTCCGTAGAGCTGTCTTCAGATAGTATTTCCTCAATTGCTCAAGTACTTTAGAGTCTGTTTCACCTCTCGTACAATCTGAGTTTGACACCTTCATTGCGGCTTACTCTTGCGAGCTCACTGGCCTCTTTTCCAAGACCTGGCAATGACTGTATCGTTTGTGTTGGACCTTCCACGACCTCATGAGTGATCACAACAACAGGAGTGGCCTTTTCAGGTAACTTCAGCCCCTAAGTGCTTCAGCCTAGCTGTGTAAACTTGCGTCTCAACAACCCCATTCCTTCGAAGTCAACTCTTGCGAGCAAGAAACACTTCTCTCAAAGGCTTCCCAGTTGCCATCTCACCGAAGTGATACAGCTTCCTAACTTCTGTTTGAATGAACCCTTTCAGGTTGCTTGCATGCCTTGCGGCTTACAAACTTGAACAGCTACTTGCGCGGACATTCAACATTCATTGAACATGATTCCGAAGAAAAAACGGGATCCATCTTGCGACTTCCTCTGTTTCTGGCTTTCCACACTTGCATGCTTTCTGCCTCATGTTCTTCAACTGAGTATCTTGCGATCATGACTACCTTGCAGTTGGTCATCGAACAGTTGCTAATGAAAGCATCTGATCCCTCAATCGTCGGCCCTGAATCACATCTAAAAGATGTTTCTTCAAGTGTTACCTTGTCCTTGTGTTGCCACAATTTCGTCAGTAACCCGATCCACACTTTTCATCCCTTTCGCTCAGAAAAGCCAGCAGTTGATCAACACCACCTGCTGTTTGTGTTTGTTAAATGTAGCTTTTTTTTTCATTGTTCATAGGTTTGTTAATAACTAAGTCAGTTTTTTTTATAACGAATTATATTGTTGATTTTTAGGAAGTTATAAGTCATGTATTTTACCTGTTTGAACACTCATCTAGGGTTTAGCTGAAAAATTAAACCCGTACCTTCGCCTTCTTAACCGACATGCCATGAACAACAAGCGTATCTCTTTACTTATTTTACTTGCTATCTGCGGATTGGCATTCATCTCCAATCCCTCAGAAGCAGATCACCGCAGTTATCGCAAAAGCCTGATGGGAACTAATATCCTGGAACAATTGATTGGTTCTGCACTGAATTATCAGATGACCTATTCAGATTATGGACTATTCAGTGTCGCAAGCAATGACTTGAACGCAGAAGATGCCCTCATTCAGCTGGATGATGTTAATCCCCTTGTAACGGTTGGGGTGTTTGGCCGGGTCATCGTGCTAAGCGGACCAGAAGGCATCAATCAACAATAATCTTGCAGGCGTAAACCTGCAGTCATAAGGTGATGCCCCCCTTATCAATGCCTCTTGTTTCTGATACCTCTATGGTATCATGACCTAGCATGCCTTAGTTTCGCTACCTTTCAATCACTAACTTAAAATAACTTACATGAAAAATTACCTTCTTCTATTCAGTCTCACTTTTGCCTTTGCTTCTTGCTCTGAATGCAATCAGACCGCTGAAGCTCCATCAAATGGTTTTACATCATTTGAAGGAGAACTCGTTACAATGGGAAGTCAAGAATCAGTTGACGTATTTTTAACCATTGATCAAGCTTGGCAGGCTAGAGATTATGATGCAATTAGATCCCTGGTTGCTGAAGATGCAGAATTAGTTAGAGAAAACGGCGAAGTTCTAATTGGCGGACAAGCTCTTGCTGATATGATAGAAGCTGATTATCAAGAATCTGTTGTACAGAACGGAGAAGAATGGGGATGGACTATTAATTACGCTTTTTCTGTTACAGGCACCGATAATTCAAGAGGAGAATTTGTGAATGCACGGTTCACAGGTACAAGTGGCGTGTTTGAAGAGTGGTATCAAATTGAGAATGGAAAGCTAATCTCTTGGCACCAAACAAAAAGAGAATTAACAAAAGTAGAAGACTAGTCACATGCACTTTGCCTATTACTTGGCAGCATAGGTAAACCCCTACTTCGGTAGGGGTTTTTTTGTACCAGACTTTGGCGTCATTGCGGCACTCAACCTTCATGAATAACAGATGCTCACCGTTTCACATGAGCTAGCATGACTAAGTCAAGGTCATGTGTTATTTTTCTTCAGGGTCAAAGCTCAGGCTTAGGCTGTTAACGCAATACCTTAGTTTCGTTTCTGTTGGCCCATCATCAAAAACATGCCCGAGGTGACCGCCGCATTTGGTGCACAGTATCTCCGTTCTGACCATTCCACCACTGATGTCACGTATTTCTGTTATGGCCCCTTCTCTAACCTCTTTATCAAAGCTGGGCCAGCCACAATGGGCATCAAATTTTGATGAGGATTCAAACAATTCAGTGCCACAGCCGGAACAGCTATAAATCCCTCGTTTGACGTGTTGATCAAACTCGCCAGTACCAGGGTATTCTGTTCCTTTTTGACGAAGAATCCTAAACCTTTCAGGACCTAACTCATTAAGCCATTGAGCTTCATCTTTAACTATTTCAGGCTTGAAATCAGACATTTTAGCAATTGTTTGAGATTGGCATTGAATAATGGAAAAAAAAAGCAGTGACCCGAGAATGTAATTTTTCATTAGAATGGGTGAGACATGGTTATGCTATCAAATCTAACCGAGGTTGCATAAAAATAACCAAGTCCAAATACCGTTGTGTCATCTTGCCTTCTAATATTACCAATTTGCGGGCTGTAAGGCACACTAAACAAACCACCATTATTTACGTTCCCGCTCATGATTTCTAGGAATTTGTATAGCTGAGGCGATGCCGTTCGTGTCTCATAAACAATTTTAATTAACGTATCCCTATAGACCGTATAGGGAGGGCCAATAAAGTTTAATCTAGCAATCCGCTGTCCCTCAATGTACTCATCGTCATTGTATAAATTGATACTGGCGGGTAAACTTACCTCTGTCTGTTGTGGATCAAAAGGTCCTGCCTGTCCATTGGGCGCATATATTTTAGTCGTAGCATATGACTTTACCCAGTAACCATTCCCTTTACCTAGAGGGTCATCAAAGAATTGGTATGGGCTATAATATGCAGAATCTACATCTGCATAATTTACCGTATCACCCGAATTGTAGTCATAGTATACACTATCCCCTTCAAGGATGGGAAACAGTGGAAACACCAATGTGAATGGAGCCTTGCACTCATCTAAAGTACTTTCCCATACACCTGAGGCTTCGCCATAGGTTGGTGGAATAACTACTTCTATGCGATAACTGTGAGATGGCAAGCTCTTAAAGGCTACTTCCCCATAACGTCCGCCACTTTCTTCTGTCAATGCACCCATTAAAGAGTCACCATCAAACAGCTGGATACTTGCGCCTACAATTCCCTGAAGCGCTCCATTGTCTAAGTATGGGTTGCTTAACTTTAATTCCACATAAGTACCAAGAGTATCTATGTTGGTTACAGCTCCGCTGATGCTAACAGCAGATGAGCTATTATAAACATCAGTTCTAACACGATCTGTAACGTCAGTTTCACATGAAGTGAATGCAATGGCCGTAGCCGCAATGAGTGCAATTTTTTTCATGTTCTATTAAAAGTTTAAATTATATGTTATGGATGGAATGGCTGTTGCGAAAATGCTAAGCTGTGTAGCCTTTGTCTCTCCAGTTGCGTTACCGTTATTGTCAACTACCTCTTCAAAAAAGATGCTGAATGCATTCTTGCGTGCATAGGCATTGTAAACACCAAAATTCCAGCTCCCCTCCCAATTTCGGTCTTTTTTGTTAGGTATTCTTACGTCCATACTCAAGTCCAAGCGATGATATGCCGGTGTTCTATTGTTGTTCCTTGTTAAGGAGAATGGGTAAAGTATGCCCTCAAAATCAGTCTTAGATTCAGGGTAAGTGTATGGCTTACCTGTTTGATAAATCAACGACCCTGAGAAGCTAATGTTTGGTTTCCACGCATAAGCTGCAACCACTGCAATATCATGTGGTTTATCTTGAGCAGCTGAATACCATTGACCAAAGTTGATCCATTCATCAGGGGTTGCACCCATGTCTACTTGAAGTTCTGAACGACTAAAAGTATAAGCAATCCAACCTGTCAATGCACCAACCTTTTTGTCTAACTGAACCTCTAAGCCATAGCTTCGCCCACGACCAGTCATCAAATCAACTTCGATGTTATCTGTACCTGTAGGTTGCGCACCGTTTTTATAATCAACCAGGTCGCGCATGCTCTTGTAGTAGGTCTCAAGGCTCAATTGCCATTCGCCATTTTTAAAATTTCGGTTTACACCTATGGCAACTTGATCAGCCGTACCGGGTTTGATGTATTGTCCTGCTGGTCTCCAAGTGTCAATTGGCAACGAAGAGGTTGTGTTTGAGATCAAGTGTATGTACTGGCGCATACGGTTATAACTAAGTTTCACCGAACTATTTTCAGAGCTTCTATAGTTAATTGCTAAACGTGGTTCTAAGCCTTGAAGCCCCTCAAATGCTGATATGATATCACCGCTGCTATAGCTTGTTGTATCAATGATCCTTTCGTTACGATAAGTACCTGCACTTGTAGGGTTATAGTTGACTACATCACGGGCGCCAATATTGTAAAATGAGCTGTAGCGCAAGCCACCACGTACAGTTAACCGGTCGTTTATCTTCCAGTTGTCTTCAATATAAAAAGATGGTTCAACTGCATATTCATTTTGCAGTTCTATTGAAATATCTGCAATTGCGCTATCTATAAAATCAGCCCTTACACTGAAGGGCTCGAAATCATAAACCGTAGCTTCAGCGCCAAAGTTGACTTGGTGCTTAGCATTAGGGAACCAGCTGAAAGCTACCTTATTTGATTGGTTATTGATGTATGCAACATTATCAATCTTCGCCGTTGGGAAGTCAAATCCAATCGCATAATCATAATCTGAATAAATTGAACTTACATTCAAAAACAGTTTGTCGTTGATTAGGTAATTCCATCGACCAGTCAACCCTAAATTACCCCAGTTGAAACGCACAAGTCCAGGAACGCCAAAGGCATCCTTTCCATAGTATGCACTTAAAAATAATCGGCTCTTGTCATTGAACTTGTAATTCACCTTTGCATTTAGGTCGTAAAAATTAGCAATGATCGTATTGATGTCATCATCCGGTGACAAGCGAAGAAGCAAATCTTGATATGACCTTCTGCCTGCTATCATAAAGCTTGCTTTGTCTTTAACTAAGGGCCCTTCAAACATGACGCGAGAAGATAGAAGGCCTAGACCAATAGTTCCACCGTACTCTTTTGTGTTACCTTCTTTCTGGTGAACGTCCAAGACTGATGAAAGTCTACCGCCAAATACAGCTGGAACTCCACCCTTGTAAAGTTTCAAATCGCTAACAGCATCACCATTGAATACTGAGAAAAAACCGAAAATATGAGAACTATTGTATACCGGAGCTTGGTCTAAAAGAATCAAGTTTTGATCTGTTTTTCCACCACGAACGTTAAACCCACTTGCACCTTCTCCAACTGTAGTGACACCAGGAAGAAGCGTTATAGATCTGATGACATCAAATTCACCTAAAAATTGTGGAATGGCTTTAATTTGCTTAGAAGTCAGCTGAGTTGTAGACATTTCTGCACTGTTCAGGTTTTCGTCTAACCTCTTTGCAGTAACCTGAACCTCAACCAATTGATTTGCAGATTCCTTCATTTCAAAGTTGAAGGTTTCGCTAGAAGTGAGATTTATTTTCTTAATGATAGTCTCGTAACCGATATAGCTAACTGTAAAGGTTTGTTGACCTGCAGGAATCGTAAGAGAGTAGAAACCGTAGACATTGGTTACCGTTCCTTGGCGGTCCTGGTTGACAATTGGAACACTAATTAGCTCTTCTCCGGTGGCAGCATCTCGCATGTAACCACTGATGGTAACATTCTGTGCTGTAATCGACGCACTTAGTAGAAAGCTGAATATGGCAAGCCAGTTTTTCATGTTGAGAAAGTTTAGCACCTTAAAAGATTCAGTAGTTTGATTTTTCATCGTTATTATTAGCAGTAAATGCAGAAGGTCTTGTGAGATTTATAAGGGCGAACTATTTACTAATACCATGCCAGATGTTTTTTTGTTTAACAAAAGTAATTAAACAATAAACAAAAACAATACATAGATGCATAAATAATCCATTTAAAGCTAAAAAAAGACCTCCAATTTCTTGGAAGTCTTTCAGTTACTGTGTCGGGATGACAGGACTTGAACCTGCGACCACACGCCCCCCAGGCGTGTACTCTACCACCTGAGCTACATCCCGATGAAGGTCGGCAAATATAAGCTATGACTGTTGAGAAAAAGCAATGATTCATTGCTGTCATCAATGCTTTGACTTTTACATTTGTCCCCATGGAACAACACGATTGCCTCATCATTGGCTCTGGACCTGCAGGATACACTGCAGCTATTTACGCTTCACGCGCTGACCTCAATCCCATCATGTATGTGGGGCTTCAGCCTGGTGGGCAATTGACAACAACAACAGAGGTAGACAACTTCCCTGGCTACCCCGAGGGAACAGATGGCAATGCTATGATGGAGGACCTCAAGAAGCAAGCAGAGAGGTTTGGCACTGATGTGCGTTGGGGAATGGTTACAGAAGTTGATTTTGCTAACAAAGCAGGAGGCTACCACACCCTAACTATTGATGGGGAGACAAAGATTCAAGCAAAAACTGTCATCATATCAACCGGTGCAACGGCAAAATACTTAGGGTTGCCTTCAGAGGAAAAATTCATGGGATTTGGCGTAAGTGCCTGCGCTGTCTGCGATGGGTTCTTTTACAAAGGACAAGATGTTGTCGTGGTAGGAGCGGGAGACACAGCAGCTGAAGAAGCTACCTACCTAGCTAAAATCTGTCCCAAGGTTACCCTACTTGTTCGACGTGATCAAATGCGTGCATCAAAAGCCATGCAAAACCGTGTCCTGAATACCGATAACATTGAGATCAAGTGGAACACTGAAACCGTTGAAATCCAGGGGGGTCAGTCAGTTGAAACAGTTGTTGTGAAAAATACGCAGACAGGCGAAATTGAAAACATTCCCGCAAGTGGCTTCTTTGTAGCTATTGGGCATACGCCTAATACGGACATCTTCAAGGGCATCCTTGACATGGACGAAACGGGCTACCTCACTCCAACCTTGGGCAAAACAGCCACCAATAAACCTGGTGTTTTCGCAGCAGGCGACGTAGCTGACAAGGTCTACCGACAGGCCGTGACGGCTGCAGGAACTGGCTGTATGGCTGCCCTGGAAAGCGAACGCTACCTATCTGAGTTTCATTAATTCAGTCAGGTAGCATTCGAATAATTTATGTTATCGTTGCTGTTAAAGCACTAGTAGCGACTGCTGCTGCCTCCGCCACTGCCACCACGGTAACCACCGCCGCTACCGCCGCTACCGCCGCGGTAACCTCCACCACCGCCACGGTTTCCGCCACCACTACTGCGGTTTCCGCCACGATAGCCTCCGCCACCACCGCCGCTGCCGCCACGATAGCCTCCGCCACCACCTCTACGGTTGCGGCCGCCATCTCTGTCACGAGACTCTCTACCGACGTGATGTTCCACAGCATCAAGCTTGATTTCAATACCTTCCCACTTAGCGCCTTCAATCTCTTCTTTAATTTTGTCAACTGCCGTTTTCGGAACTGTGAAGTACCCATGAGCTGGGGCTACATTCACACCTTGCACATCAAAGTCACCCAATCCAGCTGACTCACGAACAAAATCTTTAAGCAATGGCCAAGAGAACCCAGCTTTCTCACCTAAGTTGATCCAGAATCGTTGCTCATCTTCACGACCTCCTCTGCTATGATTACCACGTTCACCGCCTTCACCGCGATCAGGACGATCCTTTCTTCCGCCTTGAGCTGGAGCATTCAGGTCTAAATCGGTGTGCTCTGCATAGTGACGGAAAAGGGTTTCAAATTCCGCAGATAGAAAATGCTCAATGATCTCCGCCTTTTTCAATGACTTAAACATGGGGACAACAGTCTCCATAAATGGTGCAATGACCTCCTTGCCTTTGTCCTGTTTAACAACACGATCAGCAAAATTTATCAACTGACCCGTTACCACATCTTGGCGTGAAGGGAAATCATGCTGTGGGATTTTTCGTCCAATTTGACGCTCAAGAATATTAATTTTCCTTGACTCCGTAGGGGTCAATAGAGCCCATGACTCACCTGTCTTACCCGCACGACCTGTGCGACCAGAACGGTGGGTGTAGACTTCTTTATCCTTTGGCATCCTAAAGTGGACAACATGTGTAATGTCTTGCACATCAATACCCCTTGCAGCAACATCCGTGCAGACCAAGTAACGAATTTGCTTGTTACGGAAGGCATGCATCACCAAGTCACGCTGTTGCTGAGAAAGCTCGCCATGCAATGCAGCTGAGGTGTAGCCATCACCAATGAGTTGCTCAGACAATTCTCTTGTCTCAACCCTGGTTGGACAAAAGATCATGCCATAGAAACCTGGCGCACTATCAAGCAAACGGCGCAATCCAGCGTATCGACGATCGCGATGTGTCACGAATAATTTATGTTCAACGGAGGTCGTCGCTTCATTGCGGCCACTAATCATCACCTTCAAAGGATCCTCCATGAAGTCTTTGATGATGCGCTCAATCTCTCTTGGCAATGTGGCAGAAAACAACCATGTGGCAGAATCCTCTCTCACTTGACCTAGGATTTCACGAACATCATCCAAAAAGCCCATGTTCAACATCTCATCTGACTCATCCAAAACCACGGTTTCAACCTGGCTTAAGTCCATAGCTCGTCGAGCAATCAAGTCCTTCAAACGCCCTGGTGTAGCAACAACTATGTCTACACCTCGCTTCAAGGATTGAATCTGATCTCTTACCGATGATCCGCCATAAGCAGCCATGATACGAATTTGCGGCATGTGTGCTGCATACTTCTCCATTTCCCCTGTAATCTGAACACAGAGCTCACGGGTTGGAGAAAGAATAAGTCCTTTGGGTTTTTTGTTTCCTCCCGCATCCACTAGATGGTGTAACATAGGAAGGCCAAAGGCGGCAGTCTTGCCTGTGCCTGTTTGTGCCAAGGCTAGCATATCCCTGCCTCCTTCAAGGAGTTCGGGAATAGCTTTTGCTTGAACGGGTGTGGCCTCAGTGAAGCCTAGGTCGGTTACGGCCTGAACCAATGGTTCTGCTAGGCCTAAATCTGAAAAAGTGGTCATGGTAAAATATTTAAAAAAGCGTACAGCTGTATAAGCCGGATTCTGTTCACGCCTCACGGCGTGTCCCTGTCATTCCTCTAGGCGGCATGTCACCATGACGCTCTATCTGCCTACCCGCCAGGTCGAACGAACCGTTCTCAAACCCTAGCCTACATGGCATTTCATCCCGCGAGGTTTACCTAGCTGAAGTAGTCACCTACTCCACTGGTGAGCTCTTACCTCACCTTTTCACCCTTACCAAATCGACTCGTACGAGGCCGATGGCGGTCTACCTTTCTGCGGCACTATCTATCGACCCAGCCCTAAGGCTGTGCCGCCTTCCTGTTAGGAAGCGCGGTGCTCTGTGATGTCCGGACTTTCCTCTTCATGATAAATCTTGAAGCGACAAGGCCAGCTATACGCGGCGCAAAGGTACTCTTTTGTCATCAAGTCTTATTGCCTGGACTGAAAACCACTTCTGTCCCCCATGCTTCATGACGAGAAACAATACGCCATTGCCCTGTCTGCTTAAGGAAACGATCGATGGCAGCTTTTAGCTTTCCTTGCCCAACACCATGGTTGATCAACACCCTTTGGCTATTTGATCTTCTAGCCAACAGCAAGGATTGCTTCAAGCAGGCCAACTGATGTGCCATTGGCTCCAACCCAGGATTCAGACTAGGCAATGCTAATAAATGCAAATCTATAACGTACAATTCAGGGTCTTTGGATGACCTTGCGACTTGCTTAGTTTTTTCTGTTTGATTTGGCGCGGGTAGTTCACCATAATCCAATCGCTGCTTCAGCAATACACTCGATCGAGGGAAATGCAATAGCATATCATCAACAGATAGGGTTACCACTTCCCCATCAATAGCTACAATTTCCCCTTGTTCTACACCATCAATGATGACACCAAGATCTCCAATCTTCATGGTCACAAGATAAAAAAAGCCCCCGGCACAAACCGGAGGCTTCTTGAATTAAAAAACTAAAGCTTACTGAAGTACAACACGAAGGTTGTTCTCTCCAGCTTCTCCAGCCAGACGAATGGTGTAAACACCCTTCGCTAAATCTCTCAAGTCCATCGGTATCGATACAAGT
>CAWUSA010000021.1:0-8441 GCA_963925545.1 uncultured Flavobacteriales bacterium | reverse complement strand
TATGAAGGGGATCAACGTGAAAAGAAAAATTACCCCAGGAAACAGGGCAAGAAAGAAGGAGAAACTGATGGATGCTGCGCGGCTTGTTACAGAGCCTTCGTACAAGCCATGCCAGTAAAAAACGGCCACGTCATGCATGGTCAAACCACCATAAAATGGAATTCTCTTAAGTAGACGCTTCAGTCCTTTCATGTTGCTTTGAAATTCTTAGGCAAATGGGTGACGTTGTGGACTAAGTGCCCCCATGGGTAAATAATCCACGCCATTTTCTTTATAAGCAAGCAAGGTAGCACTATTGCTGTTGTTGCGGTCTTTTGCTTCACGCCGATTGCCCATGCTTTGGACTGCTGTTTCGCATTCTTCAGGGCTTGACTGACTTCATTCATGTTGAGCATTTTCACTTCAACCCCATGCACTTTCGTGGTCTATGATTTGATTCTCTGATAAATTCTAAGAGATCTCTCAATTCAAATGAGGCTATGGCGTAAACTTGTCACAAAGAAAGGCAAGGCATGGAGATTGTGATGTTGGTTATTGGAAAAACGGGTGATGGCTTGATACAGCAAGGCATGGATACCTACCTGAGCCGTCTCCAGCGCTATGTAAAAACCACCATGAAGGTTGTTTCGAGCAGAGATGCTCAGCTTAAATACCTGAAGCCAGGGGATACCTTGGTGCTATTGGATGAAAAAGGCGCCTTGCATGACAGCGTGAAATTGGCAGGACAGTTGCAGAAATGGATGAATGCAGGCCCCAAGCGATTGGTGTTTGCTGTGGGAGATGCCTATGGTTTTTCTCCAGAATTCCGTGCCATGGCAGCTGCTACCTTAGGGTTGAGCCCATTGACATTCACCCATGACATGGTTCGATTGATATTCCTTGAGCAATGTTATCGCTGCATGACCATTCTTCATAACGAACCATACCATCACAGGTGATAGTTTTGCCAACATGATTGCGAAAGGAGATCAACTGCTGATGGAGCTCAAACGAGGTCGCTACCGACAGATTTATGTCTTTGGTGGTGAGGAACCTTTTGTGGGTGATGAGGCCTTGAATCACCTGGCTGATCATGTCTTAGGAGAAGGGGAGAGGGATTTCAACTTAAGCATCCTGTACGGCAAGGAAACCGACGCAAGTAGCATCGCTTCTGAGGCAAAACGCTACCCCATGATGGCTGAATACACGGTGGTCTTAGTGAAGGAGGCTCAGCACGTGCGAGATTTGGATGATTTAGCAACCTACGTGGAGCAATCTCAACCGAGCACGATCCTTGCCATTGCCCTCAGCGGAAAAAAATTGGACAAACGCCGCGCCCTATACAAGGCATTGAAGCAGGCTGGTGAACAAGCTGTTTATGTAGAGACCAAAGCCATTGCAGACCACCAATTACCAACATGGATAGCCAATCAAGCCCGTTTATTGGATTTGAATATCAGCCCCAAGGCCGCTGCTTTGATGGCAGAGAGCATGGGTAGTAAATTGAGTCGGGTACGCATGGAGCTTGAGAAATACCGTGGCCTTTTGGGGGCAGAAGGCAAAGTGGATGCAGATGTTGTGCAACGCCACACAGGCATCAGTAAGACGTACAACAATTTTGAATTGATCAAGGCCTTGGCAGCGAAAGATCACCCCAAGGTTTACCGCATCGCAAAGAGCATGGCTAGAAACAGCAAGGAGCAGCCGTTGGTGCTGACCACAGGCTTGCTATACTCAACTTTTTCAAAAGCTTATGCCTACAGTAGTTTAACAAACAAACAACCCAGTCACGCCTGTAAGGCATTGAATATGTCTGAGTGGGCTCTGAGGGATGTGGCATTGGTTGCTCAGAATTATACTCAGGCAAAATTACAGCGTATCATCGGTTACCTTCGCACCGCTGATGGCCAATCCAAGGGCATGGGCGCTCCACACCTCAATGATTCAAGCATTTTACATGAATTACTCTTCAAGATTCTGGCTTAATTGCCTAACAATGCTCATGGCCATGCAGGTCATGGGTCAGGCCTCAACTATTCGCGGTTATGTGCTTGAGAGAGGAAGCCAAGTGCCATTAGAGTATGCGGAAGTCCAGCTGCAGGGACATGACTTAAAAGTCTTCACCAATGGTGATGGCTTTTTCCAGATCAATGATGCGCCTGTCGGCCAACAAACCATAGAGGTGCTGCGGGTTGGCTATGCCAAACAAACCCGTAAGGTTGATGTGAAATATGCACGTGCCAGTTTTGAGCGTTTCCTGATGGAAGAGTCCACCATTGAATTGGTTGGTGTTGTAGTGAATGCTAAACGGCAAGAGCAACAAACAAAGGTTGCGACGGCATCGATTCAATTGAGCCCTAAAACTATTGGCACCTTTTCCATTGGCGGTGAGCCTGATTTGGTTCGCGCTTTGCAAGTTTTGCCCGGTGTCATTACGACAGGTGACCAAGGTGGCCAATTGTACATCCGCGGCGGCGCACCCATTCAAAACCTTATTAAGCTCGATGGGATGATACTCTACAACCCCTTTCACAGCATTGGGTTTTTCTCCGTATTTGACACAGATATTTTGCAAAAGGCAGACATTTACACGGCGGGATTCGGAGCCAAATATGGCGGTAGGACCTCCTCGGTGATGGACATCAAAACCCGTACAGGTAACCGCGAACGCATTGCAGGTAAGGTGACAGCCTCAACCTACATGGCAAAGTTGCTGTTGGAATTACCCATCGGCGAGGCCAATGATCAAGGTCTGGCGCCCAGTTCCTTGCTGATTTCCACAAAGAAGTCCTATCTGGATAAGGTTGCACCATACATCTACCCCCATGCATCCACCCAGTATGGTGGTATTCCTTTCCAGTTTGAGGACCTGTACATGAAGTACACGATTGAAGCTGATGGTGGAAGCAAGCTCAATATTTATGGCTTTGACTTCAATGATGCGGTTAGCTTTTCAGGCGACAAGTCTATCTCCTGGCATGCCGTGGGTCAAGGTGCTGAATTTTTGATTGTCCCGCCATCATCTGCCACGTTGATCGAAGGGCATTTGGCAACAAGTAGCTACAAGATTCAAAGTACGGAGTTGGAAAACCGTCCTAGGGACAGTGAGATATCTGGATTCAATGGCGGGCTAGACTTCACCTATCTGCTGCGGGATCACGATGAATTTCAGTATGGTATCGAATTCATTGGCTACCGCACGGATTACCAATACACCAATACCGTTGGTCGCCAATTTCAGCAGCTGCAAAACACTCCTGAGTTGGCTGCCTACATGGATTACAAGATGGAAATTGGTCGATGGCTGATTCAGCCGGGACTTCGCATCCATAACTACGGATCGTTAGCCATTACTCGCGTGGAGCCTCGATTGGGCGCTAAAGTGAATGTAACAGAGAATTTCAGATTGAAGGCATCTGCAGGCAAGTACTCACAGAACTTGGTTGCTGCCAATTCTGATCGAGATGTGGTCAACTTATTTTATGGCTTCCTCAGCGGTGATACTGATTTGCCTTCACAGTTTGATGGGCAGTTGCTCCGCAATAAGCTGCAAACAGCTGATCATTTGGTGCTTGGGATGGAGACCAATTTGACCGATCGATGGACCTTGGAAGTTGAAGCCTACGCGAAGCGCTTCAATCAGATCACTAATATCAACCGATACAAGATTTACGATGACATCCCTGCCTATGATGACGAGCCTGAATTGCTTAAAAAAGATTTCATTGTGGAATCAGGTATGGCCAAGGGCTTAGATTTTCTTCTAACCTATGAAGACAAGCATTGGTACCTGTGGACTGTCTACTCCTATGGCAAGGTGACCCGTTTTGATGGCGTGGTTGACTACCCCCCACATTATGATCGCCGCCACAATGCCAACATGGTTGTATCCTACACGACGGACAAGGACTGGGTGTTCAACCTTCGGTGGAACTATGGCTCAGGCTTCCCCTTTACACCCATCAAGGGCTACTACGAGCTTCTGCCATTCACGGAGCCTGATGGACAGCCCTACGTGGACTACACCTACCCACGAAGCAATGGCCAAATGGGCATCCTTTACGGGGGCTTGAACAGTCAACGCTTGCCTGACTACCACCGCATGGATGTCACCATCAGTAAGTCATGGAAGATGGCCAATCACCAAGTCTTGGATCTGTCGTTTGCCGCAACCAATGTATACAACCGTGCCAATATTTTCTACTATGATACCCCAAAGGCAGAGCGGGTAAATCAATTGCCAATCATGCCCACTTTGATGTTGGGCTACGCCTTCTAATAACCTACTTTTGCTGGAACCTAATTTCAAATGGCTTCTAACGCGAAATACATCTTTGTCACAGGCGGCGTAACCTCTTCTCTCGGTAAGGGAATCGTTGGGTCTTCATTGGGAACCCTCCTTCAGGCAAGGGGCTACCGGGTCACTATTCAAAAATTTGACCCCTACATCAACATCGACCCAGGTACGCTCAACCCCTATGAGCATGGGGAGTGCTATGTGACTAATGACGGCGCTGAAACCGATTTAGACCTAGGTCATTACGAACGTTTTCTCAATCAACCCACATCGCAGGCAAACAATGTCACCACTGGTCGCGTGTACCAATCGGTCATCGACAAGGAGCGTCGTGGTGATTTCCTTGGTAAGACCGTTCAAGTGATTCCCCATATCACCGATGAAATCAAGCATCGAATGCAACTGCTTGGTCAAAGCGGCGATTATGACATTGTGATCACAGAAATTGGAGGCACAGTTGGAGATATCGAGGCCTTGCCATACATTGAAGCAGTTCGTCAACTCCGCTGGGAACTTGAAGGACATTGTGTCTGCATCCACTTGACGTTGATCCCCTACCTCCGCGTCACCGGTGAATTGAAAACCAAACCAACTCAGCATTCTGTGAAAACCTTGCAGGAAAATGGGGTTCAGCCTGACATTTTGGTTTGCCGATCTGAGTACGCATTGGATGCATCGGTCAGGGAAAAATTGGCCTTGTTTTGCAATGTGACCCCTAATGCGGTCATTGAGTCATTGGATGCGAAAAGCATTTATGAGGTGCCTATGAAATTGCATGAGCAAGACATGGACGCCGTGGTGTTGAGTAAGTTGGGTCTCTCGGCTGAAATCAAGCCTGATATGCGTGATTGGCAAAACTTTGTTGACCGTGTGATGGAGCCTAAATCACAGATTGAAATTGGTTTGATTGGCAAATATGTGGAATTGCACGATTCGTACAAGTCCATCACTGAGTCCATGATTCATGCAGGCGCTCGAAATGAGGTAAAGGTGAATGTGCGTTGGATCCATTCTGAAGCATTGAGTGTGGACAACGCAGGCGAAAACCTGAGAGGTTTGGATGCGGTGCTTGTAGCGCCTGGTTTTGGTTCCAGAGGCTTTGAAGGTAAAATTGAGGCAGTGCGTATTGCACGCGAGGAGGGCATTCCATTCTTGGGCATCTGCTTTGGAATGCAGGCTGCAGTTATTGAGTACAGTCGCAACGTTTTACAGCTCAAGGGAGCGAATTCCAGTGAGGTTGAACCGGACTGTGCACAACCAGTCATTGGCCTGATGTCTGAGCAAAAGCAAGTAACGAACATGGGTGGAACCATGCGATTGGGTGCTTGTGATTGCGTTTTATCAGAAGGGTCACGTGCTAAGGAGATTTATGGCAAGGACTCCATCAGTGAGCGCCACCGCCATCGCTATGAATTCAACAATGCCTACCTCGAAGATTTGGCTTCAGCTGGCATGCAAGCATCAGGAATTAATCCACAAACTGGCTTGGTAGAGATCATTGAAGTCCCTGACCATCCATGGTTCTTGGCTGTTCAATTTCATCCAGAATACCAATCCACTGTGGTCAACCCACATCCACTGTTTGTTGCCTTTATCAAGGCAGCAAAGACGTATAACAACAAATAATGATGGAGGAAAAGCAAGGATTTGACCGAAATCAAATCATCGGTTTTATTTTAATTGGCGTCATTTTCATGGCCTACACTTGGTGGGCTGGAGAGAACCTGCCTGATGAGCCGGTCGTTGCTGAGCAGGTTGTTGCCGTTGAAGAGCCAGTGGCTATCAGTGATGCCGCACTACCGGTAACCGATCAGGGCATATCGGCTGAAGCCAGCGAATCAAGATCAGATGTTGCAAGCCTTCAAGGTCAAGATTTCGTGTCGAATGAGGCAGTCGCTCAAGCTGACATAGTTATTGAGGAATACACCTTAGAAAATGACGTGGTTCGCTACGTCTTCACCAATGACGGCGCTCAAATGGTGGAGGTTCAGGTGAAGGATCAGAAAGATTACTTGGGGAATCCCCTGATGCTAGTCAATCGCCAGCAGCGACTAGGCGGAGCCAATGAGGGCCTGTTTGTGGCAGATCACCAAGGCAATCACCTCAACCTTACCCAAGGTGAAACCACATGGACATTTGAATTAGGCGATAGCTATGGTTTGGCATGGTCACTGGTGTCTCCTAATGAAGGGTCATTGGATCTCACATGGTTCCAAGATGGCATTCGCCATGAAAAGGCCTTTAGTCAAGAGGTGACTACAACCACCACGTATTATTGGGAAGCTTCTGAAGGCGATGAATCATCCTTGAGTGATGGTCGTGACGATCAGGAGAGCGCAAGCAATGTGTCTTGGGTTGCTCACAAGCAACAGTTCTTTTCAAGCATTTTTACCTGTGACCAGCATTTCACGCAGGTTGATTTGCGCACAGAAACACCGATTCAAAACGATTCAACACGGACCAGGGCATTCCGTTCTAAAGTTAGTCTAGCTGCGGTCAATGGCGAAATTCGCGCATCAGGTTTATGGGTGCATATCCCAAACCAGTATGACATGCTGCGCGAGGTGGATGAGACATTTGGCAACATCATTCCATTTGGATGGGGCATTTTTGGTTGGATTTCTAAGGGCGTTGTAGTGCCCTTCTTCCGCTATTTGGAAGGGCTTGGCTTGGGTTATGGCCTCATCATTTTTGTCATGGCACTCTTTTTCAAGGGCATTCTTTCGCCTTTGACGTTTGCTTCCTACAAATCCATGGCGAAGATGCGTGTTCTGAAGCCGGAGATGGATGCCATTGCAGAGAAATACCCAGATAAGGGTGATTCCAAAAAGCAACAGGAGACCATGGCCTTGTACCAGAAGACAGGGGTTAATCCGCTGGGAGGTTGCTTGCCTCAGTTATTGGGCTTGCCAATTTTGATTGCATTGTTCCGTTTTTTTCCAGCAAGTTTTGAGTTGCGACAGCAGGCCTTTTTGTGGGCGGATGATTTGAGTTCTTATGATTCCATCATGGAATTGCCAATGAACATCCCATTTTATGGTGATCACGTTAGCCTCTTCACCATCTTGATGGCAATATCCACATTCATGTACACAAAGATGAATAACCAAATGTCTGCAGGCAGCACAGCTGGCAATAGCATGATGCAGCAGCAGATGAAAGTCATCCAGTACTTGATGCCAGTCATGCTTTTGGTGTGGTTCAATAGTTATTCGTCTGGCTTGTCTTACTATTATTTCTTGTCCAATATCTTGGTCTTTGGTCAGCAGTGGGCCATTCGCAAATTCTTCATCAATGAAGACGCCATTCGCGCGAAGATTGAGGTCACCAAAGCAAAGGGAGGCCGCAAATCTAAATTTGCCAGCAAGATGGAGTCCATGCTGGAGCAGCAGACGGAAGGCAATCGCCGGACGCGTCGCATGAAGTAAGCAAAAGCGTTTCATGCGTCATGCCAACCCTGATGCTTGGCGTCATTTGCGCCATGCAATGGATGGTATTTCTTGTTTTAGGTCTGTTTTCAGGCCATGTCATGCTCGCGCAATCCACGGATAGCATTCATGCGATTTGGTGGAACCTTGAAAATGCCTTTGATACCATTGATGAGCCTAACGTAGCTGATGAGGCCTTCACTCCGCAGGGTGTGAAACAATGGGGAAGTCAGAGATACCACGTCAAGCTGCAGCGATTAGCTCAGGGCTTGATGGCTGTTTCTCAGGGTCGTCCACCTGAAATCATGGCCTTTGCTGAGGTTGAAAATGCCGAAGTGATGGTTGACTTGCTGCGCAAACTGCCATTGTCATGGTCCCACTGGATTCTGCACCAGGATAGCCCAGATGCCAGGGGTATTGATGTGGCTGTGATGTATGACCCTCAACGAATCAAAGTCTTGCAGGTTGCATGGCTGCAACCGAAGGGGTCACCAAGCAGGGATGCGGTGCAGGTAACCTTTTATTGCCGCAAGGGTGGCGATAGCCTGACTTTGCTGTTTGTGCACCTACCTTCCCAACGCGACCCTCGTCCCCATAGGCGATTGCATGCCATGCAAAGCATTTTATCGCAATGCGAGCAAGTTGACTGCCTTGTGGGCGACATGAACGAGCACCCCAAAGGCCCCATGGGTCAATGGCTTCAAGGGGAAGGAATGCATGTGCGCGATGCAAAAGGG
>CAWUSA010000020.1:0-28812 GCA_963925545.1 uncultured Flavobacteriales bacterium | reverse complement strand
AGCAAAAGTCAACTGCTCGGTGTAGGTGCCTTGCTTGATATTGAAAACCGTCGCGCCACTCACACCACTGGTGGTCAAAGCTGATATCGCTGAAGTAATCGTCGTGTAGTTGGTCGTGCCGCTACCTGAAGGGTCAATGGTATAGGTGCCACTTAACTGGGCATAGGTTGTACCAAAACCAAACAGTAAGAAACTGACGGTTAAGGAAATAGCGCGTAAACGTTGAAACATAGTATAAGTCTTAGGTGATTTTGTAAGCTTTAAATGTCGTCATAACATTTAACCTGGCCAAATGTTTCACCTAAGACAACTGGACAGAGAGCCCAATTCAGAGCATCCCTTTCCTTGGGGTTATTTCATTCAAATGAATTCGGTATATGGAGAATAATCACCTACTTTTGCAGCCGCGAAATTCAATCGCACGGGAAGTGGCGCAGGTGGTAGCGCATCTGGTTTGGGACCAGAGGGTCGCAGGTTCGAGTCCTGTCTTCCCGACCAACAAAAGACCTTGAGGCATTGCTTCAGGGTCTTTTTGTTTCATGTAATAATATATTCATCATTACCTTTGAAAATATGAAAAAGTGGATAGGCCTTTTGGTTGGGTCATTGTTGATGATTGGCTGCAATGCTAGCAGGGTAATATCCCCACTGAATGAGGGTGAATGGCGTGTTGGTGGTCATTACGGTGGTCCAGAAGTCAGCAGCATCACCTTACCACTGACGAGCCTGTATGTCGCACATGGTAAAACGAGCACAACTTCAGAATACCTAGCTATCCATACCACAGCCTTGGCATTTCAAGCACTTCAATTGGAATGGGGACAATTGACTCAACTAAAACCATCGACTGAGGCGTGGTCACCAGAACTCAATGCCACCTATGGGATTCAGACATTCACAAGCTTGAGGGATGGCGCTTTCAGGGCTTACCCCTTTGTTGGCATGCAAGTGCCATGGATGACCTACCAAATCAAGCCCTACCTAGGCTCAGAGATTTGGATTGACCCAACGTACGTTTGGTCAGATTACGGGCAGGGCAGCCTTATTCACCCTTCACTGCATGCGGGACTGAGGTACATCAACCGCTTCTTGGAAGTAGGCATTGAAACCAAATGGATCAACCCAACGAGAGATTTCCAAATCCCTCAAGCAACGGTTCAAGGGTTTGGTAATATAGGAGCGAAAGGGACCTATGTCACCGTGGCCATTCGATTATGATGAAAAAACTGACCCTTTACCTTACTGCTACTTGCTGCTTGTTCAGCATGCCATCTTGCGATGTTGACAGCCCCATGCTCAAAGGAGTTGTTGAAGACTACCACTTCCCTATTCCTGACCCATCCGATGCCTACCCTGTTGACTCAGATAAGGTGCACTTGTTCAATATCATCAGCCATGCTGACATTGACAATGACATCCCGCAAGCTTCCCTTTTTGCATTGTACTTAGGTGAGGTAAGCCAAATCGCTCATGACACAGTCATACTTTACCTCCACGGCAACGCAAGCAGTATGAACCAATTCTGGGAGCCGGTCAGGCATTTAGCCAACCTGGGCGGGACCCATAATTACGGCGTCATGACCTACGACTACCGCGGATTTGGTCAATCGGAAGGCCCTTCAACCGGGACCGAAAGCATGCGGCAAGACCTCTATGCGGCGATGCAGTTTCTTTACGACAACGGCCTAAGTAATGATCGATTGATGGTGATAGGCAGCAGCCTTGGAAGCTTACCTAGTGGTCAAGAAGCTGGCGATGCAACAGGGCCATTAACAATCAACAAACTACTGCTTGAGTCCCCTCAGTCTTCAGCCAATTTCCTGATGCAGAACGCCTCTGGATTAAGCCTATCCTCAAGTATGCTGACGGATTTTAATTTTGATCTAGCTGCAAGCATGGCGCTTTACGACGGCGAGCTCCTGTGGTTTCATGGTACAGAAGATGACGTAGCACCAACAAATTCAGCGCTTGAAGTCTATAAGGCCCACAAGGGATCCTACAAGGAAGCCTATTTGATACCAGGAGTTGGCCATGGCTTTCGATGGGGATGGGGGAAGGCCCTATGGGGTGAAGCTATCTGGTCCTTTATGAAGCATTAACACCCTCAAGGAAAACATGCTTCATCAGGCTTTACAGCACTTGCGACAAGCTGATCAGGCTGGATGATTCACGCCTACCTAGAGGCATTAAAAAAGCCAGATGCTATACACCTGGCTTTCGTCAACTTGTGATCCCGACAGGATTCGAACCTGTGACCGTCTGCTTAGAAGGCAGATGCTCTATCCAGCTGAGCTACGGGACCCTATTGGATGGCTGCAAAATTAGTGCATAGTCGGCTCATGAATCAATCCGATTCTCAACTTACTTCATGAATTTTTTCTTAGTACTTCACAAGCCCCTACCACGTGCCATCAAGGAACCATATCACCATATACTTACTCGCACATAGCAAGTAAATAGTCTGGCATGTCTGGGGTGAAATCATGCTCCAACGTGACAATAATGCATCCTTAGAAAGAGGCACTCGGCCAGTCAGCATTTAGATAGGGTGAATCTCAATGCCAAGCGGTACTTTTGCGGCATGACGGGCCGTGGTTTATTCACATTGATAGCGATTCTTTTGACATCTTGCTTGCTGGCAGGGGTGACAGACAGTAATGCAGTGAAACAAGCTGTCAGCATGTCCCACCCTAAAAGGGCTGCCATCGCTTCACTGCTGTTACCTGGGTCAGGTCAGGTCATGAATCGCCAAGCCTGGAAGGCGCCCCTAGCGTGGGGCATGATGGCCGGCGCAGGTTACTTTGTCTACACCAACCAGAGCTCCTTCAATCGACTTAGCGTCGCCATTGACTTCAGGTACGATAATGATCCAAATACCATTGATGAATTTGATGGCCTGTACACAACAAATCAGCTATTCTCTTTGCAAAATGATTACCGTCGATCACGGGACTATGCCGTCCTTGGACTTGCTGGCACTTACCTTTTCCAGGTGCTTGAAGCTTATGCCGCAGCCCACTTGGTAGATTTTGATGTGAGCAGAAACCTGAGTCTTCGTCTTTCTCCAGCAACCCTACCCCAGTCATTGATCGGGGCTAAAATGACACTCTCATGGCATTAAATATTGCCTTACTTGGCTATGGAAAAATGGGCAAGGCCATCGAGGCCATCGCCATTGAACGAGGGCATCACATTGTCGCAACCATTGGTCGTGAGGGTATCGCCTCCCATGCCATGGAAAATGTTGACTGTGTGATTGAGTTCAGCCGACCAGAAGCAGCCCTTGACAACATGCAGTCTTGCTTGGAAAACAACCTCAAGATGGTCATTGGAACCACTGGCTGGCATGACCATGAGTCGAAAGTCAATGCTTGGGTTCAGGCGCATGAGGGCACCTTGGTGCATGCAAGCAATTTTTCCCTTGGCGTGAATTTATTTTTCAAACTCAATGCTCAGCTGGCGCAATGGATGTCACCTTTTGAAGCCTACACACCTCAGGTAAGTGAGTGCCATCACACTGATAAGCTGGATCAACCTAGCGGCACAGCCATCAGTTTAGCTCAAGGCATTTTACCTACCTACCCTAAGCTTGAGGGCTGGTCGCTCGAGGCCAGTGACAATCAACTGTCCATTGATGCCACTAGAGTACCTGATGTTCCAGGAACTCATGAAGTGCATTACCGCTCCAAGCAGGACAGCTTGAGCATTAAGCATGAAGCCCATTCAAGGGAAGGCTTTGCTTTGGGTGCAATTATCGCAGCAGAGATGGCTCAGGATCTCCATGGCATGCATCGCTTTTCCGACCTTTTATTCCCCCAATGACACAGCGACAGCGCTACTTAGCCTGGATCCAAAAGGTCACAGAAAGCATCGCCATGGATGTGGTCGGTGTCACCATTGTGGTGACGGCCAGCTTAGCTATGGGCTATCACTTAACGGTCATCAATGGCTTGCCAATCGGCGTGATGTCCACTGTGGGTGCTGCCTTTTCCATGATGGCCACAAGGCTTGTTACCAAACGGAACAACACAGGCAACCTGATTGGCATTCTCACGACAGTGAACACGGCTTTTGTTGATTACTACCTAGGCAATCAGGCCGCCATGTTGACCTACCCTATTTCTTTTCTTGGCAACATGCTTAGCTATGCCATGTGGAAGCGACGAAAGGAACGCACCCCTCGCAAACTTGACAGCATTTACTTCATCAACACAGGCATAGCCTGCGTACTCGCGTTTGGCTTGAATTACGTGGGGTTCACAGACTTCCTTTCAAGGGGACTAAACCCTGATGACATGGCAAAATTCTATGTCACAACAGCCATCACATGCATCACCTTTTCAGGCACCTTGAATATGCCTCGCATGTATGCTGACAGTTGGGCCTTCTGGCAGGGATACAATGTATTAAAGTTGTACCAGAATGTGCTATTTGGCAATGTAGCTTACGTGGCTAAATACATCTTCTACCTCTTCAATGCGCTATTTGCATGGATCGTCTGGCATAAGGTGAGAAGGGAAGCTGAGGTTGAGCCAATCAACGATCAAAGTTTGAGCAAGTAGTCATTGGCCATTGCCACCATCTGAACCAAGGTCTTTTCATCCCCTGAATTGTCCATGATCAGATCCTTTCCGGAAAGCATGCTTCGTTTTTTTGCGTCAGACCATTGCCTTGCCATGCGCTGCTCTACTTGTTTTTGAGTCAAGCCCGTTCTTCCCATGACCCTTTGCAACCTAATGGTTTGTGGCGCTTCGACCAAAATAATGGCATCACAAGTATTGTAGGAGCCCGCCTCAAAGAGGATGGCCGCCTCGCGAAGAATGTAAGGGTGGTCTTGTGCCTCATGCCACTGAACAAAGTCCTTGTGGACTGCGGGGTGAACCAAAGCATTGATGGCTTCTGTTGAGGATTTATCAGCAAAAGCCTTATCTGCAAGGGCGCTTTTTTGCAATACGCCATCCACGTAGATGCCGGGGCCAAAAGCCAATTCAATGGCATCCATCAATTCTTGGTCTTCAACCATGAGGCGCTTCGCGGCATCATCGGCGTGGTAAACGGGGACATCCAGTTGCTTGAAGTACTCTGCTGCTGTGCTTTTCCCTGCCCCAATAGATCCTGTTAAGCCGATGTGTTTTGCCTTCATGCAGCGAAGGTAGCATGGCATTTTGGATCCTCTCATGAATAATTCCTTAAATTACCACCTGAAACAACCCTACCCAAGCATGCGAATTTTCAAATACCTGGCCATTGCAGCCATCAGCATTTCATCTTTCAACACATCAGCTACCCACTTGATGGGCGGTGAAATCATTGCTCAACAAATTTCCGGTCTTCAATATGCCATTGCCTTAACGACCTACAGAGACACTCTAGGTGTACCCATGGCTAACATCGCTAACTTTTCTATCAAGGACTCCAACGGCACTGTCATCATGACTTTTTCAACGGCCTATGACAGCGTGGTTAGCGGCAACACCTTGCCGATGTACCCCTATGGTGTAGAGGTGTATTTCTTTGTAGACACCATCACCCTGCCCTACCAAGGGATGTTCACCATTGGATGGTCTAACTGTTGTCGAAATGGTGCCATTCAAAACATCAGCAGCCCCCTGAGTCAAAGCATGTTTCTTCAAACGGAGGTGACTGCCATGGATAGCTTGAGTAACTCCACACCCTTCTTTTTGGTTCCTGCTGCCATTTTCTTGCCTGTGAATACGCCTTGGCAATACAATCCCCTGCCCTTTGATCCCGATGGGGACTCCTTGCATTGGGACCTATCATTCCCTCTGAACAGCTGGAACAGCCCTTGTCCTGGATTCACATTGCCACCAGCTGCTGCTTCAGGCCCCATGACCATCAACCCCATCACAGGGACCATCACATGGACGGCTAACACCGTTGGTAATTTTGTAGCAACGGTCTTGGTCAATGAGTACCGCAATGGTGTGAAAATTGGATCCATTCGGAGAGACATGCAATTCATCACCGTACAAACAAGCAATGCGGCACCCCTATGGAATACCGGTAACCTGCCGGTTGATGCCTTAGGCAACATCCACGTGAACCTGATTCAGAATTCCTCTTACCAGCTGAACCTTTCTGGCTACTCTCCTTCAGGTCAAACCTTGCATGTGGCCGCCTATGGTGAGCCGTTCTTCACGCAACCCAACCCTGCGAGCTTCACTTCAACTGGGTCAGGCATCAACGATTCCATCTCAGCACACATCTTATGGGCGCCAAGCTCAGCACAAACCAGAAGCACGCCCTACATTCTCGCTGTCAGGTTATCAGATGGCTACTTGATGCAAGATCTTTCCATTATTTTCCAAGTCAGCGCAACGGCTGGGCAAGATGAAAGCGAGCTCCTTGCTTCACAGGCCTACCCAAACCCTGCAATAGATTACATCACCTTCAAGGCAAACCCTGCACATGTTATTGTGATTTCAATGGATGGCCGCAGCCATGCACTGCAATCCACAGGCACTTCTTGGGATGTATCTACCCTCCCTCAGGGCCTGTATATTCTGCGATCATTTGATCAGCATGGCACGCTAATTGGTAATGATAAATTGCTGATTCAGTAGTCATAATACTTCTGGGAATTCGCAAAGAAAAACCCGCCATTAAGATGGCGGGTTTTTATTGATAACATTTCTTAAACTATACAATACCCCATCATGAATCGCAAAAAAATACTCATGGGCGTCTCCATCATCCTTGCTGCTGGTATCACCATTATAGCCTACATGCTCAACATGCCTAAAAGGGATGTTCAAGGCGCGGATAGCGACTACCAAATACCTGCTACAGCATTGGTCCAGGAGTACCTCGATGATGCAGCTAGCGCCAATGCAAAATACTTGGATGCTAGCGGCGAGTCTAGCATTTTAGAAGTAACTGGAATCATCGCAAATATCAGTAAAGACTTCAATAATCAGGTGGTAATTTTACTGCAAAGTGATGACGATCTAGCTGGGGTGAGCTGTACCTTCACCCTTGAGACCAATGCCTCTACTAATGGACTTTCTGTTGGTAAGGAAGTTATAATCAAAGGGGTGATTCGTTCGGGTGCGGCCTATGATAAGGACTTGGAAATGTTCGAGCCTGTAATCATTGAGAAAGCCGACCTATTTGACATGCTTTGATTACCCTAATTCCACAGATCAAGAACTTATATATTTTTATTTCAATCATTATCAATACCTATTTATCATGAAAAAACTCCTTCTATTGGCCATCGCAGCCATCACACTCAGCGCCTTCGCCACCTTGCCTGGTAAGCTAAAAAGCACCGGCAGCCAGATTACATTCTATTCCCATACGGCATTTGAAGACATTGAAGCAAACAACTACAAATCAATAGCGGTACTCAACACGGAGTCCGGTGATGTCATCATTTCAGTTCCAATGCAAAGTTTTGAATTTGAGAAACGCCTGATGCAAAAGCATTTCAATCAGGAGAACTTTTTAAATACAGCTAAGTTCCCTAAGGCTAAATTTATAGGTCAAATTCAAAACATGGACAGTCACGATTTTAGTAAGTCAGGGGAGCTTATTTTAACTATTCAAGGAGAGATGACCATCAAAGGAAAAACCCAACCTGTCAACATGGAGGCAACAGCCTTGGTCAAAGGGGCTAAGATTAAACTAATCACCGCTTTTGAATTAACCTTGTCAGACTATGGTATTGAATTTAGCTCTGGTAAGACATCCACAAGTATCGCCAAGACGATTCAGGTGAGTGCCTCATACCTGTTTTAGTGGACAACAGTCATCAACTGCTATGGAGCGCTTGCGAATCACAGCTTCAAGACATCCATGGCCTACTGACTCAGGTCAGCGATGTCTCCTATGCTAAGCCTATTCCGTCGCTTTCCATGGCAAGCCTTGGCGAGCACATCAGGCATACCCTTGGGTTCTATGAGTGTTTACTCAAGGTGGCTGACGGACAGGTAGCTGATTACGATTCCAGAAAACGTGACCCCCTTGTTGAAACCCAAGTGAATCAAGCAATGGCTTGCATTGTAAATATTCAAAATCAGTGGCATCGTCTCAATATCAACAAGGTGGTTTATTTAAAGCATGCTCATGGCCTGGAAAGCTCTTTGAGTCGTGAGCTTCTCAATGTATCAGAACACACCCTACATCACATGGCATTGATGTCTGTGGCATTGATTGAGCTTGGCCTGAACCACTTAGTCAATGACAACTTTGGCATCGCCCCTTCTACACTAGCCAATCGCCAAGCTATTCAAAAGAACTAAAATATGTGTATCGTCTCTTTTTTGCCAACTGCTAATGGCTACCAGCTGACTTCTAATCGGGACGAAGACCCCAACAGACGCACTGACTCGCCACAGCCTTACAACCATCAGGGCAAGGAATTGACGTACCCAAAAGACAAATTAGCTGGCGGCACATGGATCGCTCGACATGATGGAGGCTGTGCCTGTTTGCTCAATGGCGCTGATGTCAAGCACACCCCAAGAAGGCCCTACGGGAAAAGCCGTGGATTGCTTGCCATTGACTTGCTCCTGCATGGTGATCAATGGTTCAATGCGCTTGACATGTCCGACTTTGAACCATTCACATTGATTCATGTCAGTGAAAATCCCGCCTTGTCTCTCAAGCTCTACCAATGGAATGGGCAGCATTTAAATTGCCAGGACCTTGACTCAAGCGTGTCACACATATGGGCCTCTTCTACCCTTTACAGCAAGGAAGAAAACCAAGTCATCCAGGATGACTTCAAGCAATGGCTCAAGTCAACACCAATCGACATTCTGAACGATGTGTTGTCGTTTCACCATGCACATCAATTGCACAGAAAAAAGGTCAAAACAGTGAGCGTTTGCGCTGTCCAATCAAAGCAACCTGGCATGCATTACCAGGCGTTTTGATGGGTTAACCTTTAAACCCTTGATGTACCGTCAGCAAAGATGCTTTGATCCAAAAATTCTTGCAGTCCGTCAACACCATTGACAAACATTTAGCCTGTATTGAAATAGGCATAAAAAAAAGCGTGTAATCAATGGATTACACGCTTAGATGCTTTGCACATGCTGCTAGCGGTGAGAGGGGGATTCGAACCCCCGGTACGCGTAATTACGTACGCCAGTTTAGCAAACTGGTGGTTTCAGCCACTCACCCACCTCACCGTTTATGCCATCAAGACCCTGCCTTTCAATAGGGGCTATTGCATGCGCTTCAAGCGATGGCAAAAGTAGGTAAAAGGCCTGCACAATCAACGGCTTGGAAGGAAAAAATACATCACGCTTTGTCTGTGATGCCGATTGGAAGGCCATCCGAAATTACCTTAGCAGCTTAAAGCATCAACCACATGAAAAACGTCGTCATCGTATCTGCTACTCGCACAGCCCTAGGAAGCTTCATGGGCTCCTTAAGCTCAGTACCAGCAACTGAACTTGGAAGTGCTGCTATCAAAGGCGCTATGGATCGAATTTCACTTGACGCGGGGTCCGTCGATGAAGTACTAATGGGGTGTGTCTTACAGGCCAATGTTGGCCAAGCACCTGCTCGTCAAGCCGCACTAGGCGCTGGCTTAAGCCATCATGTCCCATGCACTACCGTAAACAAGGTCTGCGCATCAGGCATGAAGGCCATCATGCTTGGCGCCCAATCCATCGCCCTTGGCCATGCAGAGGTCGTGGTTGCAGGTGGCATGGAAAACATGAGTCAAGTCCCCCACTACCTACCCAACTCTCGCAAGGGCTTCAAGTTTGGTGACAGCGCCTTGGTTGATGGGCTCAGCAAAGACGGCCTCATCAATGTCTATGATGGTCAAGTCATGGGGGTCTGTGCAGACCTATGCGCAACAGAACACAACTTCTCACGTGAGGATCAAGATGCCTTTGCTTTGGAGAGCTACGATCGAAGTGCTGCTGCATGGGAAGCTGGCAAATTTTCAGACGAAGTTGTGCCCGTTGAAGTGAAAGGTCGTCGTGGGGCCATCACCGTGGTTGATCACGACGAAGAGTACAGCCAATTGCGACGAGACAAAATAGGTAGCCTCCGCGCAGCCTTCACCAAGGATGGCACCGTGACTGCTGCCAATTCCTCCACATTGAATGATGGTGCTGCGGCTGTCATATTGATGTCTGAAGACAAAGCGAAAGCGATGGGCCTTGAGCCACTAGCACGCATCGCTGGCTATGCAGATGCTGCGCATGAACCTGAGAGGTTCACCACGGCACCTGCTAAAGCATTGCCTCTGGCAGCAGCAAAAGCAGGACTCAGTGTGTCAGATATTGACTACTTCGAGCTCAATGAAGCTTTCTCCGTTGTGGGACTTGCTAACATCAAACTTTTAGGCATTGATGCAGCAAAGACCAATGTCAACGGTGGCGCCGTTTCTTTAGGTCACCCACTGGGATGCAGTGGTGCGCGCATCATTGTCACCTTGATCAATGTGCTTAAACAAAATGGCGGTCACTACGGTGGTGCTGGCATTTGCAATGGTGGTGGTGGAGCATCCGCCATGGTCATCGAAAACTTGTGATTTGAACACCTACGGATACGCCCAATTCAGTGCCATACCGATGCGTCGGGAGGCTGACCATTGCAGTGAAATGGTCAATCAAGCCATGCTGGGTGAACCCCTTGAGTTGCTGACAAGCAAAGCCCTTTGGACCAAAGTTAGACTGGCTCATGATGGCTATGAAGGGTGGGTGTTAACGGCCCAGTTGCTAGCCATCGATCAATTGACCTACCGGGCATTGATCGAACAAACCCAAGATCTGGTAGCTGATGGCATCAACTTACTGGAGCATGAGTCCCCAGAAAAAACCCGGGTGGTTGCAGCCGGTGCGCTCTTACCAAACTACAACCCGTCCACAGGGCAACTCAGCCTGGGTCAAGACACCTTTCAATTTGAAGGCCTGCTGTCCAACCGTGAAACCACCAGGGACAATGTATTGATGCATGCTTACACTTTCCTTCATGCACCCTACCTCTGGGGCGGCAGAACCGTTATGGGCATTGACTGCAGTGGGCTCTCACAGATGGCCTACCGACTCAGCGGCATCACCTTGCTTCGCGATGCAAGCCAGCAAGCCACCCAAGGCGAAACAGTCGATTTCTTAACCGAAGCTCAGCCTGGAGATCTGGTGTTTTTTGACAATGATCAAGGGGCAATTACCCATGTTGGCATCTTTCTGCGACAAGATCACATCCTGCACGCGAGCGGGTCCGTTCGCATCGATGGCCTGGACCAAACAGGTATCTACAATGCAGATACTGGCAAGCACAGCCACAAACTGCGATTGATCAAACGCTATTTTTGAAACATGTCTGATTGAGCCCTACTCAATCAAGTCCTGAGACATCAAGCCCTGAGACATCAAGCTATCAAGTGCATGGGTAGCCTCACCCAATGCCTTTTTCATGCGAAGGCCTTTAAGACGCCACAAATCCCTTTCGATGGATAACTCTCGATGCAGGACAATGACAGAATCCATGGCATCGACCTGAGCATGCAAGCTATCTGCCATCAAAGCAATGTGCTGTTCCTTGGATTGAACCATGTAGTAGAGGGCTGTTTGATCCGCTGACAACAAGCCTAAACTATCCTTCAGGTCTTGGTATTGCAAAACTTGAAGGCTGCTATCCTGCCGGAGGCGGTCTACTCGGACAAGCTCAATGTCATAGTTTGCTTTGCTTACCACACAGCTACTAAGGGTCAACAAACAAACAACAATAAACCAGGGCATCTTTTGCATGCGCTAAAGATAGGCATATGTACCTTGCAGCCATGCCAATCATTGACGTACGAAGCCCTTCAGAATTTGCACATGGCCATGCACCCGGTGCATTGAACATGCCTCTATTCACCGACGAAGAAAGGGAGGCTGTTGGCATTTGCTACAAGCAGAAGGGTCAGCAAGCAGCGGTCCGCTTAGGGCTGTCTTTCACTGGGCCAAAGATGGCAGACATGCTAGCCTTTGCCGACAAACAGGCAAAAGGTCAAACTATCGATTTGTATTGCTGGCGTGGCGGAATGCGGAGCGCATCGGTAGAATGGCTTCTCAACTTAGGTGACTTGAACGTGAACCGATGGGATGGCGGCTACAAATCATACCGGCAGAAGGTCCTGTCATCATGGCATAACCCACCACCATTGGTTGTACTGAGCGGCCTAACTGGCAGCGGAAAAACTGCCATCCTCAATGCCATGGCAGATCAGGTGCAAGTGTTGGACCTTGAAGGGCTTGCCAACCACAAAGGCTCATCCTTTGGCGCTGTCATGGAGTCGCCACAGCCTATGAATGAACAATTTGAAAACAATGGCGCAGTCTTGTTCTCATCCATGAATCACAAACAAGCCCTCTGGATTGAAGATGAATCCCGGTCTATTGGCAGGGTATTCCTTCAAGACCCTTTCTTTGATTTGAAAAAGGTGGCGCCTATTGTCATGGTGCATAGAGGTATCGAAGATCGCGTCAAACACCTCACAGAGCTTTATGGCGAAGCCCCTGTGGATGAGCTTATTGAAGCATTTGACCGCATTCGCAAGCGCTTGGGCGATTTACGAACCACGCAATGCATTGATGCCGTCAAGGCTGGTGACTTAGCCTATGCCTCAAGGGAAGCATTGCGCTACTACGACCAGGCCTACCAAAAGAGCATCGACATGCGAAAGAACCAAATTATTTGGTCCGGTAATTTTGCTGATATGGATCACGAAAGTATCGCTGAGAAGCTCATCCGTGAAGCGCAACCTGTTGTTGAATCCTACTACAAGACAAGTCATGAGTAATGCCCTAACCTCCTTCAATCCCGGCAGTGGCTGTGGCTGTAAAATGGCGCCAAACGACCTGCATCGCATGCTTGAACAATCCGGTGACTGCGGCGACTTCCCTGGACTGCTCATAGGCCATGAGACGGGCGATGATGCAGCGGTGATGGACATCGGGAATGATCAACTTTTGATTCACACCACCGACTTCTTCACCCCCATCGTTGATGACGCCTTTGACTTTGGTCGAATTGCTGCTGCCAATGCCATCTCAGACGTCTACGCAATGGGCGGCACACCCAGCATGGCCCTGGCGATCTTAGGCTGGCCTGTTGACCTGTTGCCTGTGGAGCAAGCTGCACAGGTCATTGCTGGAGCCCGAAGTGTTTGTAAACAAGCAGGCATCCCTCTGGCTGGTGGGCATAGCATCAATATTCCCCAACCCCTATTTGGTCTTTCAGTGACAGGGCATGTTCACCGCGACCAACTGAAACGGCACGCTGGCGCAAAGCCCGGTGATCTGCTGATCTTGACCAAACCCCTTGGGGTTGGATTGCTGGCAACCGCCATGAAAAAAGGCATCGCCACCGACAGGGACATCCAATGGGCCATTGAAACCATGAGCCAACTCAATGACATCGGTTCAGCCTTAGCCGCTATTGACGGGCTTCATGCCATGACCGATGTCACAGGCTTTGGGTTGCTCGGTCATGCAATAGAACTATGTGAAGCATCCGATGTGTCAGCCACATTAAGCAACAAAAACCTACCCACTTATAACATGAAACGGTTGATGGAACTTTATGGTCAGCATTGTCTACCCCAGGGAACTACTAAAAATTTCACAGCCTATGTGGGCGATGTCAGCAGCATGGACGGCCCGCAACTAGCCATTCTATGCGACCCACAAACCAGTGGCGGATTGCTGCTTAGTGTTGCACCAGAAGCCTTAGATCAGGTGCAGGGCATGCTGAAACAGGCCAACCTCTGTGACGGGGTTATCGGGCATGTCCATGAAACATCCAGCCCTCGAATCACAATCAACTAAGGGACGGGCCACCCTGAAGCATCCCCTTGGCGGCTGACATCAGGGCTGCTGTGAAACCGCGCTTCACTTTGAATCATTTCAACCGCTTCAAATCGACCAATTTGTGAACGCGTTTTGAGCTCATGCCCTCGCAAGCGCAAACAGAGTTTGGTGAAGGGGCTGAGTGCATCTGCCTCTACAAAGAGAAAATCTGGCCAGCCCTGCGCATGGAGTTTCTTTTTAGCCACAGCCTCATCCAATGTCATGTCATAGCGCAAACGGTTGGTCAAAACTTGGAAGACATTGGTGATGATGGTGCTGCCTCCTGGTGTGCCAAGGGCCATGACATGACCCGATCGGCTGGCAATGGTTGGTGTCATGCTTGAAAGCATGCGTTTACCAGGACCCACGGCATTCACCCCAAAGCCCACCAAGCCAAATTGGTTAGGCTTACCTGGGGATAAGGCAAAATCATCCATCTCATTGTTTAGGATAAACCCAGCAACCCAATGCTTGCTGCCGTAGGATGAATTCAATGTCGTGGTGATGGCAATGGCGTGACCCTGTTGATCAACAATGCTCAGCTGTGTGGTCTCTTCGCTCTCCTTGTGAATAAGTAGATTCAAGTCCATGGATTTGCCAGAGGTAAAGTTAGGGATTGCTTTGAATCGATCCTGAAGACGGCCAGCATCAAGCAAGGCCTCAGTGGATAACTTCATGGATGACGGATCCCCCAAATACAGGGCTCGGTCCTCATAAACCAGTCGGCATATCTCTGTGAAGTCATGCGCATAGGCCGCTGATCCATGGCGTTGCATTCGATTGCCATCACGTTCACTGGCTTGAAGCATTTGAATCAAGGCCACACCCCCACTCGATGGCGGCCCCATCGTCACAACATCATAGCCCCTGTAAGTCGTCAGCAAAGGTTGTCGCCAATGGGGTTGGTAATGCAGCATATCCTCTGTGGTAAACCATTGATCTGCTTCCCGCATGCGATGAACAAGTGCCTCTGCCACTGCTCCCTGGTAAAATCCATCAGGGCCTTCGCTTGCAATAGTTCGCAATGTCATGGCTAAATCTGGTTGGACAAAAAGGGATCCTTCATCCCACCCACCTCGTGTGAATGGTCCAGCACCTTGAGGGTTTCTTTCCCGAAAGGTGTTTGCCAACTGGTTGATTTCTAATGCTTGAATTGCTGTAAGGGGAAAGCCAAACTCTGCCAATTCAATGGCTGGCATCAACAGGTCCATCCATGGCATGCTCCCTAGGGAGTCATGCATGGCCCACATACCCGCAACAGACCCCGGAATACCTGAAGCGTACAGGCTGTGCAAAGATTTGCCTTCGATGATGGATCCATCCTTGATGTAGCTATCCGCCTGTGCGGCAAGGGGTGCTTTTTCTCGGTAATCTAGACTAAGTGCTTGACCATCAGATAATCGCACCACAGCAAAGCCACCTCCACCCAGGTTTCCAGCCCTTGGCAAGACAACAGCCAGCGCAAAATGTGTTGCCACAGCTGCATCAAAGGCATTGCCCCCTTGCATCAAAATTGCTTTTGCCACATCAACTGCAATGGGATGTGCAGCAGCAACGGCGCCTTGACCTTGCATGGAGGGGCCATGCAACATCATCAAACAGGTCAATCCAATGGCTTTGAGCAATGGGCTCACCATACCTGCTTTCGTTCAGACAGCAACTCAACTTGCTTGCCTTGTTGACTGACACCAATAACCTTTGGGATATCCCTGCTGCAATGTCTGGACCAGAGTGCGTAGGCATTGGACCCTGTGTGACGCATCAACAATTTATCACCTGCATCAATACGGGGCAAAGTCACATCTCGCACAACATAGTCGCCGGCAAAGCACAGAGGGCCTGCAATGTCATGCTTGCACAGGGTGGCCACTTTTACCTTGGCTGCCTGATCTAAAACCGTCAACGGAATGCCTCGGGGGCTGCTGTAAGCATCCCTCATCAGGAAATCAGCACCTAGATGGATGAATGCTATGCGCTGGCTTCCGCGATCCATAGCGTATTCAACATCTGATATTGCAAATCCCGTATGGAAATGGGTCCATTGACCAAACTCTGTCACCAAGTGAAAATCTGACCACAGTTCGGGTATACTAGCCTTCAATGCGCTGGCATAGGTCTGCATGTAACTCTCTCCTTTGTTGATCTCTTCAGGTGAAAGTCCACCTCCCATGTCAATAACTGTAATCCGCCTTGATTCTCCTGCCTTAGCGAGGGAGTCATTGGCCTCTTTAGCTAGTTTCATCAATGCGTTCACAGCTTGAACAGCCTGTGTTAAATCACTCATGGACGAACCGGAATGCACATGCAAAGCAGTCACCGGATACTTCAATATAGCATCAATAATGGATGATCGATCAGAGATTGGCACCCCAAACTTGGATTCCAACCCCGACACATGGTAGAGCGCCGCATCCGACACCTGCATCTCTGGATTGATGCGAATGCCAATTTGGAAGCTTGGATGCTCAGGCATTCGTTCCAACTCTTCCAAGCTGTTGACATTGAGCAGCAAACGATCACCAATGGCTTGACATGCATCGATTTCATGAGACCTTTTAACCGGAGAATCAAAAATGATATGCTTAGCCTTTGCCTCAACGGCCAGGTAAACCTCCTCCATGGAGGCTGCTTCCAATCCATAACCCCATGCAACCATGCGATTAAGAACGGCCTGATGTGGCATGGTTTTGATAGCCACGCAGTGATTCGCATGCGGGTGACCGAAGGCATTGGATAAATGGGCTAAACGCGCTTCAAGGGCATCCCAGTCAACAAAAAGCAAGCTAGAGTCCTTATCGCTGACCCATCCCCTCTGCACAGCTGCCTGGTAGGCACGTTGTGACTGTTCAATCAAGGTCGATGCGTGATCACTCATCCAAACAAGGTAAGGACCTTCTCTTCAATGATGTCAACCAAGCGCAGATCATTGCGCAAATCGAATTTACCTTTCTCCATTTGCTTGCGAACCGAGTAAGACCCTAAGGCCAATCGAATGAACGCAGATTTACCATAGGTCACAGGCTGACCCATGAACACCTTGTGATGATCACCAAGACCTTCATGCTCCTCGGTTACCATTTGATCAAAGAGCACCTTGAGCTCATCCTTGAGAAGTTCCCTGCCATTCGCTTTGATGATGAAGGAAATGATGGAATCATTGCTCAACTCCATGTCTGGCATCAATTCAAACGTGTCACTCATGGCTAAACGGCCAGCTACCACGCGGTTCCATCGTCGGATCCAGGCGTTGGTTGCAGATGCGGGAATGGCCATGTAGGCTTCCATTTCCTTGATGGCAATTTGCCAACGCATGCGCAATCCCCAGTTTTGGAAATCTGGCAATTGCTCACGGATTCCCGTCAATGAATGGGGGAAATCATACTTGGTGAACAGCTTCCCGAAGGCCGCTGCCGGACTGGCATCCAGAGGTGCCAATGCAGAGGTGATGGTTTTAGGCACCAGCAATGCGCCACAAAACGGCGGCGCTTGAAAGAATTTGGAGCCTGTGACCATTAGCATGACCCCTTTGGTGATCAGCTCATGAATCAATTGACGATCAGCGCGGAATTGGCACATATCCACGACCCACATCACGCCATCAGGAAATTCATCGATGATATTCAAATCATCCATGATGCCTGATTTACTCCCGAACACAAGGTTACCAATGATGGGCTTACCAAGGTTGTCCTTGATGATTTTCCGTATGGCCTTCTTGTGGTCTGCCACATTGCCATCCTTGTCTCTAGCAGCAATGAAATGGTTGATTACCTCCGGCGCACCTTCGATGGTCTCTCCGATGGGGATGGTCTCTCCCATTTGATTCCAGCCTGCATAGTATTTGCCTTCAGCAGCAGCTTTTGAGCCCGACCCTAACTCCTCAGGGCTGGTGACAATGTTGACGATCGACTCGCCTGGGTGACTGATCGCTTGAAACATCAACGGAATGTACATGGCATCTGAGCCACTGGGTCCATACATGACTTGGAATTGATCCAGGTAATCCTGCTTCAATAAATTTTGCAAGGATCGGGTCTGCTCAGCAACTACCTCTTGGTAATTGCCAACCTGAATTTCCTCCATGAAGGCCTCAGCCACCTCATGACCATCTTTATTCATGGGGCTACACGTGCATGAACCTCGCTGCATCAATCCCTCATACATCAAGGGCTGAAGGTGGTACTTGTTCCTGTTTTCAGTGCCTGTAAGAAAGATTCGTTCGTCGCATCCCGATGTCAGGATGTCTATCAATGATTGTGACATGTGTCGCTCTTAAGTGATTTTTCTACAGCGGATGCGGGAACCCGTCTTAGGGTATTGCAAGGTAATCCATGCCAAATGGCTGTCATGAACAACATGGCATTCATCAGCCCGGAACGCTTCCAATGTTTTTTCATCAACCTGATAATGTGCCTGGTAATCTTTGTCGCCCTTGTAACTGAATCGTGTCACGCTAAGTGCCTCTCCGGCAATCTCAGCATGGTAAAAACACCCTTCACCCGTTCCGCCCAGGTACACGGAAGACTCGGGCACCGTTGCTGGATTGACATCTGGTGCTTTCAAATAGGTGACGACGGCATCTGACGGCAACTGCTTGCTCCGACTGATGGAAAAAGACGCATAGGCCTTCTTGCAAATATCCCACACTGGCTCAATCAAGGACGTATGGTACCAACTACCCTTGCCCTTCAACATGCGAAAATGCTTGCCATTAGGCATGGCTGTAGCCACATTGGAATACGGCGAAGGTGCAAAGCTCACGGGCCACTTGTAGCGCTTGTATATCTTAGTCCCCGGCTCAAGGCCAGCCAATATGGCCTTAGCAACAAATCGAGCACAATTGTTGTGTGTGTTTTTGGTCAGCCCATTGTATGGCATGTAGCCTCTCTCAATAATGGATGTACAATAGGCCCTGGTCTTCACCACATCCACGTCCTTTAAAATAGATGCGTACAACGTGTGCTCACCGTGGGTTGCTTCAGCCATGCTCTCCAATTCCCATGCAATGGCTTCCATGTTGCACAAATTGCCTTGGTCATCCCATTGAGGCTTGGTTTCCATCTGAAGCTTAGGGTCCGTCCATGCGCAGCGTGCCCGGCCCTGGCCATCGGGAATGGTGTACCTCCCAAAGTCATAATAGGTCAATGAATCACCTTCTGCAATCAAAATGGCTGCATGCCCCACCAATATGTTCTGATTTTTCATGATGCGCATTTTTCGCAACCAATGAAAAACAGACTCTGCAGCTCGGACTGACATATCTGGCCAAGCTAAGGGGATGGCAGCACTCGGTGTAATCATCAGACAAATATCAACCAGAAGTCTGCATGATACCATTCACCTCACATTTCTTTTGCAATCAGCCTGAAATATTTTGATGCCATCATCATCAAGCGGTGATGGCTAAATAGCTGTTGCTGAATCCAAACAACGACCTTTGCACCCATGATCATTCTTGCATACATCGCATCACTAGCCATTGGCCTGTCACTTGGCTTGTTGGGTGGTGGTGGTTCCATCTTGACGGTCCCCGTCCTGGTCTACTTGTTTGGCATTGACCCGGTATCTGCTACTGCCTACTCCCTTTTCATTGTTGGCGCCACAAGCATGGGTGGAATTATCCCAAAGGCAAAACAAGGCCTTGTCGACTTCAAGGTGGCACTATGGTTTGGTGCGCCATCCGTATTGATGGTTTACATCACAAGGGCTTGGATTCTTCCTGCAATTCCTACTGAACTTATCCTCTTTGGCGACTTTTCATTAACCAAAGGAACTGCCCTGATGCTACTCTTTGCCATCATGATGCTATGGGCTGGCCGTGGCATGATTAAAGACCCGAAGAGCAAGAACAAGCAACCCGCCATCTCTGGAGCCAAGCGAGTGGCCTTTATATTGTTTGAGGGAGCTGTTATCGGTTTGTTAACTGGGTTGATTGGCGCAGGTGGCGGCTTCCTTATCATCCCTGCCCTGGTGCTCGTCACGGGACTGAACATGAAGGTGGCCGTTGGCACCTCACTGACCATTATTGCATTCAAGTCCCTTTTGGGGTTCACCGGGGACATGGGCCACATGGTTATGGACTGGAACCTCTTACTCACTGTCACTGCAGCTGCCTTGGTTGGCATGCTTATTGGGAACCATTTATCGAACTATGTGGACACTGACCGACTTAAAAAAGCATTTGGCATCTTTGTGCTAAGCATGGGGTGCTTGGTCATTGTCCTTGAACTCAACGCTTACTCTTTTTTATGAAACCATGAGCAACAAGATGAACATCGAACAGATTTACACCAAATGCCTGGCTCAAGGCGCCTACTTCATTGCATCCAATGGTGAAGCAGCTGTCATTGACCCATTGCGCGACCCTGCGCCATACCTGCAGCGGGCAAAGGACATGGGTGTGACCATCAAGTATGTCATGGAAACCCATTTTCACGCAGACTTTGTGTCCGGGCACCACGCCCTGGCAGAGGCTTCAGGTGCCACCATTGTGTTTGGCCCGACAGCCAACCCTAACTTCCCTTGCAAAGTGGCAGAAGATGGAGAGATCCTGCCCTTGGGTGACATCAGTTTCAAGGTTACGCACACCCCGGGACACACCATGGAGTCCACATGCTATATCCTTAGGGATGCAGACGATAAAGACCATGCCCTATTTTCTGGAGACACCCTCTTCCTGGGTGATGTGGGTCGACCTGATTTGGCACAAAAAGCAGCTGACACAACCATGGAACAATTGGCAGGCATCCTATTTGACTCATTGCGCGAAAAAATCATGACCCTGGAACCCGAGGTCATTGTTTACCCCGGTCATGGTGCAGGCTCTGCTTGTGGCAAAAACATGAGCAAGGAAACCGTTGGAACGCTTGGCGAACAACTTGAAAGCAATTACGCGTTGCGTTCTGACATGACCAAAGAGGAGTTCGTTGTAGAATTGATTGATGGCATCGCTGCCCCACCTCAATACTTTGGGATGAATGTTGGCATGAACAAGTCTGCCATCGATGGCTACGCATCCGTGGCATTGAATGCCAACAACGCGTTGAACCCAGAAGCTGTTCTTGAACACAAGGATGCCTTGATTCTTGATGGCCGAGACCCACAGGTCTTTGCCGGGCAGCATGTACCTGGCAGCATGAACATTGGTCTTGATGGGCAATTCGCTCCATGGGTTGGCGCGTTGGTCCCCATGGACAAGGTCCTCATCCTCATTGCACCGGAAGGGCGTGAGACTGAAATGATTATGCGATTGGCCCGCGTTGGCTTTGACAATGTCCTTGGCTACTTGCACGGAGGCCTGAAGGCGTGGACCAAGGCTAAAATGCCTACAGACAAGATTCAACGCATCACGGCAGACGTCCTGGAAAGCAACTACGCAGACAGCAAAGCACAAATCTTGGATGTCCGCGCATTGGGCGAGTACCAGGCAGAGCATATCCTTGATGTGAACTCCTTGCCCCTTGATGCCATCTCAACACGCATCAAGGAGCTACCAAAGGCCACTGCTAAAAAGCCATTGATCATTCATTGTGCTGGTGGCTACCGAAGCATGGTATTCGCATCCATCATCAAGGCCAACGGCCACCACCATATCATGGATGTTATTGGGGGCTTCAATGCCATCAAGGAAATGAAGGGTGTTCCGATGTCGGCTTACAATTGTCCTAGCGGATCAGGAGGCGACAATGGCATCAATGTATAATCATGAAAAAAATGCTATTTTTTTCACTCATTGCTTTGCTTTCAGCATCATGCAGTGGTCAGAATAATAACTCAACAATTTCTTTAACTTCACCAGCAGATATGGAGACAGCAATACTAGCAAGTGGATGTTTTTGGGGGACGGACTATTTTCTCAAGCAAATTGATGGTGTGATCTCAACCACTGTTGGATACACAGGTGGATTTATTGAAAACCCAACCTATGCTCAGGTTTGCACAAAAAGAACAGGGCATTATGAGGCTGCCTATGTTGTTTTTGATCCAAAAAAAACAACCTATGAAGCAGTCGTTAGGGTGTTTTTTGAAACACATGACCCCACTCAAACGAATGGTCAAGGTCCAGACATTGGCCCGCAGTATAAAAGCGCCATATTTTATAACAGTGAAGCTCAAAAAATCACTGCAGAAAAACTGATTGACCTTCTCAAAGACAAAGGCCTAGATATCGCTACAGAATTGATAGCGGCAGAGGTGTTCTACCCTGCAGAGTCATACCACCAAGATTACTATGAAACAAAAGGCGGAACGCCATACTGCCACGGTTACCGCTCACTATTTTGATCGTAACACTTCTCCATCGTTGGAACACGCTTTACTGAAAATACTTTGAAGCATTCCGTTTTTCAGCAAAAAAAAAGGGCCCCAATTGGGGCCCTTTTGCTAGATTGTGATCAGGCTTTGGATACACTCTTTGGTATTAAAATACCCAGATAGAAGACTTAGCAGATACCACACCTAAACCATTCTCTACGTTGTTGTAAACGGTCACAGGCTGTGTGAATGGGCCTCCACTGTTTAGGTAATTATCAAGGGTTACATCGTACAAATACGATGACAAATCTAACTTGGTCAACTTGAAAACAATCTCCATGCCGCTGTTGGGCTCAATGCCAAAGACAGACACATCAATGCTGCGGTTGGTGTTCAGGAAGCTCTCATTGCTGAAGACTAATTGTTCTTTGTATTGTCTCCCTCCACCTGCGCTGACTAAAATGTCATCACTATCGATTTCCATTGTGTACTCAGGGATTGTTGCTGTCCCTCTATATCTCTGATAGGCTCGTATCATATAGTAGCCAGCCTGGCCGCTGTCAGAGATCACCAGGGTAAATTCGCGGTAAGAGTAGTCCCATCCACCACGAGGTATGACACCAGAATTGATGGAGTCCATTGACAAGACAACCGGTTTCGTTGGCACCGTGGCATGGCCACTCACAGAATCCAAGCCTGTATGGTACGCTTTAAACTCATAGAAACCATCAGCCTGAGCAAGCAGGTTGCCTGAACTGGCCATTGGTGCATAGGACCCCTTAAACATGTGCTTCAATGTGTCCCAAGGTCCACCATTCATTCGCATGAGGACTGTGGCACTGTCAAGGATTTGTGGGCTACCATTGTCAATAATGCTCACAGAGCGTGACAGATGAGCTACAATGGAATCGCCCTCACTGAGTGCAGCATGCATCGTAATCAAAGATTGGGTGTCTTTATCCTCAAAGGGAATGATGGTCTCGCATGACACCAAAGTCAATGCAGCGAATAAAAAATAGTAAATAGACTTCATGATGCTTAGAATTTAAATGCGTAGCTGATGGACGGGATGATGGGGAAGAGACCATAGCCCTTCAATACTCTATTATTATTATTGTCAGAACCAAAGTCCATGTAAAAAATATTCACTCGATTGTAGGCATTGTATACACCAATTTGCCAACTGGCTTCACCCCATGACTTAGGTTTGGTGTAGGTGATAGACATATCCAATCGGTGGTAGGCTGGCTCCCTGAAATTATTGCGACTGCCTACCTGTTCTATTACCGGGTTCCACCACTGATCTGGATTTGGATTCGCAAGGTATTGGCGTGTGGCTAAAGTGGTAGCCCTACCTGTTCCGTAAACCCAAACCATACCAGCACTCAGATATTCATTGAACTTATGGCTCATGGTGAACGACACATCATGACGGCGATCAAAAGTGTAAGGGTAAGGGTCGCCAAAGTTGATTTCATCAAATTGCCGCATGGTTTTAGCCAATGTGTAACCCAACCAGCCAGTAGTCCTGCCACGGCGTTTTTCCAAAAGGAATTCTGTGCCATAGGCCCATCCCCTTCCGGTGGTTACTTTTTCCTGCCAATCATCAAAGCCAAACAAGAAGGATGCCCCGTCCTTGTATTCAATCAGGTTTTGCATGTCCTTGTAATACCCTTCTAGAGTAAGTTCCCAGCCATCTCCAAAGTTATAGGCATAGCCAATGGCTGTCTGCCAAGCCTCCTGTGGTCTGATATTCTCTGTTACAGGCACCCACAGATCCGTTGGTAAACCAATGGTCTGGTTGGCCAACAAATGCATGTACTGTGTCATTTCAACGTAAGACCACTTGATGGAAGATTTCTCATTCAAAAGGTAGCGAGCTGACAAGCGTGGCTGCAGGCTCAAGTAGTTAGATTCACCAACATTAAAGCCATTTAAGTGCAAGCCCATATTGATACGCAAACGGTCTCCCAATTTCCAATCATCCTGGATGTAGGCAACATAATCCATGGCAGCCTGTGGGAAGGAGCCAAACGACGTGTCAATGGTTCCAGCACCCCCAAAATTCGCTACGATTGAATTAACCCCTGGCTCAAATTGATGGCGAGTTAAGCCGCTACCAAATTTGATGGTGTGGCTAGGGTTTGGACGGTAATCAAAATCCCATTTGATGCCCACATCCTCAATCTGACTCAAGTAAGACAACTGGAAGGATTCTTTTGTGGTAGTACCCAATTCGGTTCGCGACTGCTCCAAACCTAAATCTGTTAAAAAGCGGTACCTACTAGAGATCGCCGTCAAATTGCTGAACAACTTTGGGTTAATCAACCAGTTCCATCGCGCCGTAGCAATCTTGTTGCCCCAATTCAAAGAAGCATTAGTCTTTGCCTCCTCTATGATGCCATTATTCTCATATGAATCACTGGTATTGATATATGCCTCATCTAAGCCTTCGTAATAACTGAAGTATAGGTGATGGTTCCGATTAATCTTGTGACTGACTTTGCCATTGAAGTCATAGAAATAGTAACCACCGGCGCCTGCACCTTCTGTTTGGCTTGCGATGAATGGCTTAGCTAAGAGATCTAAATAGGTCCTTCGACCACTAAGGAGAACTGAGGTTTTATCACTGATGATGGGGCCCTCTATGGTCAATTTGGATGAGATCAAACCAACCGAACCTTCACCGTGCCACTCCTTCATGTTGCCTTCCTTCATGCGAACATCCAAAACCGATGACAGCCTTCCACCGTACTCTGCGGGGAATCCACCCTTGATCAAGGTTACATTGTTGATGGCATCCGCATTGAATACCGAAAAGAAGCCAAAGAGGTGAGACACATTGTACACTGGCACCCCATCAATCAAAATCAAGTTTTGATCAGGTCCGCCGCCTCGAACATAAAAGCCAGAGGTTCCTTCCGTACCACTTTGGACGCCAGGCAGCAATTGGATGGCCTTGAGAATGTCTGTTTCGCCCAATAGCACAGGCAAATTCTTCACTGACTTCATACTCAGGGTAATGCTGCTCATTTGGGTGCGAACCTGAACATCACCTGCGCGATCTGCAACCACATTCACCTCATCAAGCAACTCGTTGGCCGGGATCATTTGAATATCCAAATCCCTTGCTTTACTCCGATTCAAACGAAGTCCTTCAAGGAAGGGCGTGTAACCAATGAAGCTGATTTGTAATGCTGCGCTGTCCTTGGAGACTGACATGGAATAAAAACCATAAACATTGGTTGTCGTTCCCTGCTTGCTAAGTAAATCAAAAACATAAGCGCCAATGAGCTTCTCACCTGTTTGCGCATCCTGGACAAAGCCGTTGATGACATACTGATTTTGTCCAATGGAAGCCAAAGGAATCAAGGTTAGAAAAAACAGGGTAATGAGGTTCTTCATTTTCATATTGAGTTAGTTAGATGATGGGGCTCGGTGATACCATCTTTAGGGGCTACAGCTTGAGTTTTCATCGTTATGGTAAAATAGACTCAAAAAGTCCTGTAAAGTTTAATTTCGTTAAACTACTTTCTCCCTTGGCAACAAGCATGCCAATACAGGCTCAAAGGTAATGCCCATAAATACTTCAGCACTATAGCAAGGATTATTCAAAATGCCTTAAATTCACAACCACAATCAACCTAAACACCCATGAAGCGATTTGCTCTAGCCACGTTGGCCCTTTTCCTTTCTATAGGCATTCAAGCCCAATCCCTGACTCAAACAGTCCGAGGCTCCGTTTTTGATGCAGAATCCAAATTCCCACTGAATGGTGTCGCTGTACAAATTGGCGACGCTTCTATGCAGAGCGATGAAGAAGGCCTGTTCACGTTCACCAATATCCCTATTGGTCGCCAAACGGTGCAGTTTCAAATCATAGGCTTTGAGCCGCAATCTAAAAGTCTGATTCTAAACTCTGCCAAGGAAGGCATTGTGCATGTTGGTCTGGTTGAAGCAGCTACTGAAATCGGCATGGTGGACGTTCGCGCTGGCAAACGCGGTGAGGCACAAAATGAGATGGCCACTGTTTCAGCAAGGCAGTTTTCTGTTGAAGAGACCAACCTTTATGCAGGATCTCGCGGCGAGCCCGCCCGCATGGCTACCAACTTTGCAGGCGTGCAGGGTTCCGACGATCAACGCAATGACCTGGTGATTCGCGGCAACACACCAGCAGGTCTGCTCTACCGTATGGAGGGCATCAACATCCCTAATCCCAACCACTTTGCTATTCCTGGGACGGGCGGCGGACCATTGACTATTTTGAACAACAAATTCTTATCAAACTCAGACTTTTTCACCGGTGCGTGGCCCGCACAATACGGCAATGCTATTTCTGGCGTCTTTGACTTGAACATGCGAGATGGCAACAACCAATCTTTTGAAGGCAGTGCACAGCTTGGCCTTTTAGGTACCGAGTTGCTACTTGAAGGACCTCTAGGTAAAGGGCCTCAAGCTCCCTCCTTTTTGGGTGTTTACCGCTACAGCACGTTTTCCGTGTTCAAAGCATTGAATATCGATTTAGGCACCAATGCCATCCCAGAATACCAAGATGGTGCGTTTCGACTGACATTCCCCCTTGCCAACAATGGCAAACTGGCGCTATGGACCATGTTTGGCGTGTCTGACATCAACATCCTGATCAGTGAAGACGTGGAAGTCAGTGAAGGCTTTGAAAGCTATGGCATGACTGACAGGGATCAATACTTTGGATCCGACATGATTGTGTCAGGGCTTTCCTACTCACGTCCATTGAATGCCAGCACCTTCCTGAAGGCAGGATTAGCCGTCAGCTCAGCAGTGACCACCTCGGTCAACACCAAGCTCAAACGAACCATTGACACCCTGCCAGACAATGTCTACCACTGGAATGTCCTGGCCAATGACACGATGCTCAACTACAGCTTCCGTGAGAACAAGATTCACAGCTTTTTGTCTTGGAATAAGAAGCTCAGCAACCGAGCTACCCTTCAAGCGGGCATCAACATCGATTACTACATGCTGGATTACCAAGACTCCATCCAGGACGTTTACGGCCCGGACTCTCTCCAGCCATGGCGTGTGCAATGGGCTGCCAATGATGCATGGGCCGTTGTTCAACCTTTTGTTAGCTACAAGAATCGCTTGACTGATCAATTGACACTGACTGCAGGCTTGACCAGCTTATGGGCTAGCGTGAACAAGAACTCATTTTCCCCTATTGAGCCAAGGCTAGGCTTTTCATACCAAGCCAATGAGACTGATAAGTTTTTCATTGGAACGGGCTTACACAGCCAGATCCAGAGCCCCTACCTCTACTACTATTCACTGACCACGGTAAATGGTGACCCTCAGGAGCACAACACGGATATTGGTTTAACCAAAAGCTGGCACATTGCAGGTGGTTGGGATCGTAAATACCAAGGGCCATTCCGGACTAAGGCAGAAGTCTACTACCAAAACCTATGGGACATTCCGGTGGAACAGTTTAAAATGAACCCCGCATCTGGCATGAGAGACCTCGGGTCATCCTTCTCCATGGTCAATGCTGGAACAGGATTTGGCAGGCTATGGCCTGACACCTTGATGAACCAAGGTATCGGTCGCAACTATGGTCTTGAACTCACCATGGAGCGCTATTTCTCTGGCGGCTTCTATTTCTTGACCACGGGAAGCTTGTTTGAAGCCAAGTACCAAGGGTCAGACGGTGTTTGGCGCAACACCACCTTCAACGGTCGCTATGCCTTGAACACCATTGCAGCAAAGGAATTCAAAGTGGGGAAAAATGCTTCTTTCAACATTGGCACCAAATTCACCACCATTGGTGGGCGCTGGTTTGGCCCTGTAGACCATGTGGAGTCTGAAAAAACCTTGGAGGTTCAGTACCTTAGCGCCACAGCCAATACGCAGCAATACCGAGCTTACAAGCGATTCGATTTGAAATTAGGCTACAACTGGAATTACCCTAAAACCTCTTGGGAATTCGCGCTGGACCTATCAAACCTCACGGGAGAAAAGAATATCCTTCAACTCACCTACGTGGCTGATCACCCATCTGGAAATCCAGTGCAGGAGGAGTACCAGCTTGGCTTATTTCCGGTGTTCTACCTCAAGTGCGATTTCTAATCGCTGGCTAAAGCGCATCTGCTTACAACCAACAAGGCTGCCCGAAAAGGCAGCCTTGTTGGTTTCATTGATGGTGCAAGATGAGAAAAGGATGCCGTCAAGACTGCTTGGATTGCTGCAATGCACCAACGACTGCCAGCTGCCAATTGCGAGGTAGAAGCCTTGCCAAGCGTGGCGCCAAAGCATTCATTAAGCCTGGTATCACCCGTCGTTGACCAGCAAGCATAGATCGCCAACCAGCTTTCGCCACCGACTTTGCAGACATCATCGAGATGAGGCCTCCTTTCTCCAACTGAACACCCTCCATTTTTGCGCGGGCAAAGAATTCTGTTTTTGTTGGACCTGGACATAATGTGGTGCATGTCACCCCACTGCCCTTGAGTTCATGGTGCATGGCTTCAGAAAAACTCAAAACAAATGCCTTGCTGGCATAATAGGTTGCCAGATGAGGCCCTGGCATAAAGGCTGCGGTAGAGGCCACGTTTAATATGCGACCAGTACCGCGCTTAATCATGCCAATTGCTGCAGTTCTAGATAAGGTAACCAAGGCCTTGATATTGACAGCTAACATATCGTCGAGCACTGACTGCTTGCTTACGACGATGTCACGCCCTAAGCCAAAGCCCGCATT
>CAWUSA010000019.1:0-42385 GCA_963925545.1 uncultured Flavobacteriales bacterium | reverse complement strand
AAAGACCAAAATTGCTTGACTTGCACCGGTCAAGTCAACCCCCGGGGTCACCAAACGATCTTCACTCAAGGGGTTGTTGTAATTGAAATTATCCATGTAGGCAGTTTTGGTTGACACGCCAGAAGAACCAATGGCAATTTTGTCAGACCAAGTGGTGCTGTTGTCTACATTTTCAAGCTGCCAGCCACTTGGCAAGAAAGTGTTGAAGGGTTCAGAGAAAGGAAGGACTGTGCCACCATTGATGACGATATTTCCTGTACCAAATGCTGTATCGCTGCCGTTGCTATTGCTTGCAATCAGACGAACGCTGTAGTTGCCATAGCTTGTGAATGCGACTTGTGGGTGTTGGCTCGTTGAGTCTGTGCCATTTAGGTAGCTGAAGCCTGTGTTAGGTACCAGCGTCCATCGCCATTGGTTAGGGCTGTTGAAGCTCAGGTCATTCAGGTCAACAACTTCATTCACACAGGGGGCCATGTTGCTGATGGAAAGTAAGGCGGTAGGTGCAGAGCTGACTTCCGTGATGCTAACTTCATCAATGGCCATATCAGAAGACCAGCTAGATCCTGTGATGCCCCTGAAGCGAATCTGCACAACTTGACCCACGTAAGATGTCAAGCTGATGGCTTTTTCAATCCATTGACTGCCTTGGCTGCCAGTCACCGGTGTGATGATGTCATTGACCCATTGGCCTTGACTCATGATGTCCACATGCAGTTCCCCCATGTTGCTGCCGTTCATGTGGTACCAGAATTTTATTTCTGGCAAGGTGGCAGATGTGAGATCAATGCATGGAGTCATACTAAGTGCTTCAGCATAATTGCAGCCCCCAGATGCTTCTAGGTACAAGTATTTGTCTCCAGATGCTCCAGATTGCCCACCAGATGGACCGGTTCCAGATGACGCAGTGCCACCTGAATGGGTTCGCCAGTCATGGTCGTCAAAGCTGCCGCTGAGCGCATTGGTCCAATGGCCAGCAAGGGAGCAGGTGGTGTTGCCACAATTGTTTGTTGTGCCACAGTTGAAGAAACCATTGAAGTTCTGCAAGTAGGGCAGGGCGTAGGTAGAATCTGATTGCAGGACAGAGAAACTGCCTTCCAGGCTGTCATTGCCTAAATACTGATCCCCTGGCATTTCAGTCCATACCCGGTAGGTGTAATTGCCTATAGCACTAGCTGAAATCGCATTGCTCCAAACATGGCTGATGACTTGCGTCGGAATCAAATAACTCGACAATGTGTCCCTTGTGATGACGCCACTGCCAATTTGCAGGGCAATAGGGAGATTAAACAAGGTGTCAGAGCCACCGTTTTTGAGTGAAATGGTTAGATCTAAACTGCTGGTGTTCTGGCAATCGGGGATGCCGCCGATGGGGCTAGTCAATTGAATCAATTGCGCATCTGTCTGCAAGACACAGCCCATCAGTCCAGGGTTTTTCTCGATGGCATAGGCCCGTTCGCCAACCATGTTTCCCGGGGTGATGGCTGCAACAGAATACCATTGCGTGATGCCGTTGTTGACATTGTGCAGGACCGTGTAATTGACATTGACTGTGTCGATGGGATCCATGTACTTGCTGCCAAGCTCGTAAACCACGTAGCCAGAGGCACCCGACACAGCATTCCACGTCAGTCTCAGTGAGTCAGGGCAGGCCCATGCGACCTGAATGTTTGATGGCACGGCCACACGTCCCATGCGGGCATTGCTGGTGTCTGATTGACTGCCACGTGTGATTTGCATGACCATGTCATCGCCCGCACCGGAAGGCACAGTGAAGACGGCCTGTCGTTGGTTGGCAGATGGTGAAGCCACGGTAGTCCACGACGTGCCACCATTGCTTGATAGCTGAATAGCAAAGGATGAGCTGCCAGGTGAGGCATCCCATCGGATGGGGTAGTTGGTTGATGGTTTGAGCACCTCGCCACCAATGGGGTAGGTGAGTTCAACGGCTTGCTCAATAAAACTGTAAGTAACCCAGTAGGTCTGTGTGCCTATGGCGACAGATGCATCGACAATGAGCTTGTATTGACCGCCTGAGGGAGCGAGTACAGTGAACTGCTCACTGTTGTTCAAGGAGTCTATAGCTCTTGTGGCATTGGCGTTCAATGCAGCGCTGTTAGGTGTAGGGTCAAGGACCCACGGTAACCAACTGGATGCATCTTGGACCAATAAGCCATTGAGGTCATTCACCAATGCACGCTGTGCATTGACGGTGGCTTCGGGATCTGTCCAATGCAGCATCACGCGCAGTTCGCCTAAACCAGCAGGAACCAAAATGCTCACAGTGTCAAACTGTCCATTGGCAATGGTATCCGGAATAAACCAATTATTTTCAATAGCTTTCACTGCACGCAAGGCATTCATGCGGCCATAGCCGTGTTTGTAATCCGGACCAGGGTTGCCAAGGTCGTCTGCCGTGTTGGTTAGTATGGCTTTCATCAAGCCACCCGCAGGCTCTGAACCATTGTGATTTTGCTTGTAGGCATCCCATAGTTGTGCCATGACACCAGCCACGCCTGGGCAAGACATGGATGTCCCTGTTTTGACGCCATAGCTGTTGGGTGAAATCGTGGAATAAACACTGGTTCCCATCGCAGATATGTCCGGCTTGATACGACCATCATGAGCTGGTCCGCGGCTACTTGACCCTGCGAGCACATCATTGGACAAGAGGTTTGCCGTAGCAATCACGTTCTTGCCTTGCTTGTGTCCGCCAGTGATATTTCCCCATCCACTGCCAGCTCCGTAGCTGCAATTGGAAGACCCTGAGTTGCCTGCGCTGAACACATGCATCAAGGAATAGTTGTCACGAATATCTTGGTCCATGGTTCGTGTGAATGAGGTGTAGCCCGCATTGCAACCATTGGAGTAGGAGGACGCGGTGACGCGTACGCCATAGGCTAGGTAGTCACCATCTACATTGTTTAGGTTGGCAGGGTAGCTTGAGTAGACCAGATCTGCCCCGGGAGCCTGACCTTGCCCGTTGGGGTCCAGATTGCCAGCACCTAGAATGGTTCCTGCAACGTGGTCGCCATGGTCGCCATTAGAAGCGCCTGATCGATTGAATAGGATGCGTCCAGTGAAGTCAATGTGTGGAACGATGTCGCCATCATCTCCGTGCCCGACAGTGATGCCACTGCCGTCGTATTCTCGGCCACCGGCATAAGGGACGCGGATGGCGTTGGAGCGGTGGTTTTTGGTGCCAGTGTAATTCTCTTTCTCCGCTGGCGCTTCGCGTTGTTGAATCCATACAATGCTTGGGATGCTGGCAAGTGAACGCAAATCATCGGGACGGATACTGGCTTTGAAAGAACGCCCTGTGTAAGATAAAATAAGAGCACCCAAGGCCTCTGCGGATTGGATGGCAGATTGCAGGGACTCAACATCGTGGACTTCTGCAAGGATTTCCCAACGATCGCCAAGCCAAGTGTAGGCTGGCACATTGCCACTGGCCAATTGCTCGGACAATTTCATGTCAGGCAACAAGGGTGAAAACCCTGAGATTTTCAGTGCTTCAATGGCAAGCCATGCTTGCTGAGTCACTGGAATGGACAGGATGTAGGATTTGAATGGCAAATAGCCATGCATCTCAATCCCCGCAATGAAAAGTGTTTGAAGTTGCGCATCTGTGATCATGTCTGACAAGCTGATTACGCGAAGCACATGCTGTGCATCTTGTTCAGATGTGGACAATTGACGAAGCTCCGTGCCATGGGCAGGGTTGAGGTGGTAGGTTCCTGATTGAAACAGCACTTTGCTTTGACCAAAAGTTAAAAAACTAAGGGAAATAAGGGCAATGGAGTACAGGTGTCGCATGGGCTTGTTGAGCTAAATAATTTTAAATCATCCGCAAGATATGTCTAGACTGAATGTATATACACTGAGTTCATTTTTTATCAAAAACAAACGCGTAACTAATTACCCTTGCGATTACCCTTGCGATTTCCTTTGGTCTGTTTGACGCTAAGGCTTGCGTCAAGCCCTTTTGCAATGTCCTCAATGGCATGGCATGGAGACTTAGCAGTTGATGCTGCTTGACGCGATCACTGTGTGGGTATTCTCGACAGGCCTTTGGCCTGACGTCATCCAGTTGCCGCGTTGGTTTCTTCTTTAAACGAAGAAATACAGATGAGAGATGCTCTACCGAATCACTCACTGAGCAACTCTTCGATGTGTGATTTTTGTTCAGTTAACCACGCTTGATAAAGGCTGGTTCCGGGGCCATTGAATCCCGTATGAACTTCTCTCACAATGCCTTGTCGGTCCAGCAGGATAGCGGTTGGGTAGGACATGAAGTTACTCAAGCCAGGCAGCAGCTGTTCTACGGCTCCCTTATCTGCTTTGCCAGCATAAAGGACGGGGTATGGCATGCCAATGTCATGAACCATTTTAACCAATGCTGGCCGTGCAATCAATGGGTCATCGGACCGTTCAAAAGCAAGGGCAATCACATCCAGTCCGCGTTTGTGGTATTCCTGGTAGATATCCTTCAAGGCCTCGCTCTCATCCATGCAGTTAGGACACCAAGAGCCAAGGATTTGAATCAAAGTAACCCGGTTAGCACGGCCGTCGTAGGTGAGGCTGTCACCTGTGGCATGATCAGGCAGTGTGAATCGCAAGGGTGAATCACCCTCATGGTAACTGCTGAGCTGCGCTGGGTCACGGAGTGATGCGCCTGCATCTGCATGGCCTTCAAAGGTTTCAGCGTAGACAGCACCTGATTGGTGCAGTCCTTGAATGCCCTTGTCGGTGATGACAATGTCAAAAACATAGGCATGAATGCCATCAAAGGTGCTAAGCATGAGGTGGTTGCCATGGCGATTGCCTGCCAGGAATCGGTAGTCACCTGTTTCAGTCATGATGCTGCCAGTGACCACGCCATTGCCATGGCTTTGGAATTCAGCGATTGCTTGTTTTGGCGCTTCAGTAGAGGTGGCCATGGTTGTGGCATAGCGTTCAGCCAATGGCCATAGGGTGCTGTCAGACTCATTGGCCATGCCAGTGGGGCTGAACCGGCGTTCTTTGTGTTCAGTCAAGCTGCCAGTGATGGGGTAGGATTCACCCCTGTCAGGTCGCAACCAAAAGCCGCTGAATTGCGCATGATCGTCACTGAACAGAAGGTGAAATTGGCCTTGAAAGGCCTTCAATTCATAGACTTGCATGTTGTCATCGCTGACATGGCTCCATGTCAAAGGAAGCTGTTCGTCCCCATTGACAATGCACAGAGATTCTCCCTTTTGCTCAATAAAAAAAGGCAGCTCTCGGTTATCAGCTAAATTGATGTGGCTGAGATAGGTTGTCATGTCAGGGGATGTGCTGCAGGCCATGGTGATGCATGCCAGGCCAAGTGTGATTTTGAAGCTATGGGTCATGCCTCCAAGATAGTTTAGAGCGCAGTGATAATGGCTTCGTAGGACGCAATACGTGATTCTAGTGCCTGCTTGCCGCTGACATAATCTTCCCGCAGATGGCTTTGACGCAAGGCGGGGCCTAGGGTGTTGAAGTAGTACTTGATCTTAGGTTCAGTGCCTGAAGGTCTTGCCGTGATGCGATCCCCATTGCTCATGTGAAGTTGAATGACATTGCTTGCAGGCAACCCCGTTTGATCTGGTCGCATGTAGTCAATGACGGATTGCACTTGAATGCCTGCCAAGTCTTTAGGACATTGATTTCTTAATCGATCCATGATATCCTTGATATCTGCTTCACCACGACGCCCTGTCTTGACCACGCTCAACAAATGATCGTGGTGTAAGCCATGTTCGCAGTAGAGGTCCATCAAGTCATCCAAAAGGTTTTTGCCTCGGGATTTTGCATCAGCTGCAGCTTCTGCAATCATACATGCACTAGCGATGGCATCCTTGTCCCTGACCTTATCCCCTATGAGGTAGCCATAGCTTTCTTCACCGCCAACGATGAACGTATGGTCATCAAGTGCCTGAATTTGCTGAGCAATCCATTTGAAACCAGTCAAGGTGGTGACATGCTTCACTTGGTGTTTTGCTGCAATGTGATTGATCAATGTGGTGGTGACAACCGTTGATGCAGTGAAAGCATTGTCTGGCAATTGCTTGGCTTTTGCGCTATTTGACAAGACATGGTTCACTAGCAGTGAGGCGATTTGATTGCCGTTGATTATGCGCATTACCCCATCGTGATCCATGAGTGCAATGCCAACGCGATCAGCATCAGGGTCACAACCAATCACCAGATCTGCACCCAATTCATGGGCCTTGTTGATCGCCAGCTCAAGGGCTGCTGCTTCTTCAGGGTTGGGAGACTCAACCGTAGGGAAGTTGCCGTCGGGTTCAGCTTGGGAGGCAAGTACATGAACCTGGCTGAATCCAAAACGCTTCAATGCCTCAGGTAGGAGTGTGATTGCTGTGCCATGGAGGGAGGTGAACACCACAGAGAGATCTCTGGCCTTGGTCAACTGCATGGAGTCAAGCATGTTAATGTATGACTGGTCCATGTCTTCCCCTAAACGATGAATGCGACCTTGCCCACCAGACCACAGGATGTCTCCAATGCCCACTTTTCTGACTGATTGAAGGATGTCAGCATCTTGCGGAGGGACGATTTGCCCACCATCTTTGCCGTAGACTTTGTAGCCATTATAGGCTTTAGGGTTGTGCGATGCGGTGATAACAATGCCAGCATCACAACCCTTTTCTCGAAGGGCAAAACTCAATAGGGGTGTGGGTCTGAGTGAATCAAAGAGGTAAACATCAATGTCGTTTGCAGCCAGCACATTGGCAGCAGTTTCAGCAAAGTATTGGCTATTGATGCGACAATCACAAGCAATCGCAACAGACAGCTTACTAGTTCCTTTCAGTGCATTAGCTAAGCCTTGTGTGGCTTGACCGATGGTGTAGCGGTTAATGCCATTGCTGCCCAGCCGCATGATGCCACGCATACCACCTGTGCCAAACTCTAAATGCTTGTAAAAGGACTCATTAAATTGATCAGGATCTTCTCTTTTTAAGGCTTTAATGGCCAACTTGTCAACCTTGTCAATGGGCGCATTGAGCCAGCTGTCAGCATGAATCAGGGCCTGTGAGTCCAGGCTCATGGTTGACACATTTTTACAGCGGCCACAGCAGCTTCACTGCCTTTATTGCCCATGCTTCCACCGGAACGGGCAATGGATTGTTCCCGATTGTCATCGGTCAGTAGGCAAAAAATCACTGGTATGTTACCGGTCGCATTCAAAAGAGCAATACCCTGGGTTACGCCAGAACAAACAAATTCAAAATGGGCTGTCTCTCCTCGAATCACTGATCCGATGGCAATGACTGCATCGTATTGACCGGATTCAGCTGCGACCTTGCAGCCGTGAATTAGCTCAAAGCTGCCTGGTACAGAATGGACTATCACATGGTCTGGTTCAATGCCTATCTGAATCAAGGTGTCAATCGCGCCGTCTCTCAGTCCTCCGGTGATGTCATTGTTCCATTCGGAAACCACTAAGGCGATATGGAGCCCTTGAGCAGAAGGGGCAGAGTCAAGGTTTAATTTTCCTCGCTGAGCCGTTGCCATGGTTATTGTGCCAGTTTTGCCTCGCAAAAAGCAATGAGACCATCGATGTTGGCCGCTTGCGTTGACAAGGGGTAGTCCGACTGAATGCTCTGGTAATGGTTCTTTGCTTCGCGGTAATCACCGATCATTTCAGCAGCAATGCCTGCCTTGAAAAGGAAAAACGGGCTGAGAAATTCATTATCATCTGCACGGGCTGCTTTGCGATAGTATTCATGTGCCTCTTCTGCCTGATTCAGCTCAGCAAAGGCATCACCAATACCTCCTAGAGCAATGGCACCAAGTACCTCGTTGGAAGCGCTGTAGTTGTCAAAGGCTTCAATGGCATCGGAGGGCTGCCCCAAACCAAGGAAGCTCAACCCTGCGTAGTAATTGGCTAGTTCGCCGCTTCCTGTAGAACTGTAAGTATCAGCAACCTCCAAAAATCCCATTTGGCTCATGTTGCCATGAAGGGCCAATCGAAGCGAATCGCGTTCAAAAGCCATTTGTGCAGGCGCGATGGCATCCTGTGCTTCAAGTTCTGCAGGTTCTTGAATGAATTTGACGTAGCCAAATGCTAAAAGGATGAAGCCTGCAATAATCCCAACAACGGTGGAAACCAATTTGCCATTGGCTTGGATGAATTTTTCTGCTTTGCCAATAGCGGCATCAGCAACAGCTTCAGGGTTGTTGAGTAGATCGAGTTCCTGCTTGGATGATTTCTTTGCCATGGGGCGAGTGTTGTCAATTGTATAGGCCGCCAAAGATAGCCAAAAGCGGGCATTGATGCATGCGGTATATTGCTTCTGATCCCAGAGGAAATTTGGCAAGAAAAAGGGGGCGTCAAATTGTACATTTGAGGTATGCAGGATGTCAGACTAGAAACGCTTAGTATGGTTCAATTCAAGAACCATGACCAGTCTGAATTCACCTTTTCCTCAAAGCTTAATGCCATGGTAGGACCTAATGGGTCAGGCAAAACCACCGTATTAGACGCTATCCATGTCTTGTGCATGACCAAGAGTTACTTTCACAGCACCGACAGCTTAAACATTCAGTTTGACCGAAGTTTTTTTGTTCTTCAAGGTTCCTTTGAGTCCAAGGAAGGCACTGTGCCTGTTTACTGTGGGTTGCAGCGCGGTGAGAAAAAAGTATTCAAGGCAGATGGCGCTGTCTATGAACGCCTGTCAGAGCATATGGGGCGGTTCCCCGTGGTTATGATCAGTCCAGCTGATCGCAATTTACTGACCGATGGCAGTGACGTGCGGCGAAAGTTCATGGACCAAACCATTGCGCAATCTGATCCGGCATTTTTGCATGCGCTGATTTGCTACAACAGAGCGCTTTCGCAAAGAAATGCTTTGTTGAAATATTTTGCGGCAAATAGAACCTTTGACGAGGATACCTTGACCTTGTACGATGATCAACTCTGTGAATACGCCCCAATAATTCATCAAGCCCGTGAGCGTTTTGTAGTAGCATTCATTCCCATGCTCAAGCACAATTACGCACAGATTGCTGGTGATGGAGAAGACGTTGATTTACGTTACCGGAGCAAACTGAATGAGATGTCTATGCGGGACTTGTTGACAGAGTCCCAGGCAAAGGATCGTCTCTTACAGTACAGTACAGAAGGGCCTCATCGTGAGGATTTACTTTTTGAACTACATGGAAGGTCCCTGCGTCAAGTGGGATCTCAAGGACAGCAGAAATCCTATTTGGTCGCGCTGAAATTGGCCACATTTGACAGTTTGACCGAGAATTTGGGTGCAAAACCTATTTTGCTCTTGGATGATGTTTTTGACAAATTGGATGCCGACAGGGTAGAGGGCTTGATTCGCTTGGTGAACGATGACCATTTTGGACAGATTTTCCTCAGCGATACACACAGGGACCGCACAGAGCTTTTACTGCAAGCTGTTGATGCCCAAGCAAAGGTTTTTGAACTCTGATGGCTAAGCGTCCCAACCTTCGCGACATGGGTGATGTGATGCAGCAGATCACCGGGCACCTGAAAGATAGGCCGGGCTTTCATCTAGCAGCTTGCAATCAGGCACTGCATCAGTTGTTAGGTGAGGGTAACCATGCTGGCATACGCAAGGTTCATTTGCGCGACAACACCTTGGTCTTGTACCTGAAGTCAGATGCATTGCGCCATGAATTGAGCATGCAAAAAACCCACCTATTGGTTGCCATCAATGAGTCCCTAGATGGTGTCATGACCCTTGAAGGTGTCGAGCTGAAATGATCAACGCGGCACAAGGGAAATGGCGTGAGATGTTTTAGCGTCCGGACTGTTGGTAGGGGTATAAAAACACTGGAAACTACTCTAGGTCAACAATGATTTCATTTTTACGAAAGAACAATTCATAAGGAGGGCTGAACCCTAGCACTGAAAATCTGTTGGTGTACTTGATTTCGTTGGTATCTAATAGCGCCATCAATTGCAGCTTATACTTCGCTATCCGTTCATCACTTGCCCAACCACCAAAAGTAATTGCAGCTACCTTCCTTTCTGGAACTGTAATGAATTCAATGTCAGAATTATTGGGTTTTGGCATCTGATCTTCAGTGAAATTTTCAGGTACTAAAAATCGCACAGTCATCTCCTCTTCTAACAACAGGGCAACAGGAGACGTCATAGCTATCCGTTCCTTCTTTTCATTATTGCCAAAAATATAACCGCCTAAAATAGAAAAACCTTTTCTTGATGCTTTGTCATACAAGTCCGTGTCTAATTTAACTGAAGTAAATAAACTTGCTTGGTATTCTCTGATTTCAAAACCTTCATAGGTCTTTATGACAGAATATTGGTAAGTTTCTATATTATGACTGTTTCTGTAAAAGTAAATTTGACTTCCTAAGAAGATCAAAACAATCAGACCTAAAATGATTAAAAATATTTTCATAAATAAATAGGTTTACATCATACCATTTTAATACCTAAACAACGCTTTCCGCCTTGAATCAAAGCCATCAAAGAGGCCTTAGAATATCTCACGACCAGCGAAATGGAAGGCTGCTTCAATGGCTGCGTTCTCATCGCTGTCAGAGCCATGAACTGCATTGGCTGCAATGGATGTGGCAAAACGTGCGCGAATGGTTCCTTCTGCAGCGTCTGCAGGGTTAGTTGCACCAATCAATGTACGGAAATCCTCAACGGCGTTGTCTTTTTCAAGTACGGCAGCCACGATAGGGCCGGAAGTCATGTACTCAACCAAGTCAGCGAAGAAGGGTCGCTCGCGGTGTACAGCATAGAAGACCTCAGCCTCTGCCTTGCTCAAAGCGCTCATTTTCATGGCAACAATGCGAAAATTGTTGCTGTTGATTGATTCAAGGATAGCGCCAATGTGACCGCCTTCTACAGCGTCTGGCTTGATCATGGTGAATGTGCGTGTACCGTTCATGGGAATGAATTTATCAGTTTTTATTGGATAAGCGACATGCCAACCCTGTAATCGGCCGCGAAATTACGACATTTGGGCACCATTAATGACATATGTTACAGAACATCCTCTCACAACTTTACAAGCCAGACCAGGCAATCCTCATCACTACCCACTGGAGTCCTGACGGCGACGCCATTGGTAGCAGCTTAGGTCTTGCCCTGCACTTAAGGTCCAAAGGGTTATCAGTTCATGTGGTCCTGCCAAATGAGCCATCGATTGCTTTGAAAAAAAGCCCTTCATGCGATGCGGATTTTGTGCATGTCCATGAAAGCGAACCAGAAAAGGTTGCTGCCTTGATCAAGGCCTGTGATGTGCATTGCGCATTGGATTACAATGTGCCACACCGCACAGGCAAGGCTTTGTCGCCATTGTTGGATGCCATGGATGCCTTTGAAATTTTAATTGACCACCACCAAGAGCCGGATGGTCGGTATGACATATGCTATTCTGAAACCAGCAAGGGGAGCACCGCTGAAATGGTGGCAGATTTGATTGAAGCAGACGGTGGTATAGGCCAAATTTCACAAGCTTGCGCAGAGAACTTGTTGATGGGCTTGATCACTGACAGTGGTTCATTTCGCTACCCATCCACCTCATCCCATACGTTGAGACTTGCTGCAGCCTTGATGGATCAAGGGGCTCACCCTGAAGCGATTCATCGCCGATTGTTCGAGAGCAGCAACATCAGCAGGCTTCAACTCATTGGTCGGGGTTTATCCTCCATTACCTTCCACGCTAATCAGCGCGCAGCCTTACTGACGTTGTCCTTGGATGACATGAAGGCCTGTGGTTACCAATCAGGTGATACAGATGGGCTTGTCAACTGGGGCTTGTCCGTGGATGGTGTTTCCGTTAGTTGTCTGTTCAGAGAAGACAGTGCTGGGGTGGTCAAATGCTCCTTTCGTAGCGTCGGTGACATTGACGTAAATCGATTTGCCAGATCCTATTTCCAAGGCGGAGGCCATGCCAATGCTGCAGGTGGCATCTACCAAGGAACCCTGCAGTCAGCCATGGATCGCTTCGTGGAACATGTCAATGACCTGTTTGTATGAAGCCTATTGCCTTGTGCCTGATTGTCATGATGCTCATGGCCTGTGTGAAATCTAGCCAGCCTGAGCCTTCATCACGAAGGCCAGATGTTGACGTCAGAGAGCAATTGATACAGGACAACAGAGAAGCCTTGGCATTGGAGCGCCAGATGGTGGACTCACTGATTCAGACCAGCGACTTTGCCTTTGAAGACCAAGGCAATGGACTGTGGGTTGCTGTTGTTGAACAAAGCAATTGCCTTCGCCCCATTGACACAGCTGATGTGGTGGTGATTCATGATGTCATCCGAGACATGTATGGTCATGTGCTGATTAGCCATGCGCGTCGACGGACGATGGTCCTGCGTGACCAAGACGTAGAGTGGGGTATTCAGCAGGCCATCAATCAAGCCTGCCCGGGCGACAGCTTGCACCTGATCATACCATCCCACTTGGCGCATGGCCTGGCTGGTGACTTGAAAAATATCCCACCGATGTCCACCTTATTTTGCGCCCTGCGCATCCATGCTTTATTACCTTCGCAACCTTAAATCCTACCTGATGAAAATACCATTCAAAACTTTGATTAGCCTGGCCATGACAGCCGTCATGGTGATTGCCTGTGGCAACACTGCTTCTTCCAACAATGCAAGCGATGTTGAGTCTGCCTCCAGCGACATCAAAGTCAACGGCGTTAAAGTCAAACTCGAAGATGGCATCTACGCCTTGTTTTCAACGAGCATGGGTGATGTGCTGGTTGCCTTGTCATCCCTTGAAGCTCCTATGACCGTTGGAAACTTTGTGGCATTGGCAGAAGGAAACCACCCCTTGGTGGATGCAAATAAGCCTTACTTCAATGGCATGGTTTTCCATCGAGTGATTCCCAACTTCATGATACAGGGTGGTGACCCTGATGGCACTGGATCTGGTGGCCCGGGTTACAACTTCCCTGATGAGTTCAACCCAGGCTTGACCCATGACAAGCCAGGCGTTCTGTCCATGGCTAACAGTGGGCCAGCAACCAATGGATCACAATTTTTTATCACAGATGCTGCAACACCTTGGCTTGATGGCAAGCACAGTGTTTTTGGCCATGTGATTGAAGGCATGAATGTGGTAACGGCCATAGCAAACGTTGAACGTGCAGCAGCAGATCGTCCAGTGGTTGACGTAACGATGTCTGTGAGCATTATTCGTCAGGGAAAGGATGCCAAGCAATTCGATGCGCCAATGGCTTTCAGTAACACAAAAAAGGCCTTTGAAGGTCAAGCCAACCAACGTGAGAAGGAATCGAATCTTTTGGGTTCAGATCGCGCACGTTCGCTGACATGGCTGAGTGACGGCGGCAACTATGACGCTGATGCTTTTGCTAATTTATACGCAAACTGGGTGAGTCAGGCTTCAGCCCGCCCCAGTGGATTGAAAATACTTGTTCTTGAAGAAGGCGAAGGCAAAGTCTCCAAGGATGGTGACCGTATGATGGTGCATTACGCAGGGTACTTCTCTGATGGCAAGCCCTTCGATTCTTCTGTGAAGGAAATTGCCTTGATGACCAACAGTTATGACCCGCAAAGGGAGCCTTATGCTGCTTTTCCTATTCAGGCTGGGCCTAAAGGAAGAGTCATCAAAGGCTGGCAAGAAGGCTTGATTGGCCTAAGAAAGGGTTCACATGTTCGTTTGATCATCCCAACAAGCTTGGGTTGGGGGGAGGCAGGTTCAGGTGATGTTATTCCTTCCAATGCAGAGATTCTTTTTGATATCTGGGTGGAGGACATTCAGTTCCTGAACCTATAGACTTCATGTATTTTATAAGGCAGTGTGCCGATTGCTCACTACCTGTTTAAGTCATTACTTACTCAAACGATAACTAATCTAATACCGATCCATGTCTGATCTTTCTCAAGGCTTGTATGCCAAATTTCACACCAACCGCGGCGTGATCACAACAGAACTCTACCACAAACGCACCCCCATGACTGTGGGGAATTTTGTTGCCCTGGCAAAGGGTATGCAAGCCAATGATTCAAAATCTGAAGGTGAGCCATATTACGATGGATTGAAATTTCACCGGGTGATTGCAGACTTCATGGTTCAAGGTGGCTGTCCCAAAGGCACGGGTGCTGGTGGTCCAGGCTACCAATTTGACGATGAAATTGTTGCAGAACTCAAGCATGATGCCCCAGGCGTATTGTCCATGGCTAACGCCGGACCTGGCACCAATGGTTCTCAGTTTTTCATCACCCATGTAGAGACTTCTTGGCTGGATGGCAAGCACACCGTCTTTGGCAAAGTTGCTGAAGGTATGGATGTGGTCAACGCTATTGAACAGGGCGACGCCTTGACCAAGGTTGAAATTCTTGCCATTGGTGATGATGCAGCTTCTTTTGATGCAAAGGCGTCTTACGATGCTGGCATGGCTGATAAGTCTATCCGAGCTAAAGCATTACAAGCTGCTCAAGCTGAAGCCTTGGCTTCATTGACAGACGGCATGGAAAAGACAGATAGTGGTTTGCATTACCGCATGGATGTTGAAGGTGATGGTCAATCACCAAAGGCTGGCCAGACGGTCAGTGTCCACTACAAAGGGTCATTGACCGATGGCACCGTCTTTGACGATTCAATTTCTCGAGGTCAGCCCATTGACTTCCCGATTGGCATGGGTCGCGTGATTTCTGGCTGGGACGAAGGCATTTTATTGCTGAAAGTGGGAGGCAAGGCTCGCTTGGTCATTCCCTCTGATTTAGGTTACGGCGAACAGGGTGCAGGTGGTGTGATTCCACCCAATGCCACTTTGATCTTTGATGTAGAATTGGTTAAGGTTAGCTGAGATGGAGTGGATGGGCTGGATTGCTGCCTTGTTGACGACGATTTCCTTTGTGCCTCAAGCCATCAAGGTCATTCAGTCAAGAAGCACTGAAGCCATCAGTCTGTGGATGTACATCCTTTTCACTCTTGGGATCGCTGCCTGGTTGGCTTACGGGATTCATTTGAATGACATGCCAATGATGATTGCGAATGTCATCACCCTCAGTTTAGCCATTGTTATTTTAACGGTGAAGGTTCGCAACAACGATTGATTTTTAGAACCTGATTGGTGGCTAAGGCTTTTTGGGGTTATTTCCCTCGATAGCCCTCCAATGCGACAATTCGATCACGAAACTGTGCTGCTGAAATAAAGTCTAAGGCTGTCGCGGCCTTTTCCATGTTTTTTCTAGCTGCCCGTATTTGAGCTTCAAGTTGACCCTTGGTGTAGAGGGATGGGTTGTCCTCTGCGGCCACATGCATGCTCTTTGTGCTGCTTTGATCTTCTGTAGCAACCATGCCAAATGCGGTATTGTTTTTGCGCTGGATGGCTTGAGGCGTGATGCCATGTTTAAGGTTGTAGGCATGTTGAGCTTCTCGTCGTCGCAAAGTCTCTGTCATGGTTTTCTCCATGCTGTTAGTGATTTTGTCAGCATAAAAGATGGCCATCCCTTCGGTGTTTCTTGCTGCACGACCAATGGTTTGAACCAAGGCCCGTTCAGATCGCAAGAACCCTTCTTTGTCAGCGTCCATGATGGCGACCAAGGACACTTCAGGGAAATCCAAGCCTTCCCGCAACAGGTTGACCCCAATCAGTACATCGTAGAGACCTGCGCGCAAATCGTCCATGATTTTCACGCGCTCTAAGGTTTCCACATCGCTGTGGATGTAGCGACACCGAATCCCATGCCTTGTAAGGAAGGTGGTGAGCTCTTCAGCCATTCGCTTGGTCAAGGTGGTCACAAGCACCCGCTCATCTTTAGCTGCTCGTTTGACAGCTTCCGCCATCAAGTCATCCACTTGGATGCTGAGAGGTCGGACTTCAATGCGTGGGTCCAAGAGGCCTGTTGGACGAATGAGTTGTTCAACGATTACGCCATCAGATCGTTCCAGCTCATGGTCAGCGGGTGTGGCACTGACATAAATGACTTGCTTTTGCAAGTTTTCATACTCATCAAATGTCAAGGGCCTATTGTCCATGGCCGCAGGCAGTCTGAATCCGTACTCAACGAGGTTTTCCTTCCGTGACCGGTCACCGCCATACATGGCGCGAACCTGTGGCAATGTGACATGGCTTTCATCCACCACCATCAAAAAGTCTTCAGGGAAATAATCCATCAAGCAGAAGGGTCGCGTGCCTTCTTGACGTCCATCGAGGTAGCGCGAGTAATTCTCAATACCTGAACAATAGCCAAGCTCTCGAATCATTTCCAAGTCAAAGGTGGTTCGCTCTTCAATGCGTTTAGCCTCAAGGCCTCGACCCATGTCCTTGAAATGATCAACCTGTTTACCAAGGTCCAATTCGATGAGCTTGATGGCATCTTTGAGTTGCTGCGGTGTCGTCACAAAAAGGTTGGCAGGGAATACGCGCAAGCTATCCAATACGCCAAGGCATTGCATGGCATCGGGATCCCATTGCTCAATGCTTTCAATCTCGTCTCCCCAGAACATGATTCGGAAAAAACTATCCCCATAGGCAGGGAAAACATCCACAATGTCTCCCTTCACACGAAAGGAACCTCGGCCAAGATCTTCCGCTGTCCTGCTGTACAATGCTTGAACCAATTGATGCAACAAGGCTTGCCTAGTGATGCTTTGCCCTTTTTGAATCTCTACAACCTGTGCTGTGAATGACTCGGGATTCCCCATGCCGTAGAGGCAACTTACGGAGGCGATAACGATGACATCTCGCCGACCACTCAACAGGGAGGAGGTGGTGCTCAAGCGGAGCTTTTCAATTTCTTCATTGATACTCAGGTCCTTTTCAATGTAGGTGCCTGAAGTCGGCATGTAGGCCTCTGGCTGGTAGTAGTCGTAGTAGGAGACAAAGTACTCAACGGCATTGTTAGGGAAGAAGGCCTTGAACTCTTGGTACAGCTGTGCAGCCAATGTTTTGTTGTGTGACAATACCAGGGTGGGGCGCTGCACCGATTCGATGACGTTGGCAACGGTGAAGGTTTTGCCAGAACCCGTCACCCCTAGCAAGGTTTGGTAACGTTCGCCTTGATTTAGGCCTTTAGCCAATGCTTCAATAGCCGCAGGCTGATCTCCTGTGGGTTGAAAGGGGCTGACCAGTTCAAATGGACGCCCTTCTACACCATCAACGGATAGGTCCTTCAGGACCTTGCCACCATGATTGTAGGGCCGCCCTTCTTGGCTCATGATTCAGTGGCAGGCTCTTGTGAGTCGCTGCCAGTATCAGCTGTGGGTGCTGTTGTAACTTCTTCAGCAGCTGCTTCCGCTGCTGCCTTTTTCTCAGATTCTCTGATGATTTTCCTTTCTTCACGCAAAACCTTGTCAGCTTTCTCAACTTTAACCCTGGCTTGGTCTACCTTTTTCAAGGCGTCCTTGACAATGGGGCTGTCTGGGTTGGCGAATTGGAAAAATCCCATGTTGTTTTCTAGCTTGCTAAGCTCACGCTTTGCTGTTTCCAAGGCTGACTTGCTATCACGAACACCAGCATGCTTTTTCTGGTCTGCCTTGTAGTTGACGCGATCTTGGTTTTGTGTCTTGCGCATGCTGTGATAAATCACATCACAGGCCGTTTTGAATTCACCCCAAGCAGCATCACCCATTTTACGGGGCACAAACCCGGTGTCCTTCCATTGAGCTTGGAGTTCTCTCACCTCTTTCATGGCTTGATTTTGGTCTTCCAATTCAGCCAGGGCCTTGGCTTTAACAATCAAAGCTTGCTTCGCATCAATGGCTTGCTTAAAGGCGTTTTTCCTGTCCTTGTAAAATTGGTTCCTCGCTTTAAAAAAGGCTTTCTCAGATTGCTTGAAACGATCCCATAGGGCATCACTCTCTCCACCAAAGGTCCGTCCTGCTTGGGACATGGCTTCTCTGTTGGATTTGGCTTCATTGGTGCCTTTTTGCCAAATGCTGTGATCATTGCCTTCAAGTTGAGCCAAGACGTCCATGGCTTCAACAATGACTTGCTTTGCTACAAGGCGATTTTTGTTTTCTGCTTTAGCCAGGCTATGACTTTCTCTACGCTTGACATGCAAGGTGTTCGATGCGGCCTTGAAAAGCTCCCAAAGGACTTCTTTGTCATCCTTGGAGACAGGACCTGCTTCCTTCCATGATTCATGCAATTTTTGAAGGCTGAGCCCAACTTGAGCAGACCACTTCTGTACGGCGAGTGCTTGGATGTCTGCAATCAATTGTTCTTTGATTCCCTTGTTGTGCTTGTAATCCAATTCACGCAACTCCTGGCTTAAGCGAAGGTTGTCATAGAATCGATCCACCAAGAACCGGTATGTTGCATACAGATCTCTTGCGTCTGCAGAGGGGACATGGCCTGTAGCTGTCCATCTGTCATTGATGACTTTAAAGTTCTTGTAGGTTGCCGCAGTTGGAAGGTCAGGGCTTTCTGCAAGGGCCTTCACCTCAGCTAACAAACCCTGCTTAGTCGCTAGGTTGTTAGCCATGACCTTGTCTTGCTCCTTTCGGTAGGCAGAACGTTTGCTTTTGAATGCCTTGAAGGTTTCATAGAAACGCTCCATTTCTGCATGCTCAAATCGGAAGTCGATGACATTGCCACCATCCTTCACAAAGGCCTCTAAGGCTTGCTGCTTGAGCTTGTCCCATCGTTCAGTGAGTACATTTCTCACAGCCAACATGGGAACACGAGCTTGATCGATGGCGACTTCAGTCAAGATGCGCTTGGCCTCGTCAATGAGTTCCTCATCGGTCTTGCTGCCATAATCTGCTTTGTGGTCATCATGCTCAGACTGCTCATCGTCCGAGTGTTCATCAGACTCATCTTCTGTAGCTGTTGTTGCATCTGTAGCTGCTGCTTCAACAGGCGCCGTATTCTTAACAGGTGCCGCCTTTTTAACAGGTGCTGAATCTTCAGCAGGTGCAACGTCTTCAAGAGTTGCTACTTCTTCAACAGGTGCCACCTTTTTAACGGTTGCTACCTTCTTAGCAGTTGCTGCTTTTTTAGCGGGCGCGGCCTTCTTAGCAGTTGCTGCTTTTTTAGCGGGTGCCGCCTTCTTAACAGGTGCTGCTTTTTTAGCGGGTGCCGTCTTCTTAACAGGTGCTGCCTTAGCAGCAGGCTTTTCTGCAGGTTTGTCCGTTATGGATGGATTGACTTCAGACGCATCAACGCCTTTTGCTTGTGATGGGCTTGGAACTGCACCTTCAGGTTGAGCCTGTGATTGCATATCAGAATCGTTCATTGCCTTGTTTTGATCGGCCATGTTTAGGAGGGATAGATTTTGGAGCTCAAATGTCAGTCAAATTCAGCGCATTCTTCCAATAAACCCAAGCTTTTTTTGCCTGAGCCATAAGCATGCCTTGGCCATTCCGTGTTTGCCAACCCATTTCCTCCATCTGTTTGAGCCACAATGTCTTCTCTGGAGTGTAGATCAAATCAATGGCCAGGCCGCTGGTATTCTGATTCATGACAGGGGTTTGCGGCAGTTGATGCTCCAGTTCATGCATGCCTAAAGGGGTGCAATTCACAATCAAATCAACAGGGCCTGGATGCACTGATCCATAGGCTGTTTGCTTGCAAGTGATTGCCGGTTTCTCCTTCCTGCATTGCATTGTGACGTGCCATTGGTGGCTTTCCAAGGCGTATTGAACCGCTCTGGCTGCTCCGCCATTGCCAATCAACACCGCTGTGCCTTTTGCTGGAACAGCATCATTGATGCTTTCCCAGAAACCTTCCCAGTCGCTGTTGTGTCCATGCCATTGGTTGTTTATCCGGCAAACAGTATTGACTGCTTGGATAGCCTTTGCTGAATCGGAGACATGGTGTAAATGGTCCATGATGGCGCGCTTATGGGGCATGGTCACATTGAAACCATCAAGCTGCAGGGCATCGCTTTCCATCCAATGGGCCAATTGGTCTTCAGCGACTTCAATGCGGCTGTAGCTCAGGAGTTGGGTGTTTTTTAAGTCAGCCCATAGCTCAGTAAAGCATTCGGGGGATTGAGAATGTGCAATGGGTTGGCCAATGACTGCAAACTTGTGCATCACTGCTGCTTTGTCTGGCGGTTGAGCAGGGCAACGACGCCAATGCCGACAAGTGCTGATGCAAAGACACCCGCATGCTGCTCCCATGACATGTGGTCAAAGGCTGCATGATTTGGCCAAAGGGGGAGATTTGAATCTAACCCTTGGTAGGGGTAGACCTTAATCAAGGAGCCGGCGATGAAGCCAGTCATGAGTGAGAGCATGACATTGGGCGCCTGCTGAAAGCACCAGCGAAGAAGACGTGCAAAACTCAACAAGCCAGCTAGCGCACCGGCGGAAAAGCTGGCAATGAGTAACAGGTCCCTGTCGTGGATGGCAGTCAGGATGGACTCATAGACACCAAGGAGAATCAGGATGAAGGAGCCGCTGATGCCGGGAAGTATCATGGCGCAAATAGCGATAAATCCCGAACCGAAGGCCAATGTAGCTGTAAGCTCCTGGCTTGCAGGGGAAATAAAGGTGAGTCCGGCGCCAATAGCAATGCCAGCATAGAGGTATATTCTAAGGGTCAGGGTTGGTTGCTCTACCTTGCGCCAAATCAAGGGGAGAGAAGCCAGTACCAGACCAAAAAACCCAGACCAAACTAACATAGGGTGTTGGTCCAATCCCCATAAAACCAGCTTAGATAAGCTGATAATAGAGAGGCCTATGCCTGCGAAAAGTGTCAACAAGAAGGGGCCATCGATAGCTTTCCAGGCAGCCTTTGCTCCATGGTTTTTCCATGCAACAACAGCTTGTGGGCCAATGGCGTGGATGGCGTCCAGCAAGCGTTGATAGATGCCTGTCAATAGGGCTACCGTGCCACCTGACACGCCAGGCACCACATCTGCAGCACCCATGGCAAGCCCACGAATCAGTACATCAAATGCTTTCATTGCCATCAGTTTGTTTTATCCTTGAGTGGTGGAGCTCAACCCTGTCCAGGGTAAATGCTCTCTAAAGCCTCTTCCAGTGAGTTTCCAAATTGTACCAAAGCTCGTTGCCTGTATTCCTCTGACAAGCTATCTTCCTCAACCAGTTTCAAATAACCAATCAACAAAGCCCACACATCTACGTGTTTAGGGTGCATGACGATACCCATCTCCATCAAGGCTCTTGCAGCTAAGTCCAGGCCTTCTTCTGAGACCTCAGAACAGGCAATGACAAAGGCTTCAGCATCTTGATCAAGGCAAGACATCAGAGATTCCATTGCTTTGGTTGCTTCAAGCTTCAGTCCAGTCATTAGATAAACCTCTAATGCAATGGCGTGAAAGTTGACCATGTCGGGCTCCAGTTCAATGGCTTTTTTCACATAGCTGATGCTGTCAATCAAGTTGCCAGTGAATGCCGTGATTTTCGCTAATTCAGCCCATCCTTCAGCCAATGAATCATCCATGGTTATGGCGCGTTGAAGCACGGTGATGCTTTCTTGGTCTCTGTCTAATTGCTGCAGACACATAGCGATACGCAAAAGGGTGTAAGCGGCGGGTTGGTCAGCTGCGATGGCTTCCTCATAGGCCAGCATGGCCTCCTTAGGCTTACTCAATGCTTCAAGGATGCGTCCTTTGTCATAATGAGCTGCAGCAAAGGTCTCATCAATCAAAATAGCATAATCCAAGGCATTTAATGCCGACTCTAGCTGATCTTGTTTAGTGTGGCTGCAAGCCTTGTGGTACCAGGCAGTTTCTGAATAGGGTTGCTTGCTGATGTAGGCATCGAACCATGCGATAGCTTCTGCATGCATGTTTGCTAAGTCATGATTCAACGCAAGCAAGTAGAGCAAATGCTCATCATCGGGTTCTTCAGTGAGCATGTCGGCAATGCTCTCAATGGCTTCTGGGTAGCGACCCATCGCGTTGTACAATGCAGCCAGTTGACCCAAAATAGGGTAACGATCCTCCACGTGATCCAAAGCAAGCTTCAAGCTCTTAATGGCTTCTTTGTGCTTACCCATCCGTACCATGATCAAGCCCCGTGTCCATTCTAATTCAGGGTGATTAGGTGCCACGCCCTCTGCATGCTCCAAGGCCTTTCTCGCCTGTTCAACCATATTGGCTTCGACGAAATAGCGGGCAGTTTTTACTGCAAAAGTTGGGGCGTTGGGGTAGAGGTTAAGTCCCATGTCAATGGCTTGCTTGGCAGAGTTCAATTGCCCAATGTCCATATAATGGTCAGTGATTTCCTCAAACTCTTCCACGTCAAAGAAGCCAATCTCCTTGGTTCGAATGAGCTTTTCAAATCGCTCAATGAGGTGTTTGTTGTCGCTTGCTTGCATGGCCTTGGTTCTAGCTGATTAAATGTATACACACATCGTGCCATTGACGCATCGACTGACTCAGTTTTTCAACGCCCTTGTGAACAATTGCAGCAACGGACTCATGGAATGCTTGCCAAGGCTTCAATGGGCTCTACATTTGTAAGAGAATTCACTGATTTACTGCTTATGACTTTGATTGCATCTGTTTCTGGTATCCGCGGAACCATTGGTGGTTTGTCAGGTGACAACTTGACACCCATTGACATCGTGGCCTTTGCTAGTGCTTATGGTCAATGGCTTCAGTCACAATCACCCCAGGGCGACGATTTGAAGGTTGCTATTGGTCGCGATGCAAGGCCTTCAGGGGACTTGGTGCAAAGCATGGTGAGTCAGACGCTGATGGCTATGGGCATCAATGTCTTGGATTTAGGGCTGTCAACCACACCAACAGTTGAAATGGCTGTTGTCTGGGAGTCTTGCGATGGGGGCATTATTGTAACGGCAAGCCACAACCCCGTGGAGTGGAACGCATTGAAATTGTTAAACGCACGGGGAGAGTTCTTGTCTCAAGCTGATGGCGAAGGCATTCTTGAAGCCGTCCACAAGGGAGAATTCACCTACGCCTCTGTTCATGCCATGGGAACCATGCAGACATTGGATGATGCAATACCGCGCCATGTACAAGCTGTAGTCGACTTAGATTCTGTTGACAAGGAGGCTATAGCTTCAGCGAATTTCAAGGTAGCTGTTGATGCTGTGAATTCAACAGGCGGCATAGCGATCCCCATGATGCTTCGTGCATTGGGCGTGAATGACCTTGAGCTGATCCACTGTGAACCCAACGGTCAGTTCCCTCATAACCCAGAGCCTTTGCGACGCAACCTGGATGATATTTGTGCGTTGGTTCCAGCTAAAGGCTGTGATCTTGGCGTGGTGGTTGATCCCGATGTAGATCGCCTAGTCATGGTCTGTGAAGACGGCGAGCTTTTTGGCGAAGAATACACATTGGTTGCGGTAGCAGACTACCTTTTATCAAGGCAGCCCGGTCATTGTGTCAGCAACCTGTCAAGCTCACGGGCCTTGAGAGATGTGGCTGAGCGGCACGGCTCAAGCTATTCAGCATCAGCAGTTGGTGAAGTGCATGTGGTGGAGGCAATGAAAGCCCACAATGCAGTTATTGGAGGAGAAGGCAATGGCGGCATCATCTTGCCTGAGTTACATTATGGCCGAGATTCCTTGGTTGGGGTGGCCTTGTTTCTTACTCATTTGGCCCATCAAAAAATGAAAGCCTCGGATCTGAAGTCAACCTACCCCATGTACTTCATGGCAAAGGAAAAAGCACAACTCACTGCAGGTATGGATGTGGATGCCTTGCTTAAGAAAGTTGCCTTCAATTATGAGGGTGAGACTATGAGCACAGTCGATGGATTGAAAATTGACTTTGATGATGCGTGGGTACACATGCGAAAGTCCAACACCGAACCCATTGTCAGAATTTACACCGAGGCAGGTACTCAAGCTGAAGCAGATGCATTGGCAGATCGCTTCGTGAAACAATTGGAACCTTCAAGTCTTTAGGACTCAACCTTAATGCTATGAGAACATACTTAGATAACGCTGCAACAACGCCCATCTGTGATGAAGCAAAGCTTGCCATGGTTGAAGCCATGGATGTCTATGGAAACCCCAGCAGCACCCACGCTTCAGGTCGCAAGGCTAAGGCCATTGTTGAATCCGTCAGGAAGGATATTGCCAATCGTTTGGCGTGTAGCCCCTCTGAAATTGTGTTCACGTCAGGTGGTACAGAGGCAGATAACTGGGCTTTGACATGTGCTGTGCAAGATCTGGGTGTCACACATATTTACACCTCTGCTTTGGAGCATCACGCTGTGGGACACACTGCTGAAGGCTTGGGTTCTTCTAGCGCTTGCGAAATTCATAGGGTTCCTCATGATGCAGATGGCGTCCATGATTTACTATGGCTTGACCAGCAACTGGAAAAGCATGCAAAAAAAGGGGAGAAGGCCATGGTAAGCATCATGCATGCAAACAATGAAGTGGGCAACATCTTAGACCTGGCACAGGTTGTTGACTCATGCAAACGCCATGGTGCCCTGAGTCATTCAGACACCGTGCAAACGATTTGTCATTACCCCATCAATTTAACAGAACTCCAATTGGATTTTGCGGCCTGCGCTGCCCATAAATTTCACGGACCCAAAGGGGTCGGGTTTGCATTCATTCGACGAGGTATTCATGGACGGCCCCTGATCAAGGGTGGCGGACAGGAGCGAGGCGCACGTGCGGGCACAGAGAACGTGGTTGGCATTGCTGGCTTGGGAGCGGCATTCAATTTGGCCATTGACAACATGGACGCTAAGGCGGCTCATGTTCGGTCAGTGAAAGCGTATGCCATAGATCAATTAAACCAAGCCTACCCCCAGGTTGTCTTTAACGGCCTTTCTGCTGAGATGGACAAGAGCCTGTACACAGTTTTGAATTTTTACCTACCCTCGTCGCATGACAATTCCATGATGACCTTCCAGTTAGATATCCATGGCATTGAAGCCTCTGGAGGAAGTGCTTGCAGTAGTGGATCTGTTCAAGGCAGCCATGTCATATTGGCCTTGGATAAAAAGGTAGGGACGCGCATCAGTTTTTCAGGCTATAGTCAAACTGCGGATATCGATGCCTTGATGCAAGCCTTGAAAAATATTGAGAGCAATTTGGCCACAATCAAGGCCACTGCTTGATCAATGAATCACATTGATGGTCCCGTGCACGCGGCCATCTTCAGTTTCAAAGTACCACACATAACTGTCCTGCTGAGAAGGCTTGCCATTGATTTTTCCGTCCCAAAACTCTTGAAAGGGTTGGTCGGTTTCAAACACTACATAGCCCAGTCGATTGAGGATGACGAAACGGTCATCATTGAAGCAATCGTTGCCCGCAATGGTTAGAAACTCATTGATTCCATCCTCATTTGGCGTGAAGGTGTTAGGAACCCAGAGGCGTTGATCATCTCGTATGATGCTTGTGGTGAAGGAATAGTTGAAGCTGGCGTGGCAAATGCTGTCAAACAAGGTCAATGTCACAGTGTAAGTCCCGGAAGCCGGCAGTCGATAGGTAGCCACACGGCCCGTGTCGGTCACACCATTTTCAAAGGTCCATAGGTATTGGTAATTCACGCTGTCTGTGTCATAGGTGACATCAAGACGAACCCTGCCATCCCAGCAGGTATCAGGCGCTACGGTGACCAAAGGCCCATTCCAATCCGGATCAAAGGTGACACTTTGGTAGCTCGTGTCCGATTTATTGCAGACGGTATCGATTGCAATGAGTCGTATCGTATAGGTTCCTGCGGCTTGGAATCGGTAGGATGGGCTGTTACCGCTTCCGCTATTCCCATCACCATAGTTCCATAGGGCAAGGTGGCTGCGCTTGCTCTGGTCTTGGAGCCGAATCTCATAGTATCTATCGCAGGCCTCGTAGCTGACATCGAAAGCAGCCTCAGGCGTGATCCCTTTGGTGTGGGTTATAGTCAAAGTGCTGGTGTCAGAAATATCACAGATTGTGTCCATGGCAATTAAAGTGATGGTCCATGTGCCTTTGGTGAAGATCGTGGTAGGGTTTGTTGAGTCAGAACTATTTCCGTTGCCAAAGTCCCAATAAAATACATTGGCATTCAGTGAGTTGTTAGTAAAGGTCACACGCAGATCTTCACAAAGGGTGTCTACGTCGGAGTCGTAATCGATGTCTGCTATTGCAGTCACTGAGGTTTCAAAATCGATTTTGATGACACCAAGGTTGCAATTGTTGCTGAGCATACTCGGCCCAACAACACCTGGAGTGGTGGGGAATGAGCCCGATGAACAGGCTGCACACACAGCTTGGTAAATGGTACCGTCAGGGCCAAACCTTGACGTTCCTCCATCTACATGCTCGCTGGAAGATCCGCCAAAGAAGCTAGCAAACAATGGGGCAGAGGCATTGCGCTCCAACACAAGGAAATAAAAGTCACTGCCATCGGTGGTGCTTTGCACGGCATCATTGGTTACGAATAAGCCTGAGGTACTTCCCCCGATGGAACCACCATTCACATTACCACCCCATCCAGACATCAAGATATTCAGGCAACCATCAACGTTGAAGGCTGTGGGGACGATGTTGGGCTGTCCATTGGCTGTGCCCCAGCGTGTGCTGAAAATGGTCTGTGTCAAATCTTCATGGAATTTGTGCACAAATTGACTGCCTGAAGGGGTGCTCCAAGTCCCTGCAGTGACTGGGTACAAGCCCTTGGTTTGGCCAAAAACGTACACCGCCCCATACTTATCAATATCGATCAAGAAGGACAAGTCTACTTGATTGGTGCCAAGGTATCGGCTGGCTTCAATGGCGCCTGTATTAGAGAATTTTGCAATAAAGCCATCCAATCCACCTTGGTGATTATTAACCGCATTAGGAAGCCCTGTGTTGCTTGTGCTTCCTGTGATAAACACCTTGCCGTTTGAGGCAACCTTCAGGCCATAGCCTGCATCATAGCCCGTTCCACCGAAGTACCTTGACCAGTTGAGGCTGGCTAGGTTGCTGCTCATTTGAAATACAACGGCATCAGTTGACCCATTGCGGCTATTTGCTGCTAAAGGGAAATTGGATGAAGAACTGGTGCTGACGATGTAGACTTGGTCTTGACTGTCTACCACAACCTCACCACGTGACACATCCCCATAGTTTTTTTGAATGCCCCTATCTAAGCCATCAATGCCATTGCCGCCGATGATGGTTGCTGCGGTGTAAGCAGTCCCTGTGTTGTTGATGACAGCGACAAAGATGTCAACGCCATTGCTGAAATCCATAGGCAAAGGGGATCCCTGTGAAGAGCCGTAAGGTGACCCGCCATTGAAGCTTTGGTCATAGCCTGGCACTGACAGCGAGGAGGTGATGAAATCATTAGACCCTGTTGTGCCCATCATCACCAAATCACCTGCGTTGTTGACCATCATAGAGTGGGGCTGGTCGGGTTTATTGCCACCCAAGTAAGTGGAGTAGATGCGGCTTGTGCCATCAGCGCTGAATTTGGTGAGTCCTATGTCACAATTCATGTAGCCTTGTCCTCCGGTTGGGTCATTATAGCTTGGATCTAAGGCACCTGTAGTGATCGGGTAGCCAACATCAAAGACGATGCCTGCGCCGTACAAGTTGCCTTGGTCGTCATAGGTAGCTGTGTAGCCCCAATTATCAGCCATTGACCCAGAAAAGGAAGAGAAAACCAAGGTGGGATCAATGATCAAGGGTAGTCTTTTGTTGTACCGACCCAGCTTGAATCGTACTACGCCATCTTTCACATCAAAGCGACAGGGAATGGTTTTCCGGCCACGCGGTCCGTCTTGGTATGCAACTAGGTCTGATTCACGAATGTCTCCCATTGGCGTGGGAAGGACAAGTTCATTTTCCTGATTGACATAGGGTGTCAGTCCATCGTAGGATAATTGAATCAGCTTAGGGTCTGCGCCAACGCTGACAAGCCAGCTGGTTTTCGCCTCACCAAAGTCATCCCTATCCATGTGTAAATCAATGCCTGGGTAAAGGTCTTTTTGAATGAACCCTGCAAAGTCAGGGACGTTGCTGGCAAAGGCACTTGGGTCACCACCTGTAAGGTAATTTCTATAGCCTGCTTGCTTGCCTGTACCAAGCCATTTGCTGGGACTAGCTCCAAGGTAGTGGCAAGCAAAGGCAAAAAAGTCCATGGACTCGGTGCCCGAATGACTGCCATGATTCACTTGACCCTGGTGGGGGTGATGGGGCATGTTTTCTGGATTTGCAATCATGACCTTGTAGCCAGTTTCTTGCCAGAAATAGGCGCCGGCATTGAAAGCCATTTTTGCTTCAAAGTCGCCCGACCATTGACCTTCGTTTGGTACGTGAATGGCTTGGCCAAATAGGTCAACAGCACATATTACCAGAAATGCGAACAGGAATCGACGACAGGTCATGATCAAATTTACGTTTTATACCCGGGTACATTGCAAGAGCCCTTTGTTCTTGTCTCCCCATAGGGTAGCAATCAAAAAGCGTTCCTCATTTTCTGTGCATTTCAATGCAGATTTGATCTGATCTGCTCGCTGCGGGAAACCCCTGCTGATAACAGAAAAACCAGCCTTTGCATCAGATTTACTCGGCTTGCCTTTGTGGTCAATGCGAAAGACTCTGCCTGGGAAATCAGCGGGAACGTGGCTGGCAGTCAGTAGGTTGTGCGATGGGTGAAGACGTTTCAATCCATGGAGTGATGCCAGGTAATTAACGCCGCGTGATGCTATGACAGCAGGGTAGGGGTCAATCAAGAAAGCAAGGGGCTCACTCGCCATGTCAATAATTTCGCCTGTCATGACGGGTGAGTCATGGCGAATATCACCGACCCCCTCCAATTCTACGATGCGCCGCTTGGCCGGGCCGCTGTAGCCCCTCTTTGTGTGAATCAGCAGCTCTTTGACTTCACGGTTATGGCTCAACCAAATCAGCTCATAGGCCTGAGGGAAAAGACGTTCAGCCTCCGTTGCATCAAGCAATGGGGATAGCTTGATTAGGACATGTTTACTCATGGTAAGCCAAATGTCCATCAACGCTACGGCGTTAGGCTCACAGGCATTGGGGTGAAAAATTCGTTGACCATTTTTCAGCCTTGAAGGGTCAGAGAACACTGCATCAAATCGACCGGTTTGTAGTGATTCAGCCTTGTCTTGAATAACATGCCTTGTTTGACCAAGGACTTGGCCATTGTGGTGGAGCATGGCTGCTAGATGTTCATCGGGCTCAATGACGGTCATGTTTGCGCCACATTGCTCAAATGCCCATGTGTCAACACCAGATCCACCTGTTGTGTCTAGCCCCTTCCACGACGCAGGAGAGCCAATAGCCTGGTGAAGAAAATGGGCTTTCCATCTTGCTGTGACCTCTGAGCTTGCTTGCCGGGCATTGCGCAATGGCGGTAAAAGATAGCCTGCTACTTGGCAAAGGCTAGGCCATCGTTGACTCAATGCTTGCTGACCTTGTTTTTGATCAATCAATAGCTGCCAATGGGAATTGTTGTTGGCTTTAAGTCGCAAGGAATCTATGTTGTAACCTTCGTATTTGTTTAGGAAATCCCTAATATTTTCACTGTTCGGAAAGTCGATATTTAATAAATTTTGTTTCATGAAGGACTGCAATTTAAGCCGACATTAAACTTCTTGGCATTTGAGAAGTCATAGAGGAAGTAAATGCGCTAAATTTATCGTCCAGAGACCTACAACCAGATTCATGAAGAAATTATACATTCTAATGGCAATGTTTGCCATGACAGCTCTATCGGCTCAACTTACAACAGTAACGGATACATCTTCTGCTGGTGACTTATCGACACAAATGTTTTTTGCTGGTTCACCAACAACCAGCTCTGTGTCGACTTGCCCTGGAACCATGACCCTAACGATCCCCGCCAATTCATACGTTTACAGTGTCGATGTAAGCTATGACATGACTGCCGGTGGTCAGGCTTGGAAATCTGAACAAGAAAGTTACTTGAAATGTACATCAACAGGTAATACAGAAGCTGCGGTATCAGTAGGTGTAGGTAACGCTGCTGGAACCTTTTCTTACAGCCGTAGCAACCTACCTCTTGCTAATGGTGTCACGACAACGGGTATCTTGAATTTTGAATTGCATGCCTTCAGAACATGGGGCGGCTTTGGCTGCTCAACAAACCTTAACAAGGTGGATTCAGGAACATGGGTCATTGCGGTGACCTATGGCGCAGCACCGACATGTCTTGCGCCAACGGGCTTGACCTTGAATTACCCCACACATAATCAAGTGAATGTGGGATGGACCACCGGTGGCGCCAGTAATTGGCAGTTGAAAGTAGGAAGTGTTGGTTTCAATCCTGTAGGTGCTGGCACTTGGCATGCTTCCACGACAACCAATTATGGGATAACCGGCCTCACTGCGTCAACCACTTATGATATCTACGTCCGTGACAGCTGTGGCACAGGCAACTCATCTTTGTGGGTAGGACCATTGACGGTGACCACCTTGTGCGCACCGACCGTTGCGCCAACAACAGAGAATTTTGATGCTACTTCATGGTCAACGGGTACGGGTTGGACCAATACTGGTGATGCAATAGACGCGTGCTGGACCCGTTCAGCTGTACCAGGTACTGTTTATGCTTGGGGTACAGGTTCAGGTGGTACAGGAACAAACAACACAGGTCCTTCAGCAGATCACAGCACAGGAACGAGTTCCGGAAACTACATCTACACAGAGGCTAGCAATGGAGCCTACCAGGATCAAGCGAGCATTTCTTCACCACTGATTGATGTGGCGTCACTCAGCAATCCATCTATCACCTTTTGGTATCACATGTACGGTCAGTATACGGGTACCATTGCCTTGGATGTATGGACTGGTACAGCATGGCAGCAAAATGTGTGGACCAAATCTGGCGCTCAACAAAGTAATTCTTCTGCAGCTTGGGATAGCGTGAATGTTTCTTTGGTTGGCTTTACAAGTCCTTTGCGCGTTCGATTCCGTGGCATAAGGTCTTTTCAGGCAAGTGGTGACATGGCTATCGATGATGTGGCCTTTGAGAATGGGCCAACCTGCCCTTCGCCCACGATATTGACAGCGACAGCCGTTGGCTTCACGACTGCCAATTTCACTACTGGTGGCGGTAGCGCATCGTCACATGAATTTGTGGTTGGAGCGGTTGGCGCAGCTGCGGGGTCAATGACGAACAGCGCCGTGGTAACTGGAAACACAGGTGGTTTGAGTGGACTTAGTGCAGGCAACAGTTATGATGTCTATGTCCGTGGCATATGTGGTTCCGGAGATACGAGTTCTTGGTTTGGGCCCTTGAGCATTCAAACCTTGTGTAGCCCTGTTAGCGCACCGTTTACTGAGAATTTTGATGGCAGCAATTTTGATGATGGTTCTGGCACCTATTCAGCGGGTGACAGCCTTGATCCTTGCTGGTTTAGAGATCCAGGACGTGGCAACTCAGCAGGTTCTCCCTATTACTGGGCCATTCGCGATGGTACAACAAGTACACCGCAAACAGGGCCTAATGATGACGCAACTGGTGGCGGTAACTATGCCTACACAGAATCCACGGCAGGCGTGGCGAGTCAGGTTTCAACCTTGAGAATGGTTCCCGTGAACATCTCTTCTTTGACCAACCCGCAATTGTCTTTTGCCTACCATGCATACGGTAATACCATGGGTAGCTTGAAGTTTGAAGTATGGCAGCCTGGTTCAGGCTGGGGGCCGGCAACTACGGTGTTTTCTGGACAACAGCAAAGTTCGCAGGCCGCAGCATGGAAAGACACAGCATTTGCCATCTCTGCGACAAGTGACACCATTGTTGTGCGATTTGTGGCTGTGCGCGGATCATCCAATCGATCTGACATGGCCATCGATATCGTTAAAATTGAAGAAGCGCCTTCTTGCCCTGACCCTTATGCATTGGCTGTTTCAGCTATCACGGGTACATCTGCAAGTATTTCATGGACGACAGGTGGTTCAAGTAACTGGAATGTTGCCTTTGGACCGACAGGTACAGTCAGCCCAGGCTCATCCTTCACGGCGATCACCAGCAACCCCTATGTGTTGACAGCCTTAACGCCTGGCACGACCTATGATGTTTACCTGCGCGATAGCTGCGGCAATGGTGATGTGTCTGCATGGGTTGGCCCTGTGACGTTTAGCACACCTTGCCAAAGCGTTTCAGCACCTTTTACAGAAAATTTTGATAGCGGTTCATGGACCGTTTCAAGTCATTTTGATCCGGGCAATATAGATGTGTGTTGGTCACGAAGTGCCACGACAGGATTTTGGTTCAAAGGTGGGTCAGGTGGCACCACATCCTTTGGTACGGGTCCGAGTTCTGACCATACCAGTGGGTCAGGTGGGTATGCTTATTCAGAGTCTCAAAATCCTACTGTTTATAACACAGACTTGGTTTCACCACTAATTAACCTAGATACCTTGAGTTCGCCTGAGGTCGTCTTTTGGTACCATATGTATGGATTCCAAGTCCAGAAAATGGAGCTGTTCATTGCTGCCAATGGTGGTACCTACACCAGTATCTGGTCTAAATCAGGTGCACAGCAAACATCCAACGCCTCGCCGTGGGAAGAGGCTCGCATTGACATCTCAACCTATGCCAGTGACAGTGTCACCTTCAAGTGGGTGGCTACCAGAAACCCTCCTGGTTTCTTTCCTCGTGCAGACATGGCCATTGATGACTTCTCTGTCGATAATGCGCCGTCATGTCCTGCGCCTTCGTTGCCTACGTCAACTGCAACGACAACAACATCTGTTACCCTTGCTTGGACGACAGGTGGTGCAACTGCATGGGACATTGAATATGGACCTGTAGGTTTCACGACAGGCAGTGGAACGGTCGTTCCAGCTTCAACTAACCCTTTCACGGTGATAGGTTTGTCAGCGTCGACCAGTTACGATTTCTATGTCAGGGATGTTTGTTCAGTTACAAGTTCATCAGTTTGGATGGGTCCCGTTGCTGTGCAAACCAATTGCGGGGTCATTACAGCACCATCGACAGAGAACTTTGATGCCACCTTTACTGAAGGTACGGGTTTCGCTAATACCGGATCAACCATTGACCCTTGTTGGACAAGGACACCTTCAACAGGCACGACGGGATTTGGTAACTCTAATTACCATTGGGGTGGCGGCACAGGTGGTACGCCGAGCAACAATACTGGTCCAACTGGTGACCACACAACTGGCTCAGGTTCTTATGCCTACGTTGAAGCCAGTGGACAGGGTAGCACGGCTAGTTTGATTACACCATTTTATGACTTGGATACCTTGTCAACGCCTGAATTGCGTTTTTGGAAGCATCAATATGGTAACCAAATCAACAATTTTAAGGTTGTAATCAACAACGGGTCAGGCTGGACTACGATTCACAATTCCTCAGGGGATCAAGGCAACCAGTGGACAGAGGTTGTTGTGCCCTTGGTCAATTATTTGACCGACACGGTGCAATTCAAGTTCATCACCTTAAAACCAACTTCTGGCGGTGGAGCTCGTGGTGATGTGGCGATTGACGACTTGGTTGTTGCTAATGCCCCAACATGCTTTCAGCCAAGCAATGTGACGGCTACTGCAGCTACTTTAACGTCCATCACCTTGTCTTGGACTACGGGAGGCGCAAGCAATTGGCAAATTGAGTATGGAGCTGTAGGTTCAGTACCAGGAGGCGGTACCATAGTTAACGCCACAAGTAATCCCTTCACCATCACAGGACTTAGTCCTAGTACAACGTATGCTATAGTGGTGCGCGACAGCTGTGGCTTGGGTAGTACCTCCGCATGGTCAGCAATCATTACAGGTAATACCCTGTGTGGAACAGTGCTAGCGCCATTGACGCAAAACTTCGATGTGGGCTTTAATGAAGGGGCGAATGGACCAAATTTCTGGAATGCTGGCTCAACCATCGACCCTTGCTGGTCACGCAACCCCAATTCTACGGGTACATCAGCAGTTTACCACTGGGGTGGCGGTTCAGGTAATACGCCAACAGGTAACACAGGTCCGTCAGCAGACCACACTTCAGGTAGTGGTAATTATGTCTACACAGAAGCTTCCTATGGTTCAGCAAGTGAAACAGCCCTTCTGGAAACCCCATTGATTGATTTGAGTGCATTGACTGCACCTGAATTGAAGTTTTGGTTCCATATGCGCGGCAGCAGCATTCAATCCCTTAGGATTGACATTTACTCTGCCACATCTGGTAGCTACACGCCGATTGACTCCGTTGTGGGTGACCAAGGCAATGCCTGGTATGAGCGGGTGATCAACCTCAGTACGTATGTCAACCAGACCATCAAGGTTCGCTTCCGCGCGGCAAAGAACAGCACCACGGCTAGCCAGCGTGCTGACGTGGCAATTGATGATTTCAGCATTAGTAATGCACCCAACTGCCCAGCGCCAACCAATTTGGCAGTTTCACCTTTGACATCCACCACAGCGAGTGTTTCTTGGCTCAGTGGAGGCAGTGGTACAGCTATATTGGAATACGGACCAACAGGCTTTACTGTGGGCGCGGGAACTCTGGTGACTACCACATCAAACCCCTATGTTTTGACTGGATTGACTGCAGGTGTATTGTATGATTTGTATGTCATTGATTCATGTGGAGCTTCTAGTTACTCTACCCTCACAGGGCCTGTCTCGATGCAAACCTTCAACTGCAACAACGGCTGCATATACACCTTGGACTTGTCAGACACCTTTGGTGATGGCTGGGATGCCAACTGGAATGGTTCGTCACAGCACAAGATCACATTGACCACGGGCGGAATCACCACTGATTACAGCATGGCCAATGGTTCAGCCGCGAGCTTCAGCATCAATGTCTGCGATGGCGACACCCTTCGCCTGCGCTTTGTCAATGGCGGGCAGTGGTCTAATGAATGTGGTTGGGTATTGAAGGATGCTAATGGCGTGACAATCAACAGCCAGACAGCTGGCGCAAACATTACCACAGGTTTTAAGTACAGTGGTTCATCCATATGCGCTAACCCTTGTCCTGCACCCGTTGCTAACTTCACAAGTAGCAGCAATGGATTAACGATGACCTTTGATGGCAGCGCCTCTACAGGTACCGCCCTAACCTATGCTTGGGACTATGGTGATGGTAATAGTGGCACTGTGAACCCTGCTGTGCACCCTTACAGCATAGCTGGCAACTACAATGTGTCATTGATTGTCACCGATCAGTGTGGGCAAGCCGATACATTAGATCAGAGCTTTGAAGTTTGTGATAACATCCTATCAGCCTTTACTGTGGCAATTCAAGTATATCAAGTTGCATTTACAGGCCCAGTTAACCCAGGTAATTACAGTTACATCTCTTGGGATTTTGGAGATGGAACAGCCGCCACAGGTGCCAACCCGTCGCACACATATGGTGGTGGCGGTCTATACTCAGTCACCCTTACCGTGGTTAATCTCTGTGGTGATACATTGACACATTCGCAAGTTTTGACTATTTGTTCTAAACCCGTTGCAGCCTTTACATGGTTCATTGTGAGTTCATCTGGCAGTGGCATGATTGTGCAATTTGATGCCACAAGCACGGTCGGAGCCAACAACTATTTATGGTTGTGGGGTGACGGCACGTCAAGCACAGGCACCAATTACACGCAACACAACTACTCAGTGCCAAGCTTATTGTACAATGTGTCCTTGATTGTCAACAGTTCATGTGGTCTTTCCGATACCGTGACCCATCGCTTGGATGAGCTAGGTCTGGATGAACCCGGTGCTCTAGGAGCAGTGATTGCCTACCCCAACCCATTGACAGGCGCGCAAACCTTAACCATCAGCCATTGGTTGCCGCAATCGAGAAGTCTCGTGACAGTCAGTGATGGCATGGGGCGTGTGGTTCTTCAACAGGTCTTAGATTTTGATACGAAAGGTGAAGCCTTATTGGGTATGCAATCTCTGGCAGCAGGCGTATACCACATTGAACTGTTGGCGGATGATCGGAGAGCATTCCTTCGGATTGTAACGCAGAAATAAGTCAATATCCTTTTGATAACTCAAAGCGGGCTGGATGAAAATCTGGCCCGTTTTCGTTTCAAGGTGATTAAGTTTGTTAAATGGAAGCTTATTTGACCCTTGATGTCCTCCTTGCGTTCATGACCCTATCTTTTCTGGAAGTCGTGTTAGGGATTGATAACATCATATTCATCAGTATTCTCACCAATAAGTTGCCTGAAGCCATTCGTGCTAAGGCACGAAAACTAGGCATTGGTTTGGCCTTGGTGTTTCGTGTGCTGATGCTCTTGGGAATCACGTGGCTCATGACTTGGACAAATACGTTATTCAGCATAGGTGATCACGCAGTCAGCGGCAAGGACTTGGTCCTATTTGCAGGGGGTTTGTTTCTCTTGCATAAGGCCACAGTAGAGATTTATGAAATCGTAGAGAAGGGCCATTCAGAAGCCGGCCATCACATGAAGGTGAAAAAGCATTTCATATCCATCATCATCCAAATCGGCTTGTTGGACATCGTATTCAGCTTTGACAGCATCCTCACGGCCATTGGCATGACGGACGATTTACCGGTCATGATTGCTGCTATTGTGGTGGCTATGATCGTGATGCTTAAATTCAGCGGACCCGTTTCAAAAATCATTGAAAAGCATCCCAGCCTGCAGGTTCTTGCCCTGGCATTTCTGATACTGATTGGCTTTATGCTGATACTGGATGGCGCTGGCATTGAGGTCTCTAAGAGTTATATCTATGCCGCCGTAGGTTTTTCTCTTTTTGTGGAAATGCTGAACCTTAGGGGTAAAAAAAACAAAATCTAATGAAATTAATCCGATACATGTACCGGATTCCGCTTACAATTGTCTTACTTCTGCTGATTATATCTGCGGTGATTGTTGCCAAATTCCTTGGCGTAAGCATGGGGTTTAGACACCGCATGTTCAGTGCCTGGCGATCCATGGTGCTATTCACCTTAGGCATCAACGTGAACGTCAAGGGTGAAATGGTTCGTCGCGCAGGAATAGCCATGTGCAATCACAGGTCCTATGCTGATGCGATTTTTGTTTACAGTTATGCGCCTGTCGTATATCTAGCTATGGAAGAGTTGAAGTCGTGGCCAATATTTGGGTTAGCAGCTTCAGCAATGGACACGGTATTTGTTGACCGCAGTAGCAAGGAGTCCAGGCGCGCTGCAAAGCTGATGTTGGCAGATAGGGTAAGTCAAGGCATGAGCCCTGTGGTTTTCCCTGAAGGTTATTGCAGCGAGAAGGGCTTATTGCCGTTCAAGCCGGGCATGTTTCATGTCGCTGCTGAAAAAGGCGTGCCGATTCTGCCATTGACCATAGAATACAGTGACCCTGAAATGGCCTGGGTGGGAGAGGAGTCATTCATCTCTCATCTGACACGCATGTTGGGAAAACCAAGTTGGTCGGTTGACCTCACCTTTGGTCCTGCCATGGAAGGGGTCGATGGCGTGGACTTGAATGATCGCGTTGCAGCATGGATGTCTGAAAATATTCGGCATTGATTTTGTAAGTGTCTATAGGTGTAAATTTGGAAATCTAATCATAGCTATTGAATGATCCTCATCATTTCCGGGACCAACCGTCCTAACAATTACAGCCATAAAATGGCCTTGCAAATGCAAAAAATGCTTGAGCAAGGAGGCCAGGATTCCAATGTGTTGAGTCTGGAGGATTTGCCATCAGATTTGTCCGTCAGCGACATGTTTGGCAATCGATCAGCAGTCATGGAAAATGTCATAAAAACGTTAATTACGCCGGCAAAGGCTTTGATGATTGTGGCACCGGAGTACAATGGCTCATACCCGGGCATTTTGAAAGTTTTTCTGGAAAGCCTCAGTGACGACGATGATTGGAAGATAATGGAAGGTCGGTCAGTCATGCTTGTTGGCGTCTCAGCAGGTCGAGCAGGCAATTTGCGTGGACTGGATCATTTGACGTCGGTGCTGCATTACATGGGCTTGCCAGTTTTCCATGAAAAACTTGCACTGCCTGGTATTGTGAAAATCCTTTCAGAAGATGGTGCGTGGATTGATCAGCGAAGCAAAGCAGTCCTTCAACGACGTATGGATGCCTTTATTTTAAGCTTAAAGTAGCCATGGCAGAGGTTGATATTTTCTCAAAAGCGCCTAAGCATGGCTACACAGAAGTCGCAAACCCAGTGGATGTTGAGGCGTTCAAGACCATTGTAGAAAACCGTCGATCTGTCAGAGTGTATGATGACAGCCCTATCCCTGAGTCCGTGATGAAGGAATGTTTGCGGTTGGCCCTGTTGCCACCCAACAGTTCCAATCTCCAAACATGGCAGTTTTATTGGGTTCGGTCAGCTAAAAAAAAGGAGCAATTGGTTAATTATTGCCTGAATCAACCTGCTGCAAAGTATGCACAGGAATTGGTGGTTGCTGTTGCGCGTCCAGATTTATGGAAAGAAAACAATGCCATGATGTTGGCAAAGTTTGATGAGAAAAAAAAGCAGCGAATGGGTGCTGCCTACCAGTATTATAAAAAAATTGTCCCTTTGGCCTATAACATGGGGCCGCTGGGGATCTATGGACCAATCAAGACCTTAGCTGTTTGGTTGAGGGGGTTGAGGAAACCAACGCCACGTGGCCCATTTTCGAGATCTGGCATGGGCTTGTGGGCACAGAAGTCTACGGCGCTTGCCTGTGAAAACTACATGCTTGCGATGACAGCACATGGCTTTGATACCTGCCCCATGGAGGGCATGGACTCAGTCAGAATCAAACGATTGTTGAACCTGCCACGAGCTGCGGAAATATGCATGGTCATATCTGCTGGAAAACGTGCAGAGACAGGGGTTTACGGCCCCAGGGTTCGCTTTGATTCAGCACGCTTTGTGAAGGAAGTGTAAGCGCCTCCCTTATCGTATAAGCAAGGGTTAGGCTTTAGTAGCTCATTGCCCATCACAAAAGCCAAGCTTTAAATTGATTCCAAGAGGTTGGAAAACCTTTTTTACTAAGGCACTACAACTAGGATCTCGCTACTAACAGGCCTTGCCAGCTGCATGAATGGCAATCATTGGCTTGAGAAATTCACCCAATTCATTGATGTTCATTTGGCTTGCTGCATCGCAAAGGGCCTCTGAAGGGCATGGATGAGCTTCAATGAATAAGCCATCAACACCAGCACCAACAGCTGATCGTGTCAACACATCAAGGTATTGTTTAGCGCCACCTGAGGGGTCAGCGGATGGGATGCCATACTTCCTGATGGAGTGTGTGGCATCAAATATCACAGGGTAGCCTGTTTCACGCATGTGGTAAAAGGCTCTAGGGTCAACCACCAGGTCATTGTAACCAAAGCTGTAACCGCGTTCAGTGAGCAGAATCTGTTCATTGCCAGTGGAAGTGATTTTTGCACAGACCTTGCTCATGTTTTCGGGTGCCAGGAATTGTCCATGTTTGACATTGATGACCTTGCCTGTTTTTGCAGCGGCAAGCACAAGGGAAGTCTGCATGCACAGGTAGGCGGGTATTTGTAAGACATCAACCACCTCTGAGGCGGGCATGGCCTGATCAGCTTGGTGAATGTCAGTGAGTAAAGGGAAGTTAAACTGTTCCTTGACCTCTTGCAACAGTTTCAGACCTTCATCCAGGCCTGGGCCTTGGTAAAAGTCTACACTTGAGCGGTTATCCTTGGTGAAGCTGGATTTGTAGATGATGCCAGCCAATGGCAAGGCTTCGCGAAGCTCTGCTAGGCCTTCTGCCACAGCCATCATGGTGTCGCGACCTTCGATTACACAGGGTCCTGAAATTAAGAAAAGTTGATCGCCACCACATGGGATGTTGCCGACCTGTATGCTGCGGGTTTTCATGCCACGAAGGTACATTGAATGCGGTGCAAGGCTTGCAAGCTTGATTCGATGGACGCCTGTTTGCTAGCTCGATAGTGCAATGTCATTTGACAGGTCTCGCCATAGCTGGCATCCTTCAATTGTGCTTGATGCTGACTGGCTAGAGACTCCAAGGCGCCAATGTCTTCATAGGTCAAAGTCAAATGGACTTGACGCATCAGGTAGGCTTCTTGGATTTCAGCCTGAGCAATACCTGCTGAGGCTGACCCTTTGTAGGCTGAGATAAGGCCTGGTATGCCAAGTTTTGTTCCGCCAAAAAGCCGAACTACCACCACGGCACTGTTGTGCAAGTTGGCAGACAGCAAGGCATGGAGGATGGGTGTGCCTGCTGAATGAGCGGGTTCCCCTGCATCATTGGCGCGTTCTTCTGCCTGTGGAAAGCCAATGATTGAGGCCCAGCAAAAATGCCGTGCCAGGGGGTGTTCTTTCCGCAATGAAGCAATGCGGTCATGCACCTGGTCAACAGAGTTGACTTCAAAGGCATAAGCATGGAACTTGCTGCCTTTGTCCTTGATAAGGGCATAGCCCTCCTTGTGGATGTGTTGGTAGCTGTCCTTAGTCATGTGGGTGAGGTGCCTTGACCCCGGCACCGATTGCCACATGCAGGCGATTAATGCTTGGAATGCTGGGGCAAGAGTAACGGCCACTGTAAGCACAGTAAGGGTTATAGGATTTATTGAAGTCAATTACCCATAGGGACTTGGCTAGGTCTTTGTTGATGTCAATGTAGCGCCCGCCACCATAGGATGTGTGGCCATTGCTCGCATCAGCAAAGGGAATAAAAAGGTGGTCTTCATAGCCCTCTTTGGTCATCAGGGATTGCGATTGGTAAGCGATCAACGCAAGGGTTTTACCGCGATGCTTCATGGTCAGTGTGGCATATTTTCGGTACAAGGGCAATCGGTCTGTAGAGGTAGGCATCCCAAACCAAGCTGAGTCATCACAGCGTTCCCATTGGGCCTCCAGTCGCCAATGCTTCGCAATGCGGAAGAATGGCAGACCTTGAAAATTCTTGAGATCAGACTCAGTCAATGGTGATTTCCGGCCCTTGAAATCACTGTTCATGGTTGATTGCCAACCCTTGATGCTTTGTCGGTAATGGGTTTTGGAATCAGTAATTTGCGCATGACTTTCCCCGGTGAAACAACACAAGGCAATCAAAGGAATGGTTAGGAAGCGTAGAGAAATCATGCATCAAACTTACGGCAGCTAAAGCCCACAGCTTTACCTTCACGCCATGAAACTCACCTTGCTGATACCTACCTATAACGAAGCTGACATGCTTGAGCGTTGTATTGTGTCAGCTATGGGGGTATTTGACGAGGTGCTGGTTGTAGACTCCTTTTCAACGGATGAGACCGTCAACATTGCAAAAAAGCTTGGTGCCCGTGTCATTCAGCGTGTTTATGAGAATTCAGCATCGCAAAAAAACTGGGCCATCCCACAAGCAAGCTTTTCATGGGTTTTGCTGCTTGATGCAGATGAATGGATGACCAACCCCTTGCGGGAGGAAGTTCTTCGCATCAAACAGGGGCCATTGCCACGTCATAAAGGTTTTTGGATCTATCGATCCAATCACTTCATGGGCAAACGGGTTCGATTCAGTGGCCTCCAAGGGGACAAGGTCATTAGACTCTTTGATCGAGATCACTGCCGGTATGAAGACAAACACGTCCATTCGGAAATCCGAAGCTCGGGCAGCATTGGCTCACTGAAACATCAATTGCAGCACGAAACCTATAAAAGTCTTGCGCAATGGGAGCAAAAGCTGCATCGCTACGCACAATGGCAAGCAGAGGATTACGACAGCAAAACGGGAGCTATCACGTCCTACCACACCCACATCAAGCCTGCATGGCGATTTTTGAAGCATTTCCTTCTCCAGCGGGGATTTCTCGATGGAGCGATTGGGCTTCAAGTGTCTCGCTATGCCGCATGGGGAGTTAGCTTGCGCTACAGCAAGCTGAAGGCTTTAAGAGCTGCCAGTGGCAAGGGTTAATGCTTGATGTGATTGCGTACTAGCCCGTCAAGGATTTGGATCAAGTTGCTTTACGGGTCTACGAGACATGATGAATGTCAATGTGCCACCCTGCATCAATTGCCAATGCTCAATGAACGGTTCAGACAATGGTTGGCCATTAAATAGGACGGATTTCACATAGACATGCGCTTGACTGTTGCCCTTTGTGACAATATGAAGATCCCTACCATTGCTCAGGTGCAAGATTGCTTTGTGCAGGTTTGGGCTGCCAATTGCGTAGGTGCTGCTGCCAGGTGTGACAGGGTAGAATCCTAAGGAAGAGAAGAGGTACCAAGCGCTCATTTGACCTGCGTCATCATTGCCACAAAGTCCGTCAACACCAGGTCCATACATTTCTTGGAGAATGGACCTGACTCTGTGCTGCGTTTTCCAAGGCTGATCTGTCCAGTTGTAGAGGTAAGGGACATGGTGGCTTGGCTCATTGCCATGCACATAATTCCCCATGATGCCATCTCTTGTGATGTCTTCTGTGTGAGCGATGTATTCATCAGGCAAATCCATGGTGAAAAGGGAATCCAAACGCTGAACAAAAATTTCCTCTCCACCCATTGCTGTTTTTAGGCCTTCTACATCATGTGGTGCGTAAAAACTGTAATTCCATGCATTGCCTTCAATGAATCCCTGACCATGGGTGCTTAAGAGGTCATTGTCT
>CAWUSA010000018.1:0-22073 GCA_963925545.1 uncultured Flavobacteriales bacterium | reverse complement strand
TCATCTCTTTACTGAAAGAGTTAGTTTTGAAAAATGTAAGATTTATCAGCTTTTGATTTATCAATTCATCAACTAAAGTACTGTTGTTGATTTTTGTGTTTTCGCTAAAAAAAGATATGGAATTATAATAAACTATAATTTTATCCTTAAGGAATTTGTTTTCAATAAGATTTATTTTCCCTGTACTTTCTAAAGTTTGGTAGGTTGTTACATTTGGAGTGAAATTAGCTCTGATCATCAAATCATTCATGTGTACTAGCAATTTATCATCTACTAAAAACATATTATTAATTGTGTAATTTTTAAGAATTTCAGATCCGCTGTTTATCCAGATATTTTGTGCTGTTTTGTGTACCGCTAGGTTATTTAACTCTAAATTTAGTTCTTTAATTAGATTATTAAGAATAACTGTTTCTTCTTCACTATCAAGCCTATTTGTGTTCCAATTATTGATACTCAGTGCAATTAATATTCCAAATACAACCAACACTATCTCACCTATAGCATATTTTAAGTAATCTCCATTTTTCATGCCGGAGAGTGATTCTTTTTTAAATATTTGTGAAAATCTAATCATTATCTTTTTAATTGACTCTTATTGGAGGATAATAGAAATTTTCATCCTTGTTTATAGTTTTTTAGTATTGGTTAAATTTAAACAAAAAATCATTTCCAATAATAAATTTTATTTTTGAAATAATGTAGTGGAGAGTATTGAAGTAAAATAGAACTATTATGTAAAGGATTTAATAAATATAAAAGACCTACACTATAATATGTAGGTCTTTTATATTCATGTGGGTGACACTTTCTTAACAAGATGTTTAAAGCATTGGAATTCCATTTGAAATTGTTGAAATAGGAGCAATGCCGTAAATTTCTTTTGTAAAATTTACTAGGTTAGGATGGCTCTCAATGCCTTGCCAAAATTCAGAGTTCAAATAATTATCGACTGCCTCCTTACTTTTGAAATGGTATACTCCTCCAAATACTCCAGTGTCAGTATTTCCAATGAAGGATTTTCCGATAAAACCCTCAATTTTTTCAGATGTAAAATTTGGTGCCACATCAACCCCTAATTGATAGTGTTCATCAAGGGTCATATCCTTCAAGTTATACTTAACAACTAACAAGTGCATTCCCTTGGCATCTTCTGGGTTGGATGATGTTTTTCTATTTGCCCACATACCATTTGATTTGTTTGAAAATGGCGGAACAGTATACATTTCTTTTGTAAAGTTTACTAAATTAGGATGCGCCTCAATTCCTAACCAAAACTCTGAGGTTATGTATTTTTCAGCAGCTTCTTTAGAGCTAAACTGGTAAGCGCCTCCATAAACCCCTGTATTCGTATTCCCAATAAATGATTTACCAATGAGTCCTTCAATTTTTTCAGGTGTAAAATTTGGTGCAACATTTGCTCCAAGTTCGGAATGTTCCTCAATACTCATTTCTTTGAGGTTATAGTTAATAATTAACATATGAGGAGTTGACTGCTCTTGTTTTAAACTTCCATTTTGAGAGGCTTCAATCATTGAAGCTTGAGCCTTGCCATCAGATTCCTTTTTATTATTACATGCTACAAATAAACTTGCTGTTATTAAGAGTATAATTAGTTTCTTCATTTCTTTTAGTTTTGGTTAATATGAATTACTTATAAAGTTAAGGATTTAAAATCAGTAGCTTATAAAAAAATTATTCCCAAAAATAAGATTTATTTTAGGTATAATGCCCTGTAGCAGAAGGGAGTGAAGTCGAACTGTTTTGGGGAGGATTTATATAAAATAAAAAACCCACAACCATAAAAAGGTTGCGGGTTATACTGTGGAGCTGGTGGGAATCGAACCCACGTCCAGGCAAGGACATATCGTGCCTTCTACATGCTTAGTCATTCATTGGTTTTCGATGCAGGCCTGATGAGTGACAACCCAACCAGCACTTAGCCATGTAAATTTTCAGAATCAGCCCATGACATGCCTCACCCTAGTTCTACCTTACTACACCCCTTAATCAAGCTCCGTAGAACGGGGATCTTGAGGGATGTCTTGCTTCTGCACCTAGTGTAGAATAAGCTTAGCTCTCTATCGAGAATTAAGCGGCAAGAGCGTAGTTGTGCTCGCCAGTTAAAAAAATTGGATGTTGTATTTACGAGCATCAACCCAATAGCTCGACATGCTTACATGATCTATCGGCTTGCTGTCAAAACCGGTCAGCCCCAGATATGTACCGCAAAGTTAAGTGGAATCTCTAGTGCAAAGCGTGATTATCTTTCCTTAAGGCAAGAAAGTTGAGCTATGCATGGCTTCAAACATGGTGATGGATGCCTTTTTGACCAGTGAGTTTCTTATCTGCTCCTGCATCTGGTAAATGATTCTCGGGTTGTTGCTGGTTCGAAACCGCGAAGTCAATACAGCCTTGCCAGAATGGCTCACGACATCACTGGGCTTGTCCTCAGATCTGTTGGTCCAATGACCAGGGTAGATGTTGGTCGCGTCACCGCTATACTGTGCCGTAGCAATGGTGCGTTCGACGATGTCTTCAACCTCACGGCTCACAAGCAATTCTTTGGTCATTGGGTCGACCAAGGCCATCCTGAGTGCCCCGTGAACCAAGTACTTGAAATCGATATCGTGGTAGATCACCTTTTGGTAGTCGTAGGTTGTGGCTTTAGCACCTGTGTCCGGGTCCTTGGTCACGATTGCCACCCTGCGATAGCCCTTGCGTTCATAGCTGGTTCGAACCCCAGGCATCTCACGCCAGTTGGTCATCTCAAGCTCCAGCAAGTAGTCAGGTTGCTCAGTGGCTTCGTAACGGGTTTGCTCATTCCAGTCAATCCATGCAATGAATGGGTCTTGTGTGCCAATCAGGTTGCTGATGAGGTCCGATCGCAGGCCCCTTGCGAGATCTAGCTCTTGCCGTGTTGGGGCAAGTACATCCCTGACACCAATAGTGACAGAACCCTCTTTTACTGCCTTACTTTGAATGTCTCGAGCATCCTTGTACGCGGTCTCAATCAAGCGCTCAAGGTCCTCAAGTACGATGTATGCTGTCCGGTATTTGCTTTCAGTCATCAAGATTTGTGCTTCACGGTAGGCGGGCTCACCAACAGCGGTCACCCATGATGCCCTGAGCGATTCATTCTCTGGGTCGTAGTTCAACGCACGCACATAGATGCGCTCTGCAGCAGTGAAATCTTCGCTTTGCAAAGCAGCTTGCCCTTTGCCGTCAAGTTCTTGGATGTAGCCGATTCGCAGGTTGGCGAAATCACTGGCATGAGCTGAAGTGCCTGTGAGTAAAACGCCTATTGTGGCAGCTCTCTGTTCGATATCCCATGCCCTGACGTAGGCATCCAAAGCACCAACTGTTTCCCCAGCCGCCCTGAGCTCATTGAACTCACGCATTTGATTTTGAATCTCCTTGGTGCCAAGGTTTTTCACCTGAACCATGGCTTTTTTGTAATTAGGCTTTGCCTCAACTGCATCCAAGGCCGCCAGGGTTGCTTCATAGGTTAGTCCAGATTTTGCCAATGATTTACTGTGCTTCAAAGCTTTATTTGCTGGAGAACAGGCCGCCAACAGAGCAATCAAAAAGATGGCAGTCAGGGTTTTCAGTGATGGGTATCTCATGCTTGTGAAATTAGTCAATTTGTGGAGTTACTTGGGTTAACAGCATTAAAAAACCGCCATGAAAAATCATGGCGGTCAATGTGTCCTTTCGGAGAAGCTTTTTCATGCTAACCTGCATGGCCCTTATAGAAGGGTATCAGCCAAGGTAGGTTTTCAGAATCTTACTTCTAGAAGCGTGTTTCATTCGGCGAATGGCCTTCTCCTTAATTTGTCGAACGCGTTCGCGGGTCAAGTCAAATTTCTCTCCAATCTCCTCAAGGGTGAGGGGCTGCTTTGCATTGAGGCCAAAGTAAAGTCTAACGACATCACCTTCACGGGGCGTGAGCGTGGTTAATGCACGCTCAATCTCAGTGCGCAATGAATCCACCATGAGGTCGTCATCGGGGTTCGGGCTGCTGTCAGAATTCAGTACATCATAAAGGTTGCTGTCCTCACCTTCAACCAAGGGTGCGTCCATGGATACGTGGCGACCGCTGTTGCGAAGGGACTCCTTCACATCTTGCTCACTCATGTCTAACTTGTTGGCAATCTCAATGGGGCTAGGGGGGCGTTGATGCTCCTGCTCCAAAGAGGCAAATGCCTTGTTGATTTTGTTGATGGAGCCAATCTTGTTCAAAGGCAACCTTACAATCCGCGATTGCTCAGCTAATGCTTGCAAAATGCTTTGGCGAATCCACCAAACTGCGTAGGAAATGAACTTGAAACCACGGGTCTCATCAAATCGTTTGGCAGCTTTGATCAAACCAAGGTTTCCCTCGTTGATCAAATCAGGCAGTGTCAGGCCTTGATTCTGGTATTGTTTTGCTACAGATACTACAAAACGCAGGTTCGCCTTGGTCAAACGTTCAAGGGCAACTTGGTCGCCGGCCTTGATTTTTTGAGCCAATTCAACTTCCATCTCGGCAGTGATTAGATCCACCTTACCGATTTCCTGCAGGTACTTATCCAGAGAGGCTGTCTCTCTGTTGGTAACTTGTTTTGTAATTTTTAACTGACGCATACGCAATATCAAATTAGGGATTCAAAGGAATGTCTTGACTTAATCCTCAGAAGGCTTGCTGTTCTTCATTTCCTCACCAAGGTTTCCTCTTTCATCGCTCTGGCTACCACGGGCACCGCGGTTGTCTTCACGAGGCTTATCGTTGCTAGACTTTTCGTTGCTAGACTTTTCGGTGCTAGGCTTTTCGGTGCTCGGATTGTCATTGCTAGGCTTATCGTTGCGGTCATCACGTCGACGATCTCCACCACGGCGATCGTTGTCACGGCCACGACGGTCATCACGACCCTTGCGGTCGCTACGATCACTGCGCTCAGGTCGAGGGCGAGATGGGCGCTCAACATAACCTTCAGGCTTTTCAAGCAAGACTTTACGAGACAAACGCAACTTGCCTTTGTCTGTGCCAATAAGCTTCACAGTCACTTTATCGCCTTCTTTGTAGAGATCCGATGGATCTTCAATGCGTTCCCATGCCATCTCTGACACGTGAAGGAGTCCTTCCTTGTTGCGACCAATCTCAACAAAGACACCAAAGGGCTGAACGCCTTTCACGACACCGTCATAGGATGTGCCAACTTCAGGAACAAAGCAGATTTCTTTGATGATTGATTGAGCTTTTGCCAATCCAACAGCATCAGTACCACTGATTTCAATGCGACCAACCTCTTCAATCTCCTCAAGGGTGATGGTTGTGTTGGTGTCAGCTTGAATACCTTGAATGATCTTGCCACCAGGCCCGATTACGCCGCCAATGTATTCCTTAGGAATTTCCATGACAACCATTTTCGGTGTGTGTGGCTTGAGCTCTTTGCGGGGTGCGTCAATGGTCTTAGCCATTTCTCCACTGATGTGCTTACGGCCAGCATTGGCTTGCATCAAAGCTGTTTCAAGTATTTCATAAGAAAGTCCCTTGACCTTGATGTCCATCTGGCAGGCAGTGATGCCCTTCTCAGTGCCGGTGACCTTGAAGTCCATATCGCCCAAGTGATCCTCGTCGCCAAGAATGTCACTGAGTACAGCGAACTTGCCTGTCTTCTGATCGGTAATCAATCCCATGGCAATGCCACTGACGGGACGAATGATTTCAAGACCAGCATCCATCAGGGCCATGCTTCCGGCGCAAACCGTAGCCATGGAGCTGGATCCATTAGACTCAAGAATTTCTGATACCACACGAATGGTGTAGCCTGATGAAGCAGGTACCATGCGCTTGAGTGCACGTTGTGCCAAGTTACCATGACCAATTTCACGACGGCTGGTGCCACGCATCATGCGAGCCTCACCGGTAGAGAAAGGAGGGAAGTTGTAGTGGAGGTAGAATTTCTCATCACCAATCTTGGTAGCCGCATCAATGCGGTTGCTGTCCATTTTAGAACCGAGGGTAACCGTGGTCAAAGACTGAGTCTCACCACGCGTAAACAAGGCACAGCCATGTGGGCCAGGAAGCAAATCAACTTCTGACCAGATGGGACGAATTTCATCAGTCTTACGGCCATCAAGGCGAAGACCATTGTCCAAGACTTGATTGCGAACAGCCAATGCTTCAACTTCATGGTAGTAACTACGAATCAAGCCCTCTTTCTCTCCGGCCTCTTCCTCAGGAAGGGTGGCAACAAAGTCAGTCATCACTTGCTTGAATGCTGCAGTTCTCTCATGCTTGTCAGCGATAGCTTTACCGGCAACGACGTAAGCAGCATCATAGGTGGCATCTTTGATGGCTTTGCGAAGGTCCTCATCATGCACTTCGTGACTGTAGACACGCTTAGGGCTGCTGGTAGGAACCATTGCTGCAAGAGCAAGCTGTCCTTCAATTTGTGTTTTGATGACCTGATGGCCAATCTTGATGGCTTCAAGCATTTCCTTTTCAGAGACCTCATCCATCTCACCTTCTACCATAGTTACGCTATCAGCAGTTGCGCCCATCATGATTTCCATGTCAGCTTTCTCAAGCTGCGCATAGCTTGGGTTGATGACAAACTCACCATCAATACGAGCTACATTGACCTCAGACATGGGGCCATTGAATGGAATGTCACTGACGGCAAGGGCAGCAGATGCAGCTAAGCCAGCCAATGAATCGGAAGCAACGTCCTCATCGTAAGAGAATAAGGTGATGATCACCTGAACTTCTGCGTGGTAGTCCTTAGGGAACAAGGGGCGAAGTACTCGGTCAACCAAACGGCATACCAAGATTTCGCGGTCGTTTGGACGGCCTTCGCGCTTAAGGAATCCACCAGGAACGCGTCCTGCGGAGGCGAATTTCTCTTTGTATTCAACGGTCAAGGGAAGCCAATCTAATCCTGGACGTGCTTCTTTGTTGGATACGACAGTTGCTAAAAGGGCAGTGCCTCCTGAGCGGACAAGTACGGCGCCGTCTGCTTGACGAGCCATGCGTCCTGTTTCCAATGTGATGGTGCGGCCATCAGGGAGTTGGATGTTTTGGGTAATAGGTGTTGGTGCTTTCATGTCTTCTTTACTTCTGATTGATTTACGGCGCCCCGATAAAATTGAGCTGAAAATGGCAATTCAGTATGAATTACCATCCCAGTGTTGCGTTTGCCTTCTGCAATTATTTGCGAAGCGCCAGCTTTTCTACGATGGCACGGTAGCGCAAGATGTCTTTGTCTTGAAGGTAGTTCAATAGACTCCTTCGCTTGCCGACCAACAAAACGAGTGAACGCTCTGTGTTGTAGTCTTTGCGGTTGATTTTGAGGTGCTCAGTAAGGTGAGCAATTCGGTAAGTGAATAAGGCGATTTGGCCTTCAGCGGTGCCGGTGTCAGCATCGTTCTTGCCGTGTTGAGCGAAAATTTCGCGCTTTTTTTCTGGAGTCAGGTACATTCCTAAATCGTTATAGATAGTTGGTTGTAGTCCGTAGTTCGGAGGCCGCAAAGGTAGGTAAAATTGCCTAGTAATAGACTTATTTTTTCGAAGGATAAACCATGGTTAGCCATTGTGACATCTTGACTTTCAGGTCCTTGCGTTCCACGATGAAATCGAGAAATCCATGATCCTCAACGAACTCACTGGTTTGGAAGCCTTCCGGCAGCTCCTTGCCAATGGTTTCTTTCACGACACGAGGGCCTGCAAACCCTATGAGAGCTGCAGGTTCTGCGATGTTGATGTCACCAAGCATGGCGAAGGATGCCGTCACGCCACCAGTGGTTGGGTGAGTCAAGACAGAGATGTAAGGAATCTTTGCGTCATCCAGTCTCCCCAGTCGGCCGGAGGTTTTTGCCAATTGCATCAATGAAATTGCTGCTTCCATCATGCGAGCACCACCGCTTTTTGACACAATGATTAATGGGGTTTTTGTTGCCAAACTGTGATCAATTGCTCGCGCAATCTTTTCACCCACAACAGAACCCATGGAACCGCCAATGAATTTGAAATTCATGATGGCCATGGTTACGGTGATGCCATTCATTGTACCATGCCCAGTGGTGATGGCATCCTTCAAGCCAGTTTTCTTGCGTGTTGCCTTGAGGCGATCCTTGTAGGGCTTGGTGTCAGTGAATTCTAAGGGGTCAACAGAAACCATGTTCGGATTGAGCTCGGTGAATTTGCCTTCATCAAATAGGAAAGACATGTACTCTGAGGCATCAATGCGCTCGTGGTGACCACAATTGCCACAGACCCACAAGCTTTCTGCATGTTCATCAGTGGTAACCATGACCTTGCACTTAGGACAGTTGTACCACAAGCCATCGGGGATCTCTTTTTTTTCCTCAGTGGCTGTCGTGATGCCAGATTTGATTCGCTTGAACCAGCCTTTATCCTCTTTGTTCTCCATGGGCTTACGCAATGGTGATGTCCTTATTAAGGTAAATGTCTTGAACAGCATTCAGCATGTCAATGCCTTCACTGAGTGGGCGTTGGAATGCTTTGCGTCCCAGAATAAGTCCCTGGCCGCCAGCACGTTTATTGATGACAGCAGTTGAAAGAGCATCAGCTAGATCGTTGCTGCCGTTGGATGGGCCTCCTGAATTAATGAGTCCAATGCGCCCCATGTAGCAGTTAGCGACCTGGTAACGACAAAGGTCAATGGGGTGGTCCGAGCTGAGTTCACTGTACACCTTGTCATGGGTTTTTCCATGACCTACAGCAAGGTATCCGCCATTGTTGGTGGGGAGCTTTTGCTTGATGATGTCAGCTTGAATGGTCACCCCGATATGGTTAGCCTGACCCGTGAGGTCAGCTGAAGCATGGTAGTCTACGCCATCAACCTTGAAAGCATTGTTGCGGGTGTAGCACCATAGAATGGTAGCCATCCCAAGCGAACGTGCATGTTCAAAGGCTTCAGAAACCTCTTGAATCTGACGACGACTTTCTTCAGCGCCAAAATAGATGGTTGCACCAACAGCCACTGCGCCCATTTCGTAGGCATCTGCGACTGAGCCGTACATGGTTTGGTCAAACTGATTGGGGTAAGACAAAATCTCATTGTGGTTGATTTTCACAATGAATGGAATCTTGTGGGCGTATTTGCGAGACAAATTGGCCAACACCCCAAAGGTGGAAGCTACTGCGTTGCAGCCTCCTTCCATGGCCAATTGAATGATGTTTTCTGGATCAAAATAGCGAGAGTTAGGGGCGAAGGATGCGCCAGCAGAGTGCTCAATGCCCTGATCTACGGGCAATATGCTCAAGTAACCGGTGTGGCCAAGTCTCCCATGCCCATAGAGTGTCTGCAGAGAGCCAAGTACCAGGTTGCTGCGATTGCTTGAAGCGAAATGCTCACTAACAAAATCGCCTGAAGGCAAATGGATATCGCTTTGATCGATGGCTTTGCAGGTGTGATTCAGCAAGGATTCAGCCTGATCGCCTAGAAGTGTGGTAAGTTGTTCCAATGACATAGTAATAGATTTAAATGGTGTCTTGGGTTGTGATTGACAAAACTACTGCCAATTCAGTCAATGAACATGGCTTGCAGGAATAGGTCAGACTTAATTACCTGCTTGTTGCAGTGTCTGAATCATTTGAATCGGGTCATCGGCTTTGAATACCGCTGAGCCTGCCACCAATACATCAGCTCCTGCAGCCTTGAGTGCAGCGGCATTGTCCTTGTTGACACCGCCATCGATTTCAATGAGCGTGTTGGATCCTGCAGCGACAATCATGGCTTTGAGCTCGGTGATTTTATCGTAGGTTTTTTCAATGAATGACTGTCCGCCAAATCCGGGATTCACACTCATCAAGCAAACCAAGTCACAGTCCTGAATCACATCCTTTAAAAGGGAAACCGGGCTATGCGGATTCAATGCCACACCAGCTTTCATGCCTTCAGCCTTGATGGCCTGTAAGCTGCGATGCAAGTGGCGACTAGCCTCTAGATGGACAGTTAGGATGTCTGCGCCAGCGGCACGGAAGTCCTTGATGTAGCGTTCAGGTTGCTCAATCATCAGGTGCACATCCAAGGGCTTGCGTGCATGTTGATTGATGGCGGCAAGCACAGGTAAACCAAAGGAGATATTGGGCACAAATACGCCATCCATGATATCAATGTGAAAATAGGTAGCCTCACTGCCATTGATCATTTCAACATCGCGCTGCAAATTGGCAAAATCAGCGGAAAGAATGGAAGGTGCAATCATGGTAGGTTTGTTTGAAGTAAAATTACGGCAATGCGCATTACCTTTCACCGATGGCATTGAGCAAAAATAAAAGATCACAGATCCTATCCCTGCAAAGAAAAAAAGGCAGAGAAAGCTTGAGCCGTTTCCTTGTTGAAGGGCATAAAAGCATCAACGATTTCATCGAAGGCGGTTGGATAATGCAGACCTTGCTTGTCACAAAGAACAGCCCACTGGCAGACCGAGGTGAAGTGATTGACGAATCGGATTTACGGGCCATCAGCGCCCTGGAGCAGCCCAGTGATGCTTTAGCTGTGTTCAGTCAGCAAACCCTAACGCCTCAGCAAGGGGGGTTGGTCCTGGTGCTAGACCGCATCCAGGACCCTGGCAATGCGGGGACTTTGATTCGATTGGCTGATTGGTATGGCCTGGATTATGTTGCCTTCTCTAAGGGCAGTGTAGATCCCTTTAATCCAAAGGTTGTACAGTCTAGCATGGGTGCAATGGCTCGGATGCCTGTGGTATTGATGCCGGAGGAAGCATTGAGTCAACAGCTGACAAAAGAAGGCAGAACCTTGTTTTTAGCAGACATGGGCGGTGAGCCTGTCGAACAAATGCCATGGCCAGAGCGCAGCGCATTGGTGATGGGGAATGAGGGCGCAGGGCCTTCAGAGCATTGGAAAACCGTAACAAATCAAGTGGTCAGCATACGTCGGGCTAAAGGCCGTCAAACAGAAAGCTTGAATGTAGCCATGGCTGGAGGTATCCTGATGCAGGCCTGGCACATCACATGATTCACTCAAAGGCAAAGATCCAACCGACAGACCGGGTTTGAAGCAGAGGGATGGCCTGAGCAAAAGCTGTACCGTCATCGACATGCAAATTACTTTGCCCGATGGTGATGCGGAATTGGGGGCTGAGTTTGAAATACTCAAAGTAAAAATCCATCCCTAGGGCTACGTCAAAGCCATAGCCTGTGGCTTGCAACTTGAAGAACCGGTCATCTATGACCTTTGCCTTGCTGGCTAAGTCCAATTGACCTGAAATGGCACCCAAGACATACCATCGATGGTTGCCAATCCGTTCAGTTTTCACCTTCAATTCCAAGGGAAAAATAATCAAGGATGATTCCATGCGACGAACGATGGACTTGCGCTGGTCATCTGTGGGATCGATGGCGTCAAAAATCAGCTGCCTTTCTCCCGCACTGTAGGTGGGAACAAAGCGCAAATTCATGAAATTGTTCAAGCGTAGATCGCTGAGGATGCCAACCGTGTAACCCCATTGAGGAACCAATTCAACCCCAAAAACACCAGTGGGCCATTGGGTATCTGGTCGGTAATGAAAGCCCATGTTTTGGCTGCCAAGAATGAAGCCAAAATGAATCTGTTTTTGATCATAGCGTGGCAGGTTGGGGCTTTGCACAGATTGTGCATGGAGTCCACAGCTCAGAGCCACCATAAGACCAATTATTGGGATGCCTTTCATGGGGCTATAACGCAGCATGTTGCCAGTTATTTTTTAGCTGTGTACAATGTGGCGATCCCAAAAGTCAAAGGACGGTGATGGAGGTCACGGAAGCCAGCTTCCTGGAGTTTGTCAAGAAAGGCTTGACCATAAGGGAAGGCATCAACACTTTCAGGCAGGTAAGTGTAGGCTGCGTTGTCCTTGGAGACCAGTCGGCCAATCACGGGCAAAATCACCTTGAAATAGACGTGGTAAATCTGCTTGATCGGAAAGCGCTCAGGCTGAGAGAATTCTAAGATGGCAATTTGTCCATCGGGACGCAACACCCGACGCATTTCCTTGAGTCCAGGCATCAGGTTCTCAAAGTTGCGGACGCCAAAGGCTACCGTGACTGCATCGTAGGAAGCATCCTTGTAGGGCAAGGATTCCCCATCGCCATGAGTCAGGGTGATGCGGTCATCCAAATGCTTTTTTTCAACTTTCACTTGCGCAACCGCAAGCATGCCTTGAGCAATGTCAATGCCAACAATACGACTGTTCGGGATGTGACTCAATGCGATGGCAAGATCACCTGTGCCAGTGGCCACATCCAAGAGGTCGATAGGTTGGTGCTTTCCCACAGCTTTGACCGTGATGTTGCGCCAGATCACATCAATTCCCAAGGAAAGGGTTCGATTCAGTAAATCGTAACGTTTTGCAATGGCATTGAACATGCTGGCAACTTGGGCTTTTTTGGAGCCTTCTTGGCTGTAAGGTTTGACTGGTTTCATGGCTTATCCGACCTGAACGGAGGCTTTAGGGTAAGAGTACTTTGCGCTGGCTTTTTTGCCGCGTGTCAGGGCAAAGGCCAAAGTTACGGTGCCGATACGCCCAATAAACATGCTTGATATCAAGATAATTCTGCCCATTTCACTCAATTCTTCGGTGATGCCAGTGGACCATCCAAGGGTGCAAAATGCAGAGACCTCTTCAAAGGCCAACTGTTCCAAACTGAGGTGTCCATCAGTGATGCTGAGCAATAAAACCCCAAGAAATATGGAAGAGGCAGAAAACAAAAATATAGACGAGGCCATGTTCAGTAGCTCAGTGGGGATGGTGGTTCTTGAGAATTCTACCCTTTTTTGTCCCCGAATGGTTGCCATGGCATTGAGGAATACCAAGGTGAATGTGCTGGTTTTGATGCCGCCAGCTGTCGAGCCTGAACTGCCGCCAATGAACATGAAGATGATGGCGATTATCAAGGTGGGTGTGGTCAAGGCGCCAATGTCAACCGTGTTGAAACCTGCTGATCGAAGCGTGACTGATTGGAATAAAGCTGTGAGACTTCGCTCCGCCCATGACATGCCCACAAGGACTCCATTGGATTCCAGTAAAGCAAAAAGCAAGGCGCCAATAGGTATCAGTATGATGGTTGCATACAGAGCAATCTTGGTGTTGATAGTCAAATGCGTCCATGGGTTTTTTCTTCGATTCCTCGTGGCTTGTGAGCTGAAGAGGTCATGGATCGTGGTGAAGCCCAATGCCCCAAAAATGACGCTGAGACCTATGATGACGACAAAGGCTGTGTTGTTTGTCAACAAGGGGTTGGCCAAGCCCTCAGGCATCAGACTGAACCCAGCATTGGTGAATGCTGACACTGCATGAAAGGCAGAGAAAAAGACCTTGTCACCCCAATGTTCAAATGGGTAATCCCCCCATGAAAAATAGAGCAAAACCATGGTGATGGCCTCAAAGAACAAGGAAAAACGGATGATTTGCTTCACGAGAATACCGCCACTTCCACTGCCCCCACTTGATTGCATCAAGCTTCCAATGCGCCGACCCATTGAGGGATTCGCAAGCAGTGCAAGCATGCTGGCAAAGGTTAGAAAGTTCAAGCCACCCAATTGGATGAGAACCATTAAAACAAATTGCCCTTTGAAGCTAAGAATGGATGTGATATCCATGACATTCAGTCCTGTGACAGACACAGCTGAAACGGAGGTAAACAAGGCATCCATCAAAGGAATGCTTCCCTCCGTGATTGACATTTCAGGCATGGCAAGAAGGCCTGCGCCGACAACTGCCAAGCTCACAAAACTGATCACCAGCATGCCTGCGGGATTCATCCCCACCTGTGGAAGGAAGCGACTGGCCTTGCCAATTTCAAGGGCCACAAATAGCAAGAAGTAGCCTTGCACAAAGATCATGAAAAGGGCCTCAAGGTTATCTAGGCCAAGGGTTTGACCGAAGGACTCAATGATATGCTCATCGAATAGGTTGACGGCTAAAATGTACAGTGCCATGGAGACCATGAATAGCGCTTCCCATCGCCTTTCCTTGATGTCTTCCCAGGGTGAGAAGGAGAAAAAGAGCTGGATCAGGTACTTGATCAAGTAAAAGGCAATGGTACCTTTCAACAGAAGCTCTACCAACAATTCTTGTGCGTCGTTGAGTTGAAAGCCATGGTATGCCATCAAGGCCGCCACCGAGGTGAAGGACAAGGGGATGCTGATGCGCCGAAGCCACAAAAGCACACCCGGCTTTGAGTCATAAATGCGCAAGTTGACCCATTCTCGAATCTGATTGATGCGCTGTTGTAGTCCGCTTCCCATCACCTATAGATTGCGTTGCTTCAAGCATCGAACAATGCGCTCGCCAGCCTTGGTTAAGGTGGCTTCATCTGTGGCGTAGCTGATACGTAAATAACCGGCAAGACCAAACGCATCACCCGGAATGGTAGCCACCCCCCCGTCCAATATATGCATGGCCAATTCCATGCTGCTAGGGCAGGTTTCATCCAAGTAGGCGCTTATATCAACAAATAGGTAAAACGCCCCATCGGGTGATTGCATTTTTAAATGCTCCAATGGCTGAAGTGCCTTTATCAGGCAGTCCTTTCGCTTGGTATAAGCATCTTGCATGTAAATAATAGAGGGCCTGCCCGCATCCAAAGCAGCGATGGCAGCACGCTGTGCAATGCTGGAAGCACCGCTGGTGAACTGGCTTTGAATCTTTTCACAGGCCAGGGCCATGAAACTCGGTGCGCCCATGTAGCCAAGGCGCCATCCCGTCATGGCAAAGCCCTTGGATAGCCCATTGATCGTTGCAACGCGATCTCGCATGCTTTCAATGCTGGCCATGCTGGCATGCTCTCGGTTGTCGTAGCGGATGTACTCATAGATTTCATCGGCAATGACAAATACCTTGGGGTAGCGTTCAAGCACCTTAGCAAGGGATTCCAGTTCTTCTTTGCTGTACATGGCCCCGCTGGGATTGTTGGGGCTAGAGAAAATCATGAGTCGGCATCGATCGGTCAATGCCTCATCCAGTTGTTCTGCTGTGATCTTAAACCTTTGATCCAAGCCAGCTTTTGGGCTCACGACCACACCACCAGCAAAGCGGGCTAAATCGGCATAGGAGACCCAATAAGGTGCGGGAATCAACACCTCATCGCCGGGATTGATGGTTGCCATAACAATATTGGCTATGCTTTGCTTGGCTCCCGTAGAAACCACAATTTCATTGATTTGGTAGGTTAAGCCGTTATCACGATGAAATTTCCGAACGATAGCTTCGCGTAGATCGGCATAGCCTGGTACAGGCATGTAGTGCGAAAAATTATCCTCAATACCCTTAATTCCAGCATCTTTTACAAAATCTGGGCTGTCAAAATCCGGCTCCCCAAGGCTGAGGCTTATGATGTCTTTCCCTTCCGCTACAAGCGCGCGTGCCTTCTTGCTCATTTCAATGGTCATGGGCAAGGATAGGGAGGCAACACGATCAGATGTGAATTGCATGGTGCAAAGGTATATTATTCGGGAAGCATTGCCGATATTTGTCACCTATGGAATTATTTTTTGAGATCCTCAGCACCGTCTTTCCGTCAATTATCATCTTGATCATCGTTTATTTGATGATGTCAGGCTTCATGGATAATGAAGACAAGCGCCGGCGATCAGAACTTCGCCGTGAGCGAAGCAAGCAATCCTTGCCCGTTCGTTTGCAGGCGCATGAGCGGTTGGCATTGTTTCTAGAGCGAATCAGTCCCAATTCTTTGATGGTAAGGGTCAATGCAGAGCAATTAAGCAATGCGGCCTACCTCAACATGATGAAGGATCAGATCCGCACCGAGTTTAATCACAACCTCAGTCAACAGATTTATGTTTCTGAGTCTGTTTGGGAGACAGTTGTCATAGCAAAAAGTGCCATGGTGTCCTTGCTCAATACCACATCTGCTGAACTTGGTGCTGAAGCCAGTGGTGCAGAGTTGGCTGAAGCAGTTTTGTTGGCCTCCATGGCCATGGAGAAATTCCCAACCAAAGTCGCTTTGGTCAAGTTGCGCGCATCCATCGCAGCTGAATTTTAAGCTTATTTTACCTGCCTAAGTCGGGCCAATGCCTGATCCAGGCTCCATTCACCCTGCATGAGGGCTTCTTTGCAAGTTGCCAAGCTTTCTGCCCATAGGGGATGACTTGTGGCGCGTTGAAGCCAGAGTTGCTCCCAGGCGCTTTCAAAAGCTTCAAGGGTTTGAGCTAGACGCCTGCTTGTCATGTTGCTGCGCTCCATTCTCAAGTCAAGGCATGCGGCCAATTGTTCCATCAAAGCGTCAATGCCTTCACTTTTGAGGGCACTGCATGTCAGTGCTACAGGCTGCCAGGCTGCGGTATTCTGCATCATGTGCAGGGCATTTTTTATCTGCAATTGGCTTTGCTTTGCCGCCTTCTTGAGGTTGCCGTCTGCCTTATTGACCACAATGAGGTCAGCTTTTTCCATGATGCCACGTTTGATGCCTTGTAATTCATCGCCTGCTGCAGGAAGAGCGACCATCAAGAAGCAGTCAACAAAGTGCTCCACCGCAGTTTCATTTTGCCCCACACCCACAGTTTCAATGAGGATGATGTCATAGCCTGCAGCTTCACAGAGGGCAATGCACTCCCGACTGCGTCTTGCAACACCGCCAAGAAGTCCGCCGCTTGCGCTGGGGCGAATGAATGCTTTCGGGTGGTGAGCCAATTGTTCCATGCGCGTTTTATCACCCAGGATGCTGCCACCTGTGACATTGCTGCTAGGGTCGATGGCTAGAACGGCCACCGATTTGCCGCGATCAACCCAGTATTGACCCATGCTTTCGATCAAGGTGGATTTGCCGGAACCGGGATTGCCGGTGACAGCGATTCGCCTGCTTGTGTCTTTGGGGCAAAGTCGGCTTAAAAGGTCTAACGCTAGAGGTCGATCATTCGCCAGTTGCGATTCCACAAGGGTGATGCCCCGTGCCAGCTGCAATCGATCACCAGCTTCAATACCTACCTGAAGGCCTTCGATGTCCCAAGCTTGCCGTAGATCGGCTTTGAAATGGGGATTGAGTCCCATGTCAGAAGCGGTGTTCCATCATGTGTTCCAGCAGCTCCGTGGCTGATGTGGCAATGGCTGTACCGGGTCCAAATACCGCAGCTGCACCGCAAGCAAATAGCTCAGGGTAGTCTTGCTTTGGGATGACACCACCAACCACAACCAGGATATCCGGTCGGCCTAGCTTTTTAAGCTCTTCAATCAGCAAGGGAATCAATGTTTTGTGTCCAGCGGCCAACGAGCTCACGCCAACCCAGTGCACATCATTTTCAATGGCCTGCAAGGCCGTTTCTTCAGGGGTTTGGAACAAGGGTCCAACATCCACATCAAAGCCTAAGTCAGCATAGCTGGTGGCTACAACCTTTGCCCCCCGGTCATGGCCATCTTGCCCCATTTTAGCCACAAGAATCCTGGGGCGACGGCCTTCCTTTGATGTGAAGGCTTCTGCCAGGGATTTTGCCTTGATGAAGGCTGCATTGTTGCTGTTTTCTTTGGTGTACACGCCTGAAACCAATTGGGTAGTTGCACGGTATCGACCAAAGGTACGCTCCATGGCATCAGAGATTTCACCGAGTGTTGCCCGGGCCTTTGCCGCCTCAATGGCCAAGGACAGCAGGTTGCCTGTGCCATTGCTGGCAGCTTGAGCAATGGCCTCCAAGCAATCCGTCACAAGTGATTTGTTGCGGCTGGCTTTGAGGGATTGGAGTTGTGCAATCTGTGCATCCCTGACCTTGTTGTTGTCAACAGCTAAAATAGCCAAGGGGGTCTCTGTTTCAGGCATGAAGGCATTGACACCGATAATGATGTCCTTGCCGCCATCGATTCGCGCTTGTTTTCTGGCCGCTGCTTCTTCGATGTTGAGCTTAGGTAGACCTGTTTCAATGGCCTTAGCCATGCCACCCATGGCTTCCACTTCATCAATCAATACCTTCGATTTATTGATGAGGTCATTGGTGAGCTGTTCCAGCACATGGCTGCCCCCAAAGGGATCGACAAATCGAGTGATACCAGTGTTCTTCTGAAGGCGAAGTTGGGTTTCACGTGCAATTCTGGCAGAGTAATCCGTTGGCAAGGCAATGGCTTCATCCAAGGCGTTGGTGTGCAAGCTTTGTGTGCCTCCAAGAACTGCAGACATTGCCTCATAGCTGGTTCGGGTCACGTTGGCAAAAGGGCGTTGTTCGGTGAGGCTCCACCCTGAGGTCTGGCAATGGGTCCTAAGCATGCTGCTTTTGGGGTTTGTGGGCTCAAATCGCTTGAGTAAATGGGCCCATAGGTAGCGTGCCGCACGGAGTTTGGCAATTTCCGTCATGAATGACATGCCAGTCGCAAAGAAAAAGGAGAGGCGAGGTGCAAAGTCATCCACTTTGAGGCCAGACTGAATACCTGCTCGAAGGTATTCCAGTCCATTTGCCAGGGTATAGGCCAGCTCAATCTCAGGTGTGGCACCTGCTTCATGCATGTGGTATCCAGAGATGCTGATGCTATTGAAGGCAGGCATGTGCTCACTGGTGAACCGGAAGATGTCTGACATGAGGCGAATCGATGGTTCAGGCGGGTAGATGTAGGTGTTGCGCACCATGAACTCCTTGAGGATGTCATTTTGGATGGTGCCTTTGAGTTGGGCCAATTCAACCCCCGACTCTTGCGCTGCAGCAATGTAAAACGCCATGATGGGGATGACGGCACCATTCATGGTCATCGACACCGACATGCGATCCAAAGGAATGCTATCAAAGAGCACCTTCATGTCTTCAATGCTATCGATGGCAACCCCTGCTTTGCCAACATCTCCCGTCACCCTTGGGTGATCACTGTCATAGCCTCTGTGGGTAGCCAGGTCAAACGCCACGCTGAGTCCTGCCTGACCTGCAGCGAGGTTTCGTCGGTAGAAGGCATTGCTTTCTTGCGCTGTGGAAAAACCTGCGTATTGCCGGATAGTCCATGGGCGTTGACTGTACATGCTCGCGTAAGGTCCTCTCAAATAAGGGAAACTGCCAGCTTCGTCAGCTTCATGGGGAAAGGGCTGCTGTTTTGCCATCACCAAATGCTTGAGTCCTTGTCCAACAATTTCATCAGCCCACCGGCTTGTTCCCAACGATCCATGTGTTCAGTGGCCATGTTCACCATTTGAGCGGTCCATGCGTCCAAGGTGTAGCTTCCACGCAAGGGCTCGTCATCTTTGAGGTCGGTTTCATTGGCAAGGACCAGTTGCTGCTCTAATGCCCAGTGCCCGGCTTCCGGGCTGAGGTTGATGGGTTGGTTCAATAGCTCATCACAACCACCCAGCCACAAGGCTTGGAGGTTCATTCCAGTGTCTATCAGGTTGGCTGCATCGTCACTTGCGTCGCGGTCAGCAGTGAATCCAGCCACCCACAAACTGGCGTTGGCTTGCTGGTGCTTGATTAGCATTGACTGCCAGAGTTCACGGGCAGCCTGAACCATGGCGATGCTCCCCAGGTAATCGTCGCTTGCTTGCAGGATCATCATGCAGCGATTGGCATGGTGCCATCCGACATGCTGGAGTTGCGCTTCAAGGGAGGCTGCCGCAAAGGCGATTTGCGCTACATGGCCATGCTTGGATTGGCTGTTGCCATTGCTGGTAATGCATCGCAGGCCTGACGGTAAGATCTCACAGGCTTGAGCCAGTCGATCCATGTCGCCTTGAAGTGTCTGGGTGAACCATTGTTGGGTCCGTTGCCGATTTTCTGCAGGGTCCATGATAAAGCCACCATGCCATGCCTGGTAGTTCGGGTGTTTGTCCATGGCCATTTTCACCTTCAATGGATCCATGTTGCCAACCAGGTGAACGGGGGCAATGTCTATCCGAATCCCCTGGGTTAATGCGGTCAAGTCTTCTTCGCGATGCAGCCAGAACAGCAGGGAGGTGGCACCGTTTTGCAAGGCAGACTGTGAAGCAATGGTCGCCTGTTTGACGTCGCCACCATCGATGGCCACCACGCTGTGTCGTTGACTGAAAGGCCTTGCTGCGGAAGGTCCGCGTTGCACGGAATCTGCAGCCCCACTGGTCGCCGGAAGGTCAATGCCATCTGAGGTGATGTGCGATGCCTTCATGGCTTGGCTTCAGGTTGAACCAAGATGAGGTGTTCGCCAGGCCGATGCATCCAATACTGTTCTCGCGCAAATTTTTCCAATTTCTCAGGATCTGAAGCCAGTTCATCAAGTTGTCGACTGATGTCCTCCAGTTCTTTTTGGTAAAATTCGATGCCATCCTCCAGGGCACGAACCTCAGCTTCCAATTGCATTTGAATCAGCATGGAGTTGCTGTCCACAAAGGCCATCCAAATGATGAAAAAGCCGGTGGCAAGGGTGTATTTGTTGCTGAGACGCTTCCACCAGATATTGCCTAAGATGGCTTTGATACGATCCTTGATAGCCATGCTTAGAAGCGGTTTTTGTCTTGGAAATCCAGGGCCTTTATGCCTATTTTCTCCAAGAGTCTCTTGAGATGAATCTTCACAAACTCCTTGCTCCTGGTTGCCTGTTTGCGAAGCCATGGGTCATCAGGACGAGATACAAATTTGCTGTCGCTGTAGGCGAAGCCTTCACCTATTTGCGTGAAGTAGTAGGCGTAAAAACTTTTTCGACTTTCTCCTTCTGGCACATCAATCGCTTTGTAGCCATGGGGTGATTGGTCATCGGTAAGGAAGATGATGGCTCGGTTGTGCAAGGGCGCAACCTTGTGCAGGATGTCAGTCATGGCTGGGTCCCACAGCTCTAAATCGCCACCCCATTCTTCTTGCCAGTGGGGGTTCAGGTACACCAAAAGATTGATTCGTCGCCACAGTTTGGATGCGGGGTCATAGTTCACGTCAATGTGTACGTCAACATAGGAGCCTTGACTGCCTTGATGGATGCCAGACCCCAGCCCATTGTCAGGGGTGCTCAGTCCGTCAATGCCGGTCAGTGTTGAGAGCCATTGACAAAAAGCATCTGTCCGTATGTGGTTGCGAGCCTTTAAAAAAACAGGGTCCCATCGTTCAAAGTGGTAGTCCTCCACTTTGTTTTCATTCATGCTGTTTCGCTTAACCTTCAAACTGTCAACCGATGGAAAATGCTGGTGCATGCCATCGGCGATATCTTGACTGAAAAAGTTGTCAATCACCACATGTTTAGGGCTGCCAGCAGCAAAACTTTTGGTGAGTTCCGTGAGGTTGGCGTTAACCGATGGGTTGATGATCATGATTTGCGTCGCAATAGAATATAAAACAGACGAGGGTAGTGTTTGTGCAAAAATAACCCCAGTCGTTCTACAGGGCTGGCCAGAATCAAATGAAACCTCCGGCTGGCTAAAAAAGTGACGATGCGTTGAGATGCAATCGCTGTGGGAATGCCTGAGTTGCCTGATTGACTTCGTTCAGACATGATTGCCCCCTGTTCATTCAAACCGCGTGACATGATGCCTGTTCTTATGACTCCGGGTGATATGACATGCACGCGAATGGGGCTGTTGTGTACTTCTTCCTTCAAGGATTCCATGTAAAGGATGAGGGCTGCTTTGCTGGCTGAGTAGGCTGCTAAATTGGCTTGGCCAAATAGCCCAGCGATGCTTGAAATCGCAGCGATGCTTCCGTGTTCAACTTGTTGCATTTTTGGTAGCAATGCTTTGATGCAGGCTGCAGGGGAACGGTAATTGAGGTCAAGTACGTGGTCGTCAACGGGTTGTGTGCTTGAAGCTACTGTGCCCCATTGCGCAATGCCAGCGTTAAAAATGGCGAGGTCAATGCCACCATGGATATTCCATGCGGAGTGCACCAGGCCGGGTAGGGCATCCATGTCCATCAGATCGGCTGCCAGTACATGTACATGGTCAGGATTTGAGCAGCTGTTTGCGACAGCTTCAAGGGCCTCTTTCCGTCGAGATGTGGCAATGACGTGCCATCCTTTGTTCACATAGGCGTGAACCATGCAGCCCCGATGCCAGAGCTGGCGCCTGTGATCCATACAAGTTGAGGGCTTAGCATGAAGCGAAGGTAAGTGCTAGACGTTGATGTTTATAGGCGGCCTTTTTTTACTGACAGTGTGGTATTACGAGTCAATAATTGGCACGATGGAGCTTCAGG
>CAWUSA010000017.1:0-67892 GCA_963925545.1 uncultured Flavobacteriales bacterium | reverse complement strand
AGGTTGTTTTTGGAAATGAATATCCTTAAATGGATTAACTGCTTTGTGTTTATCTGAAATATGAGCAAACAAAGCGGAATAGTGCATCTTGTAATTGTGTTGAACCCTTTGAGATGTACTTATTGTATTCAAAAGAAGTTCAGATTTTGACTTATCAAATGATTCTATCACCAATTCAGACCATCCCAAATCACTAAAAACCCTCTTCAATTGTTTCACTGAATACTTTAAGTCACGCTTGTAAAGTTCACTATATGTGTTATTTAACTTTCTTTTTAGAGACTCCTCAAACAACTCAACAACCATTAATGCTTCGGTCTTTTCTGGAACTGATTTAATAGGCCTCCACCCCTTTCTTAGAGCCTTTTTAAACTCTAAAAACAACTCCTCTGCATAACTTGATCTCAATTCACCATAAAGTTTGTTAGGCTGAATATTTACCCCAATAGAATTACCATTGGTAAATCGGTATCTGTTGCCCTCAGAATTTAACTCAACATAACACCTGCCATCACTTCTTCTCCTTAAATAAACCTTTGGAATTTTATCCATTTTGACACCAATTTGTGCCACCAGCAAATAATAAACTCCATTAAGGTTTGATTAATAGACAGTTACAGAGAATGACCACTTCATTCATAACCCTGAGGTCGGCAGTTCGATTCTGCTTCTCGCTACAAGCCCTTCAGTTAATACTGAGGGGCTTTTTTGTTGATTCTATTGGGCTAGATGTCAAAATGATTCTTAGTGGTCTTTGTTATACTTAGTTGCAAGTTAGATGTTTTGCGACTCACCCTGCGACTCACTTTGGCAGTTTCCCACCTTGTTAAAAACTGACCAAACAAACGAACCTTTGTTTGCACCCGTTTTTCTATTTTTGGGTTTATGTCAACTAAAGAAGCTACAGCACGATTACAAATAAATAAGTCATTAGAGTTCTATACTGCTGAGGTGGGTAAGTCATTAGAGATGCCTTATTTTGAAGATGGAGTTTCAGCAGGTTTCCCTTCTCCCGCTACTGATTATTTGGATGCTAAGTTGGATTTAAACGACCTTTTGGTAGAACATCCTTCTGCAACTTATTATGTTCGTGTAATAGGTGATTCTATGATTGGTGCGGGTATTGTAAGTGGTGATTTGTTAGTAGTGGATAAATCCCTTGAAGTAAGCAACAACTGTATTGTGGTGGCTTACTTGGATGGAGAGTTTACGGTAAAGCGCATCAAAAAGACCAAAACCAAAATGTTCCTTAAAGCAGAGAATGATAATTACAAAACCATTGAGATAACTAAAGATATGGACTTTGTTATTTTTGGGGTTGTGGCTCACGCAATACATCATTTCGTGTGATAGGATTAGCCGATTGCAATAACTTCTATGCCTCTTGTGAGAGAGCGTTTCAACCTCAACTAAGGAACAAAGCAGTGGTGGTACTGTCCAATAACGATGGATGTGTCATTGCAAGGAGTAATGAAGCCAAAGCATTAGGAATAAAGATGGGAGAGCCCGCTTTCAAAATCAATTCCTTAATTGATCAGCACAAGGTGAATGTATTTTCCACCAATTTTGCTTTGTATGGCGATATGTCCGATAGGGTAATGAGTGTATTGAGAGAGGAAGTTGAGGTGATGGAAGTGTATTCCATTGATGAAGCCTTTTTGGACTTTTCTGATTCATCAGATATTGAAAGAGTTTTAGCCATTCGCAAGAAGGTATTGCAGTGGACGAGTATCCCTATATCCATTGGCTTAGCGCCCACGAAAGTATTGGCTAAAGTGGCTAATCATATTGCTAAGAAACACACTAAAAAAGGAGTATTTATTTTAGATGGAGAAGACCTTATCAAAAGAGCCTTAAATGTGTTTCCTGTTGAAGATTTATGGGGTGTTGGTAGAAAGTATGCCAAACGACTAAAACAATATGGTATTCATACTGCTTTGCAATTTCGTAATGCAGATGAAGGTTGGATAAGAAGAAACTTCTCGGTAAATGGGGTTCGCTTACAAAGGGAACTAAAAGGAGAACAATGTTTTCCCTTAGAATTAACCACCAAGCGCAAGAAGAAGATCTGTACGGCTCGTTCCTTTGGTAAAGAGGTAAAGGAGTTAAGTGAATTACAAGAAGCCGTTAGTTCGTATGCCGTTACTTGTTCTGCCAAACTAAGGAAAGAGAAGAGTTGCTGCACTACCGTTAATGTCTTTATCCATACCAATCCGTTCAAGCCAAATGCTAAGCAATACAATGCTTATCAGACCATAGCGTTAGCAACACCAACAAATGACAGTATAGAGATAGTGCAAGCCGCTCTAAAGGGATTAAAATCTATTTATCGTTCCGATTGTATTTACAAGAAGGCGGGCGTGATTGTCGGGAAGACTGTTCCGCAAGATGAGGTACAGATGTCATTGTTTGATAAAGTAGATAGGAACAAGCGTAGAGATCTAATGCAAACAGTAGATAGAGTGAATATACTTATGGGTAGAGATACCATTAAGTTAGCCGTACAAGGTAAAGGTGGGGATTGGAAACTAAAGCAAGAGAAACTATCGCCTTGCTACACTACTCGCTTTGCTGATGTTTTAACTGTGAGTATCTAATTAGGCATATCCTCTTCTTTCAGATCAGACACTTCTAAGCCCTTCTTAATGAAAAAGCCCCTTCCGAAGAAGAGGCTTGTAGTATTAAGAGGGTAAACGATGATTTCAAATACAAACCCGCCATTGACTGTGTTTATAGGGGTTTTGTTTTACACTGCGACCTTAATTGTTTCGTTTAAGGTAAATCCATCTGTTGTATTTCCAGTTACTATAGTTGCAATATTCCTATTTAAACTATCTCTAAACGTTCCGTCATCTGAATTTGAAGTATCAAAATTTCCATTATAGCCAGAAGTCGCATAGACTGTGTTTGACACAGCTTCCGGAAAAGCAGTTTGAGTCGTTAATAGTGATTGTCCCGAACTACTTATAACTTCTAAATGTAAATGGGGAGCTCTTCCTGGATACCATCCCGGATAAATACTAATAAACGAGGCATTTCCGTTTGTGTCTGTTGTCTGCCGACCTCTTAAAAAATGTTGGCTGGTAAAATCTCCTTCAATTTGATTTGAATATTCTGAATAGTTCCCTTTTGCATCACAGTGCCATATGTCAACCAATACACCGGCTAATGGAGAACAGTTATTATTTACATTTTCTACTTTAATAGTAATCATTAAAGGAATACCAACACGATCTCCTATTATATTTCCTCTTATCCAATCGGCAGGCGTCATAATAGGAAAAGGCCCAGCCGTTTCAGCAGGAGACACAGCGCAAGCGTTTGGGTCAACGACAGGCGTAGGTTTATCGCACGAAGTTAAGATTGTTGGAACAGCTATCATGCCTCCCAGGCCTACTAATCCATTCTTTAAGAATTTTTTTCTATTCATGGTATTTATATTGCCTATCACTGGTTATTTGCCTTTAAGCAAAGGTAAGTAGAATCACAGCTTAGCCATATACCCTCTGCCTTCAGCTTCTTAGCCTCTAAGCCTCCCTCTCAGGCAGGTTGACGATGCTTCAATGGAACTACACGCCCCATCAGCTGCTGAAGTCTCGTTATAGCGCCTGTTTTCTTACAGGCCAATAGGTCGTTAGCATAAGTAGTAATAGCGGTTTGGAATCAATTCAATTCGTAAAAATAAGAGGTTCACAAAAAAGTTCTGGCCACTGCAACTCTGGCACACCCCCCCGTTAGCTCAGCTACCGCTATGACGGGAGACAGATTACTTCTTTCTCCTAGGCCCTCTAGTTAGTGGCTTTTTGTGTTTTTTCGCCCTGTTCATCTTTATTTTTTCACCACCGCCTATGTTGAACATTTTCTTGTTCTTCTCTTTTTTCTCGTGAAAGGCTGGTCCTGGCTTATCTGACATAATATCCTTAGTGAGTCTTGTTTGACTTAAGTGCAAGATTACGGAATTTGTGACTCACTTGGGTATCCGTCAGATGTCCCACTATGACGAGCCAGCTTGAAAGCTAATTTTGTAATTTCGGTCGTGAAGGATTCCTGACACAAGTCCCGAATCATAACAGAGCAACAATCCAACAACGACTGTTATTAACTCTTTACACAGCAACAATGAAACATACGCACAAGCTTGAGGGGATGACTTGCAACAACTGCAAGGCTTCGGTAGAGAAATACTTAAACGACTTGGAGCACATCACCAATGTTTCTGCCAATCTTGAAAAAGGTGAAGTTGAAATCACGATGGATAAACCTATTGCAATTGGTGTGCTTCAAAAAGCCTTGCCAGGAAAATACCAATTGACAGAAAAGAATAAGGAAAATGTGTTTACCTCTGCTGACACATTAACAACGCCTATGGCTGAAGATAAAACGAAACTAGAGCAATTAAAACCCCTATTGCTGATCATCTTTTACCTTACTGCAGCAAGTGCATTGCTCCATTACAAAGACTGGTCTTGGAGCGAATTCATGCTTGACTTCATGGGGCTATTTTATATTGTGTTTGGCTTCTTTAAGATGCTCGATTTGAAAGGGTTCCCAGATTCTTTCAGGATGTACGACCCATTGGCAAAACGCCTGCCTATTTATGGATGGGCTTACCCTTTCATAGAAACAGCTTTAGGGTTAATGTTCTTGATGCGATTTGAAGTAGACGTCGCTTTAATAAGCACACTTGTTGTTTTAGGGATTACAACCATTGGTGTCACTAAGACACTATTAGATAAAAAATCAATTCGTTGCGCTTGTTTAGGAACAGCTTTAAAGCTCCCAATGACAGAAGCAACACTTATAGAGAATACTGTCATGATTGCAATGGCAGTACTGATGTTGCTGAATTAAATCACGACAACTAGATTTTATTCATTTAGACCCCATGCATAGCTGTTGGCATTAATTAATGAAACGATGACATTAGAAAAGAAAAACAAAGTATTTGTCGCAACAAGTTTAGATGGGTACATCGCAGACAAGCAGGGGAAAATAGATTGGTTACACTCAATCCCAAACCCTGGCAACATTGACATGGGCTATGATCTGTTTGACTCTCAAATTGATGCACTGGTGATGGGGCGGATAACATTTGAAACGGTCTGCGGATTTGATATAGACTGGCCTTACCAAAAGCCTGTTTTTGTTCTAAGCAAAAGCATGGAAAGTATTCCTGAAGGATACCAAGACAAAGCATTTCTCCTAAACGGTCCTTTGAAGGACATTCTAGAAAGCATTCATAAAAAAGGATTCCACCGATTATACATTGATGGAGGAAGAACAATCCAGAGCTTCTTAAAAGAGGATTTAATTGATGAAATAACCATTACAATTATTCCTCATTTATTGGGAGGAGGTGTTCGGCTATTTGCTGATTTGTCTAAAAAACTGAAATTCGAATGTGTCGACACCAATATATATTTGGAGGAGGTTGTGCAAAATTATTTCGTGCGAAAAAGAAAGAGCCCTACAGCAAAGTAATGAGTAAAATATGACACTTAGGCAAGCTCTGGTCTATTCCATTAAGTGGCACCCTCTGTCATTAATACCACTGAGGCCTGACACTATATAGCTGCAGAGCTTATCTTCGAACTCGAAAAAGAAAACAAGTTGCATCCAGACAATCCCTTCAATAAGAATTACAATTTCAATAGGCTTACAGAATCCTATCCTAGGCTTTCAGCTTACGTTATGCCTGGAAAATCTGAGCGAAAAACTATAGATTTCAGCAGCCCAGAGGCTGTAATTGCTCTAAACACGGCCTTACTTAAGAGAACATTTGGCATTAATTGGGAACTCAAGGCCGGTCACCTATGCCCTGCTGTTCCTGGAAGGCTAGATTACCTGATTCACGCGAAAGAGCTTTTAGGGGACCATATAACTCGTAACATAACAATGCTGGATATAGGGACAGGGGCATCCTTGATATACCCTCTACTAGCAACTGCTGCGTTTGGCTGGAACTGTACAGCAAGTGACGTGGATGAAGAGTCGCTTGATTTCGCAGAAAGGCTTTTGCTACTTAATCCAACATTAAAGACCACAACCCTTAGATGTCAATCGTTAAAAAGTAAAGTCTTAGAGCGTATTATAGAGAAAGACGACTACTTTGATTTAGTCATCTGCAACCCACCCTTCTACAAAACACAATTAGACGCAGAGAAACAGACTATTCGTAAAAACATGAATCTACACAACAGTAAAACACTTGCCAATAATTTTGGTGGCAATGCACATGAACTATGGTGTAAAGGAGGTGAAGTAGCTTTTATTAAAACAATGGCATTAGAGAGTGCCCGTTTTAAAATGCAGGTCGGGTGGTTCACCTGTCTGGTTTCTAATACTGAACATCTAAAAACTTTAAAGCGCTGCATTAAGAAATCAGATCCCACAGAAATCCGCGTCGTGGAAATGGCGCAGGGGAATAAGCGATCTCGGTTCATCGCATGGACATTTAAAACCCCTGTAAAATGACCGCACAACCAAACAATCCTTTACACGGGGTTAAGCTCCTGCAAATAGTACAGGAGCTGGAAGCACACTTCGGATGGGACGAACTTGGGGCTCGTATTCCAGTGCGTTGCTTTATTTTTGAACCTTCTGTGAAATCAAGCCTTAAGTTTCTGCGAAGAACCCCATGGGCCAGAGATAAAGTAGAACAACTTTTCTTACGCACTTTTCCAAGCGGAATTGCACATCTGGAAAAGGATAATTCTGATTAGAACTTTTTTTTGTTTACTTAAGCACGTATATTCAATCAAGGAAATTCATCAAATGGACGCAAAAAAAACGCTAGTACTAGGGGCATCTACAAATCCGTCAAGGTATTCAAATATGGCAGTTTTGAAATTGCTAAAGCACGGGCACGAGGTGGTTCCTGTTGGAATAAAGAAGGGTAAAGTAGGGGGTATTGAAATACTTTCCACAGAAGATAAAACCTCTGGAATTGAAACTGTTACGTTATATTTAGGGCCAAAAAATCAACCACAGTATTACAATTACATACTAGATTTAAAACCAAGCCGGGTTATTTTCAATCCTGGAACGATTAACCCTGAATTCATGAAGCAATTAGCAGATGAAGGTGTCGAAGTCGTAGATGCCTGCACCCTAGTTATGCTTTCAGTAAATACCTATTAGTTCAACGTTATGTTGAAACGTTAAGCGTTCTTCAATCGCTTTGCTGCTTTTTTCTCCTTTGGCGTTTTAGCTGCAACTTTTTTAACGCTCTTCTTTGCGTCTTTACCTTTTCCCACAACAGTGATTTTTAAATGTTATTAATGTTTTCTAGCTCTAATGTATCAGTATGAAGATAGGTAAATTTTATTCGTTTTTCCGTTTTTATAATACCTGTTCCGCTACCTTCTTTTGGACCGCCCCCTCCCCTTTGCAACAGGCTTCCCACGACGCTTTGCGTCAGCGGGTCTAACATGAGTTTTAGGCCGAGACCTTGATGGCGAAGCATTGCTTTGCTTCGTTGTTGATCTGGATGGTGTTTTGGGTGTTTTTTTCGTCCCTTGTTTGGCCATAACCTCTGATGACGAATCCTCCATTGCCTTAGTTATGCCAGACATTTCCTTCTCACTGAGTTCACGCCAGTCACCAACAGGCAAGTTGCCTAGGGCGACATGCATGATGCGAACCCGCTCCAAGGTCCTCACCTGGTAGCCAACAAACTCACACATGCGTCGGATTTGCCGGTTCAGCCCCTGAATTAAGGTGATGCGGAAGACCATGGGGCCTTCCTTGACGATGAGGCACTTTTTGGTATGTGTGCCAAGCATTGGCACACCTTGAGACATAGTCTTGATGGCCTCATCGGTTAAAGCTTTATCAACAGTCACTATATACTCCTTCTCATGCTTGTTACCTGAACGAAGTATTTTATTCACGGCATCACCATCATTGGTTAGGAAAATCAAGCCTTGTGAATCCTTATCAAGGCGACCAATAGGGAAAATCCGTTGAGGATGGTTCACATAGTCTACCATGTTTCCCTTCACAGATGTCTCCGTTGTGCTTGTGATGCCTGCCGGTTTATTCAGCATGATGAAAACGGGCAGCACGGGTCCCTGAGCAATGATTTCAAAACCGCTAACGAGTACCGTTTGTCCAGCTTTCACCATGTCGCCAATCTTTGCCTTGCGGCCATTGATTTTTACCATGCCTTTTTGGATGTACTCATCTGCCTTTCTTCGGCTACAGAAACCGCTGTCGCTGATGCACTTATTCAATCGTATGCTTGGTGACCACTGACTCATGAGACAAAGATAGCTTTCAAATCAGGCGAACCTCAAACGCTGAGCAAGCTTAGCAGCTACTGCGGCACCAAGAAGGGGCCCAGCGACATAAACGGCAATAGATTGCCACCAGGACGATCCAGCCAGGGCCATCTCGTGCCAGCCAGCTATGTATGCAACGAGCCTCGGGCCAAGGTCCCTTGCTGGATTGATGCCTGCCTGCGTGTAGGGTGCCAACACCATGATGATTGAACTGACAGCTAGACCAATTAACATGGATTGCGACAAAGACAGCTTCCCTCCGCCTCTGGTGATCCACAGAATAGCCATCACCAAGGCAAAGGTCCCCATGGCTTCAGCTAGCAGGGCTCCAATCCAGTCGATCTGAACATGGTCAGCGTAGCTTGGGTTTGGGAAAAACTCTCCAAACATCAGCGATGGCTCTTGGTAAGATGCATGGCCACGCATCATCAGAAACAAGCAAATGCCAGCGAGCACAGCCCCCATCAACTGACTGAGCATTAAAGGCAGCAATTGCTTGATCGGGTACTTGTTCAATATCACCATGGCAAGACTGACCGCTGGGTTCAGGTGTGCATCAGATCGGGTCTTGCTGATTTCAATGGCCAATGTCACACCCATTCCCCACATGGCAGCTACTTGAAACAAGCTTGTGTAGGAATCAAACAACACTGCCATGGTCACCGTGCCACAGCCAATCAAGACCAAGACAAAGGTGCCTAAAGCTTCAATCAAATAGGATGATCTCATGAGAGTTGGTAGGTGTCAACCAAGGTCTGACAATAGGCCTTGATGTCATCACGCACAGCCCTAAACTCAATAAGCACACTCACCTCTGAACCACTTGCAGACGCAGGATCAGTGAAGCTGTGGTGTAAACGAAGAGCCTCTGTCACAACCATAGGGCAGGATGCTTTTGCATGATCACAAACCGTCACCAACACATCCAGTGACGACAAGTCTACCTGGTCAATCACTGTGGACCGATGACCCGACATGTCAATCCCCACCTCCTCCATCACCTTGACAGCATAGGGGTTCAGGCCGTGAGCCTCTATGCCAGCGCTCTCTACGACAACTTGAGATCCAGACAAAGACCTAAGCCACGCCTCGGCCATTTGGCTTCTGCAGCTATTGCCTGTGCATAGAAAAAGCCAATTCTTCATACCAATTGATGATTCAATCTATTGCCAGCAAAAGCTATCTTGCAACCATGAAATCTGCCGACGTAGCCACCTTGAAAGGCGTTGACCACCTGTCCATGAAGCGAGAGGCTGGGCTCAGGGATATGGCCATTTTGACTGGTCCACAAATTCATTGGGTGAACGATATATCGACGTCTACCGATGAGCGCTACGCCAACCTCCACGGTCTTGCTTTTGCTGTATTGTACAAGCGATTCAAGCATCTGACGTCAATGGAGTCAAGATGAGGGCTTGCTCATGAACAGCGGTCGATGAGACATCATGGCCTGCACTTCCTTGCCAATGCTCTGAAGGGCTGATTCATCCTCTATCTGCATCAATGCACGGTCAATGAGATCAACCACCTTTACCATGTCCTCTTCTTTCAATCCACGGGTTGTCAGTGCCGGGCTTCCTAAACGAATACCGCTGGTTACAAAGGGCGATTTATCGTCAAAAGGCACCATGTTTTTGTTGACTGTGATGTCCGCAATAACTAAGGCTTTTTCTGCAGCCTTGCCCGTGATCCCCTTGTTCCGCAGATCCACAAGCACCATGTGATTGTCTGTGCCGCCTGACACTATATGGTAACCACGCTTGATCAGTTCATCAGACATGACCTTTGCATTCTTTTGCACCTGAAGCATGTAATGGAAATAATCATCACTCAAGGCCTCACCAAAAGCAATTGCCTTGCCAGCAATTACATGCTCCAATGGTCCGCCCTGAATGCCAGGAAAGACAGCCATATTCAACAAGTGAGACATCATTCGAGTCTCCCCTTTGGGACTCTTCAAGCCAAAAGGATTCTCAAAGTCTTCCCCCATCATGATCATCCCTCCACGAGGGCCTCTTAACGTTTTGTGAGTCGTTGTTGTCACGATATGACAATGCGGCATGGGGTCGTTCATCAAGCCCCTGGCAATCAACCCTGCAGGGTGACTAATGTCAGCCAACAACAAGGCGCCAACAGCATCTGCAATGGCACGAAACGCCTTGTAATCCATGTCACGAGAGTACGCAGAAGCACCACAGATGATCAAGTCAGGCTTTTCCCGTTGAGCAATGTCCATGATGACATCGTAATCAAACTGGCCAGTTGACTCCTCAAGTCCATAAAAACAGGTTTGGTAGGTCTTGCCAGAAAAGCTAACAGGGGAACCATGAGTCAGGTGACCGCCATGAGACAAATCAAAGCCCATGATCTTGTCTCCCGGCTTCAAGCAGGCCAAGTAGACGGCTGCATTGGCTTGAGACCCACTGTGAGGCTGTACGTTAACATAAGCTGCATTGAACAATTCAGCTGCTCTTGCGCGAGCCAGGTCCTCCACCTTGTCAACAATTTCACAGCCACCATAGTAGCGTCTGCCGGGATAGCCTTCAGCATACTTGTTAGTCAGCACTGAGCCAACAGCTTCCATCACATCAGGGCTGGTGAAGTTTTCTGAAGCAATCAGCTCCAAACCTTGAACCTGGCGTTGTCGTTCATCTTCAATTAAAGAAAATAGGGTGTTATCTCTAGACATGGTCTGCATTCAAATAAGTGATGGCGTGAAGCAACAGCCGCTTCATCGGAACGAAAATACGTTCAGTCAAAAACAAAACCTCATCTATGGTAATAGTTTATCAACTTTTTAACCTTTGAATCAGCAGGCTGTAATTGACTAGTTAAAAAAATAGTTAATTAATTACTGATATTATATTGCATATTTATTCGTATCTTCACATGATGTAATAACTCGTTAATTATTGCAATTAATTTAATCTAAGCTGTTATAATGAAAAAAGTTATAGTAACTGGAAGCTCCCAGGGTATAGGCAAGGCATGCTGTCAGCTCTTGATAGACAAAGACTATTTGGTATTAGGTTTAGATTATAAATTGAGTGATTCACAATTATCATTAAAGAAGAATTATCGACATATATTAATGAATATTACAAGTCCAGAATTCATGAATTTATGGATGGAAACACTCAAGCAAGAGAAGCCCGATTTCATCATACACTGTGCTGGCATGGGGGCCTTGGGTCGTTTTAACGAGCTTTCCATTGAACAGGAGCTCCTTATGATTGACCTCAACGTGAAGGGCACTTATGAAATCGTTAAAGGCGCCGTCCTGTCCCATGACGAAAAGCTGCCCCTGCATGTCATTGTTTTTGGCTCAACTGCTGGATTTTCTGCAACGCCAAGCATGAGCACTTATGCCGGAACAAAGCATTTTATTTCCGGATTTGTCACCAGCCTTCGCGCTGAGTTGCATTTATCTAAATCAATCATCAAGCTTTCAAGCATGGCACCACCTCCGGTAAGGACCAATTTTCGAGAAAACATGGGCCTAGCAGACCGGTCAGTTAGCATTCGCGGTGTCCTTCAACCTATGGATGTTGCGAAGGATGTTTATCACGTCATGTTCCATCCGCAAACCAATCGCGTGACAGGATTTATCAATCGCCTTATATTCAACTACATACAATACCTGTTACCTGCATTCATTCGTAATCGAATCACCTACAATGCGGGGTTAAAAGTCTAAATTTATGCCCGTGAATAGTGCGGGATGCTATCGGCAACAACGCATGTTGGGGTAACTTGCAGTTTACAAGTACAACCATCAAACACCTGTCCGATGCTGCAGAGTTTTTTACCTATCCCTTCCCATTCTGATTTTCCCTTGGGGAATATCCCCTTTGGCTCCGTCACACGATCAGGTGGCGTGGAGGTTTGCGCGAGCCGCATTGGCGACCAAGTCATCGACTTATCCGCACTGCAGCAGTTGGGCTATTTTGACGCATTAGACTTGCCAAATGGCCTTTTCAATCAGGCCCTACTGAATGACTTCATTGCCATGGGACAACCAACTTGGCGTGCGGTTAGATCAAGCTTGCAGGCGCTATTCAGTGCTGGGTCAGCACTTGAAGGTTCAAATCACATGCATGAGATTGTGCTTGCCTTGACTGATGTCGATGTCAACCTACCCATTCACATCCCTGACTACACTGATTTTTACTCATCCATTGAGCATGCCACCAATGTTGGCACCATGTTCAGGGATCCAAACAATGCTTTGCTTCCCAATTGGCTACACATTCCCGTTGGCTACCATGGCAGAAGTTCAACCATTATGCCTTCAGGAACGCCCATTCACCGGCCTAACGGCCAACGCAAAGCACCGTCCGATGACAAGCCAACCTTTGGCCCATCCATTAAGGTTGATTTTGAGTTAGAAATTGCCTTCATCACAGGGTCTGGACCTACTGGTGGCTCAAGCATTGCTGTTGATCAAGCTGAATCTCACATTTTTGGATTGACCTTGTTCAATGACTGGTCTGCACGTGACATCCAGCAATGGGAATACGTGCCACTGGGACCTTTCCTTGCAAAAAACTTTGCCTCCAGTATGTCACCATGGATTGTGACATTGGATGCCCTAGCGCCCTTCCGAACCCCCGCGCCATCACAGGATGACGTTCAGCCCCTTCCCTACTTACAGCAAGATCGCTCAGCATGCAATTTGGACATCCAACTGGATGTGAGCATAACACCTGAAAAGGGTCAAGCCACACAGGTAAGCACAAGCAATTTCAAATACATGTATTGGAGCATGGCGCAACAATTGGCACATCACAGCATCAATGGTTGCTTGATCCAGGCAGGTGACACCATGGCATCCGGAACCATATCAGGCAAAGACAAAGGCTCATATGGCAGCATGCTTGAGCTGAGTTGGAATGGCACAGAACCCATTGCAATGAAAGGTGGCGGTCAACGATCCTTCATTGAAGACGGTGACACCGTAACCATGACTGGGCACGCAGAAAAAGCAGGTCTTCGCATCGGATTTGGCGAGGTTAGTGCTAAATTGTTACCAGCTCAACCATGGAACGACCTGACTACAAAAAAGTAACCCAAAACAAGCTGCGAAGCTTGTTGCGAAGCCTCGATGCCCGAGGGGGCGACAAAGCCGATCGCGAATTGATACGCCGAGCCTTCAGGATGGCTGACGACGCCCACCAAGGCGTGAAAAGAAAAACAGGTGAGCCCTATATTCTACACCCCCTAGAGGTCGCCTTGATTGTCGCGCGCGACATTGGCCTAGGCCCTCAATCCACTGCTGCCGCCCTCTTGCATGACGTGATTGAAGACTCCGACATCACGTCGAAGCAGTTGGTTGATTTGTTTGGGGATGACATTGCTCAGATGGTTATTGGGTTAACCAAAATCCAAGGCGTCTTTGACAATCAGGCAACATCCATGCAGTCTGAGAATTTCAAGAAGCTTTTGATGAGTATTTCTGATGACGTTCGCGTGATCATAATCAAGATGGCTGATCGCTTGCACAACATGAGAACGCTTGAAGGCATGCCCTTTCACAAGCAGCTAAAAATTGCTTCAGAAACTTTGTACATATTCGCCCCCTTGGCACACCGAATGGGGCTGTACAACATCAAACAAGAGTTTGAAGACTTGGGCTTGAAATACACTGAGCCTGATGTGTATGAAGAACTTGAAGAAAAGTTGGACCACTCTAGAGCTCACGACCAGCTGTATCTCAAGCGGTTCACAAACAACATTGACTCCTTACTCAGGTCAGAGCACCTAAAATTTCAGATCAAACGACGAAACAAAGGGGTTTTCTCCATTCGGCGAAAAATGTTGAATCAACACATTGGCTTTGACGAAGTCTACGACAAATTCGCCATTCGAATCATCATTGAGTCAACAGTGAAAAAGGAAAAAATTGATTGTTGGCAGGCTTACTCATTGATAACCAGTGTCTTCAGGCCCAATCCTCGCCGCCTGCGTGACTGGATTACCACACCAAAGGCCAATGGCTATGAGTCTTTACATATCACCGTCATGGGGCCTGAGGGGCAATGGATTGAAGTGCAAATCCGATCCAAACGCATGGATGACGCTGCTGAACAAGGCTATGCAGCCCATTGGCGATACAAAGAGGACGCAAGTGACAGCCCAGCATTGGATATTTGGGTTAACTCAATCCGGCAGGCCATTGAAGGCCAGAGCGAATCTGCCATTGAATTTGTGGATCAGTTCAAATTGCAACTATTCACTGAGGAGATTTTTGTTTTCACCCCACGCGGACAAATGCTCACCCTCCCAAAGCATGCAACCCCAATAGATATGGCCTTTGATATTCACTCGGACATAGGGATGCACATACTTGGGGCAAAAGTGAATGGCCAGCTTGTGCCCTTGAGCCATAAACTCACCTCGGGCGACCAAGTGTTCATTATTACCGCTGACAAGCAGCACCCCAGCGAGGAATGGTTGGAATGGGTAAAAACCCCGAAGGCTCAATCCAAAATCAAAACCTACCTCAAAGACCTGGACAAAAAATCTTCAGATAGAGGCCAGCGTATGGTTGAGCGCATGGCAGCTAAATCAAAATTTGAACTCAATCAGAGTAATTTACAGAAAATGGTCAACTATTTTTCCGTCAAGAACCAGCAGGAAGTATTCCTTAGGTTTGGTTCTGGGGAGTGCTCAAGTCATGATTTCAGAGGATTTATTCAAGACCAAACCGGTGGCTTCTACAAGAATCTACTTCGTCGTTTCAAGCCCAAAATCAACCTACCTCTGCTGCCAGAGGATGCAAAACGCATTGTCTTTGGCCCTGACGAAGTGGTTCTAGCACATCAAATGGCGCCTTGTTGTTCCCCTATTTCTGGCGACAACATCTTTGGGTACATCATTCGTGATGGCATTGTTGTCCATCGCGTAGACTGCAAGCAAGCGATTGAACTTCAAGGTCAATTTGCAGATCGAATCTTGGTGGCAAAATGGGCGACAGGAAATAAGAAAAAATTCAATGCAACCCTCACCTTCACTGGCGGCGACAGGCTGGGATTGATTCATGAGATCACCAAACTGTTGTCCAATGAGTTAAATGTTGATATCAGATCCTTTCACATCGATGCAGCGGAAGGTGTTTTCCGTGGCAGCGTAGCACTCAGGGTCTTAGACCAAACCCATTTGAGCTCATTGGCTCAACGAATCAGAGCCATTCAAGGTGTCACTGAAGTAACTCGCGCCATCAAACAACGCGTTTACCAGAGTCCTAATCTTTAGGGCATTCCAAGGTATTTGTGCGTCTGAAGCGAGAGCTTCCATTCAGGATGAGCCTCAAGGTGTGCAATTATTGATGGCAAAATTGTCTCACGCTTGCTCCACTCAGGCTGCAAATACAACACGCAGTCTTCATTCACTTTATCTGCATGCGCTTGAGCCCATTGCAAATCATGCGCATTGTGAATGATGACCTTCAATTCATCAGCTAAGGTGTACCAAACAGGTATGGTTGACATGGTTTTCTTTGGTGACAGGCAAACCCAGTCCCAAGTCCCGCTGTGCGGGTATGCACCTGAGGTCTCTAAATGGGTTCGGATGGATCGGTCATTGAGCCCCTTTGTCAGGCTACCCATGTCCCACATCATGGGCTCGCCACCAGTAATCACAGCGACTTGATCATGCTCTGCAGGTAAATCGATGACGGCCTGAACTTCAGTCATCGGATGTTTACTTGCGTCCCATGACTCCTTAACGTCACACCAATGACAGCCAACGTCACAGCCGCCAATACGAAGAAAATAAGAAGTCAAACCTGTGTGGTAGCCCTCGCCCTGAATGCTGCGAAAATGCTCCATCAATGGCAATTGTTCAATGGCCATAAGCTGCTTGTAAAGTGTTCATTAGCAAGCCAACACGTGTCATCAAACCAACGCCACCCGGCACGGGTGTGATCGCAGAAGCCACAAACTCAACCTGTTTAAAGTCCACATCACCAACCAATTTACCGTCCACGCGATTGATACCAACATCAATCACAATGGCACCTTTCTTCACCATGTCCGCTGTGACAAAACCTGGCTTCCCCAGGGCTGCAATGATGATGTCCGATTGCTGAGCGATGCCTTTGATGTCTAAGGTTCTAGAATGAGCCAGCGTCACAGTGGCATTGCCCATTTCCTGATTCCTGCTTAGGAGTATGCTCATTGGTGAACCAACAATTTGAGATCGACCAATCACCAATACACGTTGACCTGAAGGGTCTATTTGGTAATACTTGAGAAGCAATTGAATGCCATATGGTGTGGCCGGCAAATAGGTTGACAACCCAAGAGCCATTCGGCCAATATTCTCTGGATGGAATCCATCCACATCCTTTTTGGGATCAATAGCCATCAAGACGGCCTTGTCATCGATGTGATCAGGCAAAGGCAATTGCACAATGAAACCATCAATGGCGTCGTCGTTGTTGAGGCCATGAATAGCTGCCAGCAGGTCAGATTCAGGGACATTATCTGGAAGTCGTATTAGCGTTGAATCAAAACCAACCTGATCACAATCCTTCACCTTACCCCTGACATAGGCCGCGCTGGCTGGATCTTCCCCTACCATGATAGCTGCCAAATGGGGTTTCCCTAAACCTTCTGACTGAGCTGAATCAACAGCTTGCTTGATTTGCTGTTTGTAGGATGTCGCGGCTTCTTTGCCGTACAATAGGGTAGCCATTTATCGTCCTTTCATCATTTGCATCATGGCTGCTTTGCCACCTTTGCCCTGCATCATTTTCATCATTTTACTCATGCCTGAAAATTGCTTGAGTAACTTGTTGACCTCAACTACGGATGTGCCACTTCCCATTGCAATGCGCGATCGCCTGCTGCCGTTAATTAGCTTTGCATCTCGACGTTCAGCAGGTGTCATTGATTGAATGATGGCCTCGATGGACACAAAAGCATCATCTGGGATATCAACCCCCTTCATGGCTTTACCCATCCCGGGGATCATACCCATCATGTCCTTCATGTTGCCCATTTTTTTCATTTGCCGGATCTGATCCAGGAAGTCATCAAAGCCAAAAGTGTTGGTCGCAATTCTCTTGGAGACCTTGCGCGCTGCTGCTTCATCAAACTGTTCCTGTGCTTTTTCCACCAAGGTGAGAACATCACCCATGCCAAGGATTCGGTCTGCCATGCGCTCGGGATGAAAAACATCCAGAGCCTCCATTTTCTCCCCAGTGCCAATGAATTTAATAGGCACATCCACAACGGAACGAATCGACAAGGCTGCTCCACCTCTTGTGTCGCCATCCAATTTAGTGAGAACCACACCACTTAAATCCAGCACCTCATGAAAGGCCTTAGCGGTGTTCACGGCATCTTGACCTGTCATAGCATCGACGACAAACAGCGTTTCCTGCGGAGATACCGCATCGTGAATGGCGCGTATTTCATCCATCATCACCTCATCGATGGCTAAGCGACCAGCGGTATCAATCATGAGGTAGTTGAAGCCTTCTGCTTTTGCTTTTACTTGTGCTTGCTTGGTAATATAAACGGGATCTTTGCTTTCAGGCATAGCGAAGACCTCGACACCTATAGATTCACCCAGGGTTTGCAACTGGTCTATTGCTGCAGGTCGATGCACATCTGCAGCTACAAGCATCACTTTTCGTCCTTTTTTTGCTTTCAGGCGATTGCCCAGCTTTGCCGTGAAGGTTGTCTTACCTGACCCTTGCAGTCCAGCCATCAGAATTGTCTGAAGTCCACTGCCCTCAACAATCTCTGAAGCAGTGCCTCCCATCAGCTCAGCCATGTTGTCGCGAACAATCTTCACCATGGCCTGACCAGGCTCAAGGGCCTTGATCACTTTTTCGCCCATGGCGTCAGCCTTGACCTTGTCGGTGAATCGTTTAGCTATTTTGTAGTTAACATCCGCCTCTACCAAGGCCTTACGGATGTCTTTGACAGCATCTGCAATGTTAATATCTGTGATGCTGCTACGCCCACTAAGCCGATGAATGGCTCCTTCTATTCTGTCACTTAGGTTCTCAAACATGATGCTAGGATTGGATGCAAAGTTAGCCAATGTGCCATAGCAAATACGCCTTTGCGTGCAATGAAAGCATAAAAAAACCCACCAGGCAAAAGCCAGGTGGGCATGAACAGTTGACTCAGACTTGTTAGCCTGAAATCAATGCTTATTTCTTGTGAGGGCAATCTCCACTTGTGGCGCAATCAGATGTGCAGGAATGAGCCTTTTCTGTGCCTTGTTTGCACTTGGACTTGTCACAGGATGCTTTATCTCCATCTTTCTTACAGCAAGACTTCTTTGCTTCGTCTGACTTCTTGCAGCAAGACTCCTTTGCTTCGTCTGACTTCTTACAGCAAGACTTCTTTGCTTCGTCTGAGTCCTTGCAGCAAGGCTTCTTCGCTTCTGACTGCTCGTCAGCTTCAATAGAGCTGGAAACCGTAACCGATTCCGTCGCAGACTCAGGTGATTCTTGAGCATTCACTTGGAATACTAAGGTTATGGCAAGTAGTATAGTGAATAGTTTTTTCATGAATAGTTGAATTATTTTAGCTTGCTAATGTAAGGGCTTTAGACCATAGAATGAATCGCCTACTTTTGAGCACATGGATAACATCCTACAAGCATCTGAATTAACTGTTCCTGTTGGCATTGACCGGCAATTGATCTTCCCTCCCTTACAATTGCAGGCTGGAGAATTGGTTATTATGACCGGCAACTCGGGCTCTGGCAAATCTACTTGGATGCATGCCTTGGCTGGCTTGCAGGGCATTGCTTCTGGCCATGTATCCATTGCCAACCACGGCCAGCTAACCCGCATGCATTGCCCGCCGGAATGGCGGCAATCAGGCGTTGGGTTCATTCCTCAGCGTCCGTTTTTCTGGCCCAGCCTGACCGTCAAGGGCAACCTTGACCTTGCCCAATGGTGCAAGGGGTCACAAGGTGACCTGCAAAGTTGGGTAGACCGCTTGGGCTTAACGCATTGCATGCATCAACAAGCGCACAGTTTAAGCCTTGGTGAGCAGCAAAGACTCAGTGCCATTAGAGCCTTCAGCCATGACGCACCTGTTTTGCTAGCAGATGAACCCACTGCTTCATTAGATAGAGACAATGCAACTGCCTTGATCGAATCACTGAAGGCCTACCAGCAAGTCAGTCAATGCGCTGTCCTATTAGCCACACATGACGCCTCACTAGCAGCCATGGCTGATCGCATCATTCAACTCCCTTCGCCATCATGAAGGCCCTTGTCTTTGCCTTTGCAAGCTTGCGTCATCGCTTGGGATCTGCAAGCATGATAGCTTTGGTCCTATCCCTTGGCCTCATTGGCATGGCCCTGATGGACCGCGCTGAAAAAGGGATGACTATGCAGCTGAGAAACTCCCTTGACGGAACTGACTTGCTGCTCTGCGCTAAAGGATCTCCAACCCAGTCCATTTTAGCACATGTGCTGCATGTGGACGCAGCCTCTGGTAATATTCCGTCGGAGACAGCAGAACAATGGCTCAAGCACCCAGACATTCGCCATGTGCGACGACTTGCCTATGGTGATCAACTGGGTGAGTTTCGCATCCTTGGCTGTGACAGTGCAACTTGGTTGCATATTGGCGAGAGTCGATTGACTGGGCGTTGGCCGTCGCAAAGCATGGAAGCTGTGATTGGTTCAACCGTTGCTCAGGCTTCCAATCTATCTGTTGGTGATGTTTTTCATGGAAGCCACGGCATGGTAGACGACTTGGGCGACCACGCCCACCAAGATTACCGTGTGGTTGGCATTGTTGATGCCAGCAACCCATGGGATCGCATCATATTCACCCCATTGAGCTCTGTGTGGGACATCCATCAGGACAAAGACCATGCATACACAGCTGTTCTGGCGTCCATTGACAACCCCATGACCCGATTGATGTTGCCAGCACGCATTCAGAAAGCATCAAAAATGATGGCCATCTCTCCAGCGATGGAGGGCAATCGCATGATGACATGGCTCAATCGCGGAGGTCAAATCATGCAAATAATGACCCTGCTGCTTCAATTGATCGGCTTCATTAGTTTGTTGCTGCTTTTGCACGCACATGTCAGAGAACATCGCAGCAATTATGCCTTAATGCGAGCAATGGGATCAACTTGGTGGCAGGTCTTTCAAGTGGTGGCATGGCAGAATATCCTCATCGTCATGGGAGCACTTAGCTTCACTGCCATAGGCCTACTTATGGCCTACTTCAGCCAATCCTTGTGGCTACCTTCAGCCCTGAATATCCCCAATCAAGCATGGGTCCCATCCACACTGGATGCAGTCATGGCAGGGGGTGCATTGATTTTTGCAGGGATTTCCTCCGTTGGGCCTTGGTTAAGCTTAAAGAAAATATCTTTGCACCGTGCGTTGGTCGATGCCTAGTGGATTCATTGGACTGCTTATGATTGCAGCAATGCCTGCATTGTGCATTATTCCTCCAAGTAAAATCACTTGGCGAATGTTAGCCTCCACAGACTTTTCAGAATTTTACGACAGCAACCGATCCATGTGGTCCTTGGAGGCCTTGTACCCTGACAACATTGCCACACTCAATGGCAAGGTTATCTACATCACGGGGTATGTCTTGCCAATCGACAGCAAGGGTGAGCTCTACGCTTTGAGCGCATACCCTTTCAGCTCCTGCTTCTTTTGCGGCGGAGCCGGACCTGAAAGCGTCATGGGGCTTGAATTTAAAGAAAACCCAGGGCACATCCCCACCGATGCCGTTAAGACTTTCAAAGGCCGTTTGGTCCTCAAACCCAAGCCAGGTGAAGGCTTTTACTTTGCCTTAGTCAGCGTTGAATCTTATGACCCAAACCCATGAAGACCCTCATCCCCAACGTTCACATCATTGATCCACAGTCACCTTACCATGATAGCACCATGGATATCTTGGTTGTTGACGGCGCCATCAGCGCCATAGGCAAACAGCTAGACCCCCAGGGAGCCAAACGTTGGGAGCTGGCCAGCGGACGTTGCATCAGTCCTGGGTGGATTGATATCCGCAGTCAATGCGGGCAGCCTGGCAATGAGGAGAGAGAAAACTATGAAAGCCTGATGGCATCAGCTGCTCATGGTGGTTTTACCCATGTAGCACTACTTCCTACCACCAATCCTGTCAGAGACAGTCGGCCACACATTGAAGCCCTGGACCATCTTGTGAGCAAGTTGCCTGTGAAATTGCTGCCATTAGGCTCTGTCTCACAAGGGATTAAAGGCGTTCACCTGGCAGAAATGCAAGACATGTTGAATGCAGGTGCCGTTGGCTTCACCGATGACATCGGTGGATTGAACAACCCCCAGGTTCTCCAATTGGCATTGGAATACAGCTCTAACATGGGCGTGGCCATTCAGAGCATGGCCTACGACAACCAATTATCACCAAAAGGCCAAGCACATGAAGGTGAAGTCGCTGTACACATGGGACTTAGCCCCATCCCTAGCTTAGCTGAAGTCACGAGGATTCAACGAGACCTAGCCATCCATACCTACGCAGGTGGCCGACTGCACATCGCCAATGTTTCAAGCATGGAAGGTGTGGACTTGATTCGGCAAGCAAAAGCTGCAGGGTCCACCGTCACCGCTGATGTGAATATCGCTAACCTCGTAGGAACTGAATCAGACATTGCCGACTTCAACAGCGCATACAAAACCTTGCCCCCACTGAGAAGTCACGCTGACAGAGAGGCCCTATGGGAAGGGCTCAATGACGGCACCCTGGACATCATTGCGATGGACCATCGCCCCATGGACATTGAACATGTAGATTGTGAATGGGGCAAAGCAGCTTTTGGCATCGCTAGCCTTGATCATGCCTTTGGATGGTTCAGGGAGGTGCACAGCAACAGCAAAGCACTCGGTCAATGGATTGAAGCTGTATGTCATGCCCCTAGAGAACTCTATGGTTTAGGGAAATGCGTGATTAATGTGGGTGCGCCAGCTGACTTCACCTTGTTTGCCTTGGATGGTAGCTATGATGACTGGCTGACATTGGGTGAAAATCGGCCTGATTGGTCACAAAATGGTCGGGCAATTGGCACCATGCTTGGCAACAGCAAGCACAGCAACCTTTAAGTCAACGAAATCTTGAGCCCGTCATGGGCAAAAGCCATTCCCTTAGGCAAAGACTTAGACTCAATGGCATGTAGTCCCATCAAGTGGCTGAAATGGGTGAAATAAACCTGGGGAATCTTCGATTTTTTAGCCATAGCAATGGCTTCACTTAACGCGTAATGAGCCACGTGAGGCTCCTTTCTCAATGCGCTAACTATTAGAACTTTAGCTCCAATTAGATGATCCATCGATTCATCACTAATTCCATTGACATCTGTGAGATAAACCACGTCATTGATCCGATACCCCATGACAGGCCATGTGCCATGCCTTGCTAAGATGGCTTTCCATGATTGATCCCCAATCACAAAGTCTTCATTTGCCTTAATCAGGTGGGGATCAAAGCCTGGTGAACCCGGGTATTTATCCACCGCAAAAGCATAAGAAAATTGCACCTTCAATCGCTGCAATACGCGGTCGGTACAATACACAGGCATGTCTGACCTCGTTATGAAATTGAATGGCCGGACATCGTCAAGGCCAGCCACATGATCCATGTGCTCATGAGTCAATACAACAGCATCCAACTTATTGCAAATCACCCTCAGCATTTGTTGCCTGAAGTCTGGCCCACAATCAATGACGACATTGGCTTTAGGGCTTTGAATCAGGACCGAAGAACGAAGGCGTTTGTCTTTCAAATCATCACTCGAACAGACCTCACAGTTGCACCCAATAACTGGCACACCTTGGGAGGTGCCAGTGCCTAAAAATGTTAAACTTAGCTCAGTCATGGCATGAATTTAGTCTATCTTTGGTACATGGATTTGATGACCCTCAATTCTTCGCAAAAAGCGCTTCATGTCAACCTCAATGACGACATCTACGGATCCTTTGCTGAAATTGGCGCCGGACAAGAAACCGTTCGGCATTTTTTCCGTGCTGGAGGTGCGTCTGGCACCATTGCAAAAGCCATGTCTGCTTACGACAAGGCCTTCTCTAACGCCATCTACGGGGAAGAACCTAAAGATCGCTACGTCACAGAACCTAGGCTTCGCAAGATGCTTAACCATGAGTACGGATTGCTAGAAGAGCGTCTCGTTCGAGAACAAGACAGCACCAAGCAGTATTTCGCCTTTGCCAACACCGTGTCAACCATCAATTTTGCCAAGACTTTCAAAGGACATGGCTGGATTGGCATTCGCTTTCAAACCTCGCCTCATAGCGCTGCCAATGAAATCATCCTCCATGTCAGGATGCGTGAAAATGACGCCAAGCATCAACAAGAAACCATTGGCACCTTAGGTGTTAATCTGGTTTACGGTGCCTTCAAGCTCTTCCATGACCCGAAAGCGTTGCTCTTGTCCTTGCTTGATGGTGTCGGGCATTCAGCAGTTGAAATTGATTTGATTAACTTTATTGGACCGGACTTCAAGCATGTTGACAATCGTCTCATGTCATTGTGGTTGGTGAAATACGGCTTCACCAATGCCGTCATATTTAGCCCTGAAGGCACTAACCTCCTACCTGCAGAGCTGCTATACAAAAAGAACATCCTGGCCATGCGCGGGAGCTTTCGCCCGGTAACGAAGGTGAACATGGATATGATCAAAAAGGGGTACCAAGTCTTTTTGCAATCTAAACGTGTTGACAAAAACAATCTAGTTGTCTTGTTTGAGATCACCATGAACAACCTCTTGTCGGATGGTGACATCGACGAACAAGACTTTTTGGATCGCGCTGAAATCCTTTGCTCTATTGGTCAAACTGTCTTGATATCTAATTACCAGGAGTACTATAAGCTGGTAGATTATTTCTCAACATTCACCAAACGACGACTGGGATTGATTACAGGGATCCCCGGATTGAGGGAAATTTTTGAAGAGAAGTACTACCGTCACCTCAACGGTGGAATTCTTGAAGCCTTTGGTAAAATATTCTCCAAGGACTTGGTAATTTACGCTTACCCGTTCAACAACGATGGCAACATTGAGACCGTTAAAGACGTGAAGGTTCATCCTCGATTCCGTCCCATCGTAGAATACCTATTCTACAATCGCCGCATGCGAGACATAGAGGATTATGACCCCAGTATATTAAATATTTGGAGTCGCGAGGTCCTGCGTCAAATAAAAGCTGGAGAACAAGGGTGGGAAGAGTCGCTTCCAACCTTTGTGGATGAAGTCATTAAGAAAAAGGGCCTCTTTGGCTACCGAGCTTAAGCCTGCTTATTGATTTTTTTTCAATTCAGCTTTTTTCATGGCCTCTCCTATTTGATTACTTGCTGTAAAACTAGCGACCATGTTGTTAAGCATTTCGCTACCTGCTTGTGGAGAGTTAGGCAGAAGAATCAAGTTAGAGTTTGTTTCACTTCCTATTGACTGCAAAGTGTCGTAATGCTGGGTAACAACGATTAACGCTGAAGCCTCCTGAGAGTTTATACCAACCTTATTTAGAACCTCTACGGACTCTTCTAGACCACGGGCAATCTCTCTTCTTTGATCTGCGATACCTTGCCCTTGTAATCTTTTGCTTTCTGCCTCAGCTTTTGCTTTTTCTACGATAAGAATTCTCGCAGCGTCACCCTCAAATTGTGCAGCTACTTTTTCTCTCTCAGATGCGTTTATTCTATTCATTGCCTCTTTAACTTGTTGATCTGGATCGATGTCTGTTACAAGGGTTTTAATAATATCATAACCATACTCAATCATCGCTTCGTTAAGTTCTGTTTTAACAGCAATAGCCACATCGTCCTTTCTTAAAAAGACGTCATCTAATATCATTTTAGGAACCTCTGCTCTAACAACATCAAAAACGTAGCTTGTTATTTGTTCATGAGGGAAGTCTAGCTTGTAAAAAGCATCGTACACTTTTTCTTTAATTACCTTATATTGAACTGAAACCTTTATTTTAACAAAAACATCATCTTTAGTTTTTGTTTCAACAATGACATCTAGTTGCTGAATCTTCAAGCTTAATTTACCTGCAAGCTTATCTACTATCGGTATTTTTAATTGCAGCCCAGACTGCCTAACGCTATGAAACTTTCCAAACCTTTCAATTATTCCTGCTCTTTGTTGCTTTATGATAAAGAAAATACCAAACAGGATTACTGATAAAGGAAGTAATAATAAATAGAGTAAAAGATCCATGATTTTTATATTTTAAGTTTTGGATAAAGTTAGCTGTCTTGTTTTTGTTTCTTCTTTTAAAGACCTAGGTTCCGTCGAATTCAACAAAATTCCTTGGCGTCTCATACAAGGTTACCTTAATGCCTAACTCGTGAGAAATCACTGGCCTTAGCCATTGCCAAATGGTGACTGCAATGTTTTCAGCACTGGGATTCAAGGTGATGAAGGGCTCAACCTCTATATTTAAATTTTTGTGATCCAAGCGGATAAGTACATGCTTCTCAATTGCCTCACTTAATGTTTGAATATCCATCACATAGCCCGTTACAGGGTCTATTTCACCAAGAACTGTCACTATCAAAGCATAGTTGTGTCCATGGTAATGGGGGTTATTGCAAAGACCAAAAAATGCCGCATTCTTTTCATCGGACCACGCCTTCACATGTAATCGGTGGGCGGCATTGAAGTGGGCGTGTCGAGAGATACTGGCTTTCATGTGGTCAGGTGATTAAGGTATTCCTTGAAAATGATTTGAAACCAGGCCGTGAAGCCTGATGGATTGGCTTTCATATCACGTTGAATGTCGGCGATGGATCGCCATGTTAAAGCATGGACTTCATCGGGATTAAATGGTGTCTCACCTTCAAATTTAGCCGTCAATACATGATCCAACTCATGCTCTACCAGGCCATTATCAAAGGAAGCGTGGTACTGAAAGTGAAACAGCTTTTTCAAACCGTGCACATCCTTTGCATCAACCCCTAACTCCTCACCCAGGCGACGATTAGCAGCCTCAAGGACGGTTTCCCCTTCCCTTGGGTGACTACAGCATGAATTGGTCCACAGCATAGGGCTGTGGTATTTGTCTTCAGCACGCTGCTGTAAAAGGGTTTCCCCTTGATCATTGAACAAGAAAACAGAAAATGCTCGGTGAAGACTGCCATTGCGGTGAGCTAGCATTTTTTCCATCAGGCCTTGTGGCTCATCCTTAGCGTTGACTAGGATAACAAATTCTTCTCTATCATTCATGTGAGACAAATCTACATGTTCAATCCTTACCTTCGCCGTCTGAAAACCACATATTCTGTGACCTTCCAAGAAGAAATCCTACGCCGCCGCACATTTGGCATTGTTTCCCACCCTGATGCGGGAAAGACCACATTGACTGAAAAATTGCTCCTTTTCGGTGGGGCCATTCAAGAAGCAGGTGCCGTCAAGTCCAACAAGGTTAAGAAGTCAGCCACGTCAGATTTCATGGAAATCGAAAAGCAGCGTGGCATATCTGTCGCAACATCTGTGATGGCATTTGAATACTTAGGGCGCCACATCAACATCCTGGACACCCCTGGACACAAAGACTTTGCTGAAGACACCTACCGGACCCTGACCGCAGTGGACTCTGTCATTGTCGTGATCGATGTAGCAAAGGGTGTGGAAGCGCAAACCAAAAAACTTGTGGCTGTTTGCCGCATGCGTGACACCCCCATTATTGTCTTCATCAATAAACTGGACCGCGAGGGTTTGGATGGGTTTGACCTATTGGATGAGATTGAAACCTCTCTTGGCCTGGGGCTTTGCCCAATGTCCTGGCCCATTGGCATGGGTCAACGCTTTCAGGGGGTATACAACCTTTGGGAAAAGCATTTGTTGCTTTACGATGGGCAACACAAGCAACGTGTTGGCAACAGCATCACTATCGATGATCTATCAAGCAGCGAGCTTGAAGAGCGCATTGGCGAAGAGGCTGCAGCAAGCTTGCGTGAAGAGATTAAGCTCATTCAAGGGGTTTACCCCAAATTTGACAAGGAGGCCTACCAGGCGGGTCAGCTTTGCCCGGTATTTTTTGGCTCTGCTTTAAACAATTTTGGTGTCAAAGATTTGCTGGATTGCTTTGTGGATATTGCCCCGCCACCTCAACCTAAGAAAGCTGAAGAGCGAATTATTCACCCCAATGAGTCCGTATTCAGTGGTTTCATTTTCAAGATTCACGCAAACATTGACCCCAAGCACCGAAGCCGCATTGCTTTTTGCAAGGTTGTATCCGGGCAGTTTGAGCGCAACAGCAATTACTTGCACGTCAGAGAAAACCGACAGTTAAAATTCTCTAGCCCCTTAACCTTCCTAGCCAGCAAGAAGTCCATTGTAGACGTCGCCTACCCTGGGGACATTGTAGGTCTGCCCGATTCCGGGTCTTTCCGGATTGGCGACAGCTTAACCAGCGGAGACCCCCTGCACTTCAAGGGAATACCCAGCTTCTCCCCTGAGCATTTTCGATTCATCAATAACCAAGACCCGATGAAATCCAAGCAGTTAGCAAAGGGCATCGATCAATTGATGGATGAAGGCGTCGCGCAACTCTTCACCCTGACAAGCAGTGGTCGCAAGGTGATTGGCACCGTAGGCGCATTGCAATACGAAGTTATTCAGTACCGCTTGGAGCATGAGTATGGAGCCAAATGCTCCTACGAACCATTCCAGGCATTCAAAGCTTGCTGGGTTGAGTCAAGTGATGAGCAAGAGCTCAAGGGCTTCAAGCTTCTAAAAAATAGGCAGTTGGCCGATGACAAGTATGGTAGGCTCGTCTTTTTGCCTGACAGTCAATTCTCCTTGCAAATGACTCAGGAAAAATACCCCAGCATCACATTCCATGAACAATCAGGTGAATAAACAACACCCTTCATGGGTTTGTTAACCCAATAAAAAAGCGCAGCTTGGCTGCGCTTTTTTTAATGCAATCAATGGGATTGATTAATCAACGCTTTCCATGTACTTTTCAAGCACTTCTTGGCTGACACCCATGAGGCTAAACCCGCCATCATTGTAAAGATTTTGCATGGTCACCCTTCGCGTCAGATCACTAAACATGGCAACACAGTAGTCTGCACAGTCCTTTGCTGTGGCATTCCCTAAGGGGCTCATTTTTTCTGCAAAAGACATGAATCCATCAAATCCCTTAACGCCTGAACCCGCTGTAGTCATCGTTGGTGATTGTGAAATGGTGTTCACGCGAACCTTGCTTTTCAACCCATAGTGGTAGCCAAAGCTTCGCGCAATGGATTCAAGGTAGGCTTTGTTTTCAGCCATGTCACTGTAGTCGGGGAAGGTTCGCTGTGCAGCCATATACGTTAGACCTAATACAGATCCCCAATCAGCAATGGCGTCCATTTTATAAGCCGTTTGCAAGACCTTGTGGAAACTGACGGCAGACACATCCCAGCCCTTGGTTAAAAAATCGTAATTCAAATCGGTGTAGGGGCGGTTTTTTCTCACATTCACTGACATACCAATGCTATGCAAGACAAAGTCAACTTGACCACCAAAATGCTCTATGGATTTGGTGAATAGGTTTTCAATCTCCTCTATGCTGGTTGCATCTGCAGGCACCACAGGGGCATTAATGGCTTCAGCCAAACCATTGATTTCACCCAAACGCATGGCCATAGGCGCATTGGTTAGCACAATTTGCGCGCCTTGTTGATGGCATTGCTCAGCAACTTTCCAAGCAATGGATTCACTGTTGAGGGCGCCAAATATGATGCCTTTTTTGCCTTTGAGTAGATTATTCATGTCGAGGTTAATGTGGTGATTAGAACAAATATCGCACATAGCAAGTCAGATGCGATGCTTTTTTCATGGTTAGATGTAGAAAGTCTCAAGAAGTCCCCAACAAATTACTGGCCTGTGCCAAAGCAGTCTCTGTAATGGCATCGCCTGCTAACATCCGGGCTACCTCTAGCTGCCTATCCTTCTTGTCAAGAATCCGCAATGAAGTTTCTGTTTGACCACCATGTCCTTGCTTGTCAACCAACCAATGGTGTTGACCTGCAGCAGCAACTTGTGGCAAATGGGTTATCGCAAGAATCTGGCCTTGCATGCCCATGTCTTGAAAAATACCAGCTACTTTAGATGCAGTTTGGCCTGATATCCCTGAATCAATCTCATCAAACAACATCGTTTGCAAACCTTTCTTTGCCACGAAAAGTTTTTTCAGAGCAAGCATCAGTCGGCTCTGCTCGCCACCACTTGCAACCTTTGCAATAGGCATAGGCTTGGATCCTTTGTTAGCAGAAAACATGAAATGGTACTGCCATAGTCCATCTTTGGAGGGTTGTGGCAACTCCTGACAGTCAATGGCTAAGGATGCATCAGGCATATTCAAGGCTTTCAAGGTCTTTTCCACAGCCGAGGTGACAACATCGACGTGATTCATGCGGTCGATGTGCAGCTGGTTAGCTGCAGCCATCACTGCTGACTTGCTATCAACCAAAGCTTGACTCAATGAAGCTCTTCGATCGCCAGCCGCATGCAAGCCATCCAATTGAGAACCTAGGGCAGCCTGTTTTTCCAGCAAGGACTTCACGTCAGCCACTTGATGCTTCCGCTGCAAAGCATCAAGCATGCTCAATCGACCCTCTAGCCAAGACAATCTCCCTGGATCCGACTGCAAGTGTGGGAAAAGGTCATCCATGCTTCGAAGCATGTCATCCAATGCTATCAAGGCCTCCTGGCCTGATACCGTCATGTCATGAAACTGCGAAGACATGCCTGCCATCCGCGTTACAAGGTTTTGGAGGCGGCCCATCATGTCCTGTAAGCCTTGTTCAGGTGATTCAATCAACGCCCTCGCTTCCTCACAATCAGACATCAAGTCCTCTGCATGGCTCAATGTTTGCAATTCATCTTGCCACTGCTTCTCTTCATCAGGCTCCAATTGAGCAGCCTGTAGTTCTTCATGCAAAAAAAGAAGGTATTCCTCATCCATGACGCCCTGCAACTCAACTTCAAGTCTTGCCCAATCAGCCTTTGCTCCTTGCCATGTCGACCAAGCATTCTGGTAAGTTGTGATTGATTGATGTGAGTCAGTCATGCGATCTAAATACCCTGCAACAAAACCTGAACGGGTCAACTTGGCTGAGTCCACCTGACTGTGGATGTCAATCAAACTTTCACTCAGGTCTCTGATGACAGTCAGTCTCACTGGGGTGTCATTGATGAATGCTCGCGATTTCCCTGTTGCTGAGATTTCTCGTCTCAGTGTCGTGACAGGCTCAAAATCCAAATCTTCCTGAGCAAACCAGCTCTCCCATGAGGATTTTGCTAAATTAAAATCAGCTTCCACAACGCATTTTTTACCTTGAACGACCCACTTACTGCTGTCTGATCGTCCACCAAGTGCCAGTTGCAATGCACCCAGTAGAATGGACTTACCTGCACCCGTTTCGCCCGTAAGTACGGTGAATCCCGGTTCAATTGTTAGATTGAGCTGGCTGATGAGTGCAAAATGTTGAATGCGTAGTGCTGACCACATGGTGAGGTGAATTTACACCAAAGATCAGCGCTGAGACATCGATAAATAGCTAGAACGATTGCTAGGGTCCATTTGACTCAAAGCCTCAATCAAGTCCGATTGATTCATGGTTGGCCCATCCCCAAAGACTTGGATGATCTCCTGGCTCTTTGCATCAAAGTACCAGCGCAACAAGCTGGAATTGGGGTTGCGTTCATAGATGCCTTGCAAACCCATCAATGCTGAGGACATGGCTTCCTTTGCTGCCCGCTGCTGCACAGGGCTATGCATGCGATCCATGCCCATGCGATGGTAACTGTACCAACTGGTAAGAAAATCTGTGTTTGCGGGGCTCAACAATTCTTCAATCAACCAATAGCGATTACGGTTACTTCCAGTCTGGCTCCATCCACTGCTTCCATTGGCAGATTGCGCATTGGCGACAATGATCTGTGCCTGCTTCAGGTGGTAGCTGCTTTCAGTTGAAAAACTCGCTGCGTCCAAACCTAAGGCCAGGTAGCAATAAAAACCAATGATGCTCGTCAGGTTGTCATCAAATCGCCCCGGGTTGAATTCCATGGATTGATTTTCTCGGTAGGTGATGTCTACACTCCCATCCAAAAACATCATGGTTGGTGATTGATAATCAGACATGTAAACAGGACGCGTGAATTGGACCTGTAAGTTGCCTCGCATCAGCCCTGTCGATGGCTGGTACTCATCGATGGTGAAGACCAAGGAGCCCCGGATGCGTTCAGCCACTTCAAAACGGGTTTCTGTCCAAGAACGGCCATTAACAAAATCCCTCAAAGCGTTTTGCATGGTCGTGAAGACGGCTTTATCAGAGGATTGAACCTTTGGTGCTTGAACGCGGACATCCATGAAGAACTCCTGTGCAATCACTGCTGGCGACACGCATAGCATCAGCCCTGTGAGAACGAAATACTTGAAGCCTGCCTTGATCATTGCAATGGTTGATAGGGGTTTTAGGCCCAATGATTTTCTACCCAATCCAAAATAGCCTCAGCAGCATCTGCTTTAGACTCTTGGGGCCTGGATTGTTGGCCATGGTCATCCAATAACGTAATGCGGTTGCTTTTCGCGTGCATGCCTTCACCGGGAACGCCTGCGTGATTCAAAACCATCAAATCTGCTTGCTTTCGCAGGCGCTTGGCCTTGGCCTTAGCCTCTGCGTCATGGGTTTCCAAAGCAAAACCAACCACTATTTGATGGGGGTGTTTTGCCTTTCGAACCGTTCCCATGTGCTGAAGAATGTCAGGGTTTGCTAACATGTCAACGCGAAGGCTGGAGCCTTTTGGTAATTTTTCATTTTCCAGCTTTGCAGGACGGTAATCACTCACTGCTGCAGCGCATACCACGACATCAGCATCTGCCTGTAATTGATTGCATTTTGTCAGCATGTCATCCGCTGAGACAACAGCATGAACATGGATACCAGGGTGTGAAGGGGGCATCACGGCTGCGGGACCAGATACCAATTCAACACGCGCACCGCGATTGGCAGCAGCTAACGCTAAGGAAGCGCCCATGCGGCCTGAGCTACCATTGCTGATGAATCGCACGGGGTCAATAGCCTCAACCGTTGGTCCTGACGTCATCAAAAGGGTCTTGCCTTCCCATGTATTGTTGCTAAGACCCATCTTCAATGCCTGTAACATCCACACCGGCTCTGCCATGCGACCCGGTCCAGTCAGGCCTGAGGCTAACTCACCTGATGGCGATGGCCAAACATGGTGTCCCCAAGCGGTCAAAATGGATAGGTTTTTTTGATTTGCTGGATGGATGAACATGTCTAAGTCCATTGCTGGGGCCCAGAATATGGGGCATTTAGCAGAAAGCAAAACAGCAGCTAACAGATTGTCACAGAGGCCGTGGCAAATTTTTGCAATGCTATTGCTGGTCGCAGGAGCCACCACAATGGCATCAGCCCATTCTGCATGAGCTACATGGTTGTTCCACTCAATGGAACCAACAGCTTCATTTACGAAATCCATCTGAGCAGGCTGGCCTGATAAGGTCGCCAATGTCAATGGGGACACAAAAGCCTTCGCAGCATGGGTTAAGACACAGCGGACCTCTGCCCCTTCACGGCGAAGCTCTCGAATAAATGATGGTATTTTGTATGCTGCTATCCCTCCGGAAATGCCAACCAGGATATGCTTACCCTTGAGGGTACTCATGCATCTTGGGAATCGACATCAACCTCAGGGTAGCGGTAGTATACCTTGCCCTCCAACCATTCCTTGGTAGCCATGGCACCAGGCTTAGGCATGGATTCAAAACGCTTAGACATCTCAATCTGCTCGCGGTTCTCAAAGACCTCTTCAAGAGACTCCGTGGTGTCTTCGAATTCTTCCATTTTATGCTTGATCTCAGCACGAATTGTTTCGTTGATTTGCTCAGCACGGCGAGAAATCATGACCAAAGACTCATAGACATTCTCTGTGGTCTTGTCCAATTCATTGAAATCCAATGTTTGGGTTGTCTTCGCAGCGTTCAAAAGTTCCTTGTCCATAGTCAGATTATTGGGCTGCAAATTTAAGCCGATTTTTCCAAATAAGCCCCTACTTCTTCATTTAAAAGCTTCATTGCCTCGATTTCGCTTGATTCAGTGTAGGCATCGATGAATTCAAGGATGGCTGTTTCAGCTTCTTTGTAGCGCTGTGCTTGCTTTGATTCAATGCTTTTCTTGGCTAATTCAAAGGCAGCCATGGCTTTTATCCGCATGGCATTTTCACGGTGTTTGCTGTCTGGAAAGTCAGCTAACATGGCATTGAATGAAGTTACAGCACTTGAAAACTGGCTGCGGTGGTAGTAGCCGTAAGCAATATTGTAGGCCTTTTCCTCCAAACGCAAACGCAACTCATCAATCAGCGTATTGCTGGATATCAGGTGGGTGGATCCTGGGTGTGTGTTGATGAAAAGCTGCAATTCATCCATGGCCTTGTATATGTAGGCCGGGTCCAAGCTGCTTGACGGCGCCTCCAAGTAGTAGCAATACGCAGCCATGTAGGCAGCTTCCTCTGCAAAGTCATGGCTAGGAAATGTTTGAGAGAAACGCTTGAAATGGTAGCCAGCAAGGATGTAGTCCTTTTGCTCATAAAGCGTTTTTGCGAAGTAGGCGTAAACCTCTTGAGCTTTTGCTGTGCCGCGAAAGGCCGTCATCAAATCATCAAACAGCTCATAGGCTTTGTTGTACTCCTCTGCCTCGTAGTAAGCTTTTGCCTTGGTGAATTTCAGCTCGGTATCCGTGCTTTTAAGAATGTCCTGGAATTCGCCACATGATGACAGGGTCATGGCAATGATGAGCAGGGAGAAGAAAGAAGAGATGGTTGGACGCATAGGGCGCGAAATTATGGATTCATCGGTTCAGAAAGCATGCCAAAGCGAGCATCTTTCAATAAAAAGTATCATTCAATCCATCAAGGCCTTGGTGGCAGAGCAAATCCGGGACGTTAAATCCTCAGAAATGGCCCATAACGGTTGACGAACATAAGATTCACAGACGCCAAGCTCTTGCAGCACCATTTTTATGCCAGCGGGGTTGCCCTCTTCAAATAGCATGTTGGTGATATCCAACAAGGCATAATGGGGTGATCTTGCTTGAACCACATGCCCATCAAGGGCTAGTGAGACCATGTTTGAAAAAGGTTTTGGGAATCCCTGACCACTGACTGAAATGACCCCATGCCCTCCCATGGACAACATGGCTAAGGTGAGGTTGTCATCTCCTGACAAGACAGCAAAGTCTTCCGGCGCATCCTTGATGATGGCCATTACCTGCCCCATGTCGCCACTTGCTTCTTTGACAGCTACGATGTTTTCCACATCGTGAGCCAGCCTCAAGGTAGTTTCAGCTGTCACATTGGATGCCGTACGACCGGGCACATTGTAAAGAATCACTGGAAGGTCTGTGGCAGCAGCAATGGTTAGAAAGTGCTGGTAAATACCCTCTTGAGTAGGTTTGTTGTAAAATGGACTCACGCTGAGAATGGCATCAATCCCGTCAGGGATCGAAGCAAAGTCTTCAACAACTGTCGCTGTGTTATTGCCGCCAACACCTAAAACCACCGGCAATTGACCTTGATTGGCTGACAAGATGCAATGAATGGCATCCTGTTTCTCTTCTTTAGATAGGGTTGCTGATTCCGCGGTGGTACCCATGGCCACCAAAAAGTCTACCCCACCAGCAATGCAATGGTGAACCAGTGCCGTCAATCCATCAAGATCAAGTTGCCCTTTAGCGTTGAATGGTGTAACCAGGGCTACGCCTGTTCCTGTGGGTGAAGTCATGATTGGTGGGGTTGAATTCTATGAAGCCATGTGGATGTTTCTTCAAAAAGCGGGATGAGCTCAGCCAATAAATTCTTAGGCTCAGCCATGATGAGATCATAAAAGTCTTCCTTGCCGCCAATGGTCACACGCAATCCAGTACTAGCTCTGCGTGCTAAATCATCCAGGGGAAGCTTGTCGTTGCGCTGCAGGGAGATGATGACATCGAACTCGCTTTGTATGAATTCCAAGGCGTTACCACTCTTGACCTTGCCCAACGGGGTGAAATCATCAATAAAAATCAGCTGCCTCCCTGCATACAAAGCATGCTTAGGCCTCAGGCCGCCAGTCCAACCGCAGAGCAAAACATGGCGCTGTCTTGCCTTGAAGTAATCTACCACCTCGCGCATGGCATCCAAGGCCATCCTATCCTCACTGGCATCGAATAAAATACCGATGCGGCGGCATTGTGACCAACCCTTCCAAGGGGCCCTGATCACAGGCTGACGTTTTGCCCTAGCCCATTGTCGTTTGCGGTAGCCTTTAGTTAATCCGTAGAGCCAATCCATATCTGGTAGGTTGCTTCATTGATGATGGTGATTTGCAATTGGGTGGCTTTTGCCAATTTACTTGGCCCCATGCCTTCACCAGCCAAAAGTACATCTGTCTTGCCAGATATGGAGCCTACCACTCGGCCACCATGAGCGACAATGCTGGCCTTGAGTTCGTCGCGTGTGAAATCTGTAAAAACACCTGACACGACAAAGGCCTTGCGTGCCAAGACCAAGGATGTCGGCTGCGATTTTCTCTCTCCATGCATCAACAGCCCAGCCTCGCTCAATCGCCGAACTTCATTCACATTGGAGTCAACCTGAAGCCATGCGGCTAAGGAGGTTGCAATCATTGGCCCGACGCCATCAATGGCAGTCAGAGTGGGCTCATCTGCAGCAAGCAAGGTATCCATGTCCTCAAGGGCTTCCACTAGCATGCCGGCAACGGTTGCTCCAACATGCCTGATACCCAAAGAGAACAGAACCCGCTCAAAAGGAATTTTCAAAGACGAGGCAAGCCCTTTCGTTACGTTCTCAATGCTTTTTTCTTTGAACTGGCCTAACTGTCGCCATTGTAGATCCGTCAAATTGTACAAGTCAGAAGGTCGTCTAGCAAGGCCCTTGCTTACCAATTGATCAATGGTCTCAGAGCCTAGGCCATCAATATCCATGGCCTTTCTACTGACAAAATGTGTCAATCGGCTTTTGACTTGGGTGGGGCAATTGAGGTCATTGTTACAATAATGCTGCACCTCATTGGCATTTTTAATCAGCCTGGAATCACAATCCGGGCAGAATTCAATGAAATGTACTTTAAGAGCTGTTGCTGGCCGTTTGTCAGCAGCAACTTTGGTGATTTTCGGGATGATCTCGCCGCCCTTTTCAACCCATACATGGTCACCGACATGCAAGTCCAGTTTGGCAATTTGGTCTGCATTGTGCAAAGACGCACGCTGAACCAGCGTACCTGAAAGCCAGATGGGCTCAAGGTGTGCAACGGGGGTTATGGCCCCAGTTCTTCCAACCTGAAAAGACACCTCATTGAGGACCGTTAATGCAGCTTCGCTGTTGAATTTGTAGGCAATGGCCCATCGGGGCGATTTCGCAGTGAAGCCTAGGGCTTCCTGCTGAGCCATCGAGTCAACTTTGATCACGGCTCCATCAATGGCAAATGGCAGTTGATGTCTGGCTTCATCCCAATTTGACAAGAAGGCATGCACATCTGATCTCCCTACGCGAACCGCTGACCATCGCTTGTCCAAAGACGGAACAGGAAAGCCCCATGAGCGCAGTTGGTCCATAGCTGTTGCATGGCTCGTGAATGGCTTATCAGCGGTGATGGCATGGTACATTAATGCAGACAATTTGCGCTTGGACACCTCCGTTGCATTCTTGGTCTTCAAGCTGCCTGATGCGGCATTCCTTGGGTTAGCGAATGTTGGCATGTCAAGGGATTCTCGCCGATCATTCAAGGCAGAAAAGTTGTCATTGGTGAAAAAGATTTCGCCGCGCACCTCCAAGTCATCAGGCGCATCATCTGGTAATTTCAATGGCAGCGAACGGATGGTTCGCACATTGGCAATGACATCATCACCTTGCTGTCCATCGCCCCGTGTCAATGCACGGGTTAGCACGCGGTTTTCATACCACAGGGCAATGGCAACGCCATCGTATTTCAATTCACAATCCCACAACAGGTCGTCCCCCCGCTCTGCTCGGTCCATGAAAGCATCCAACTCCTCCTTGTTGTACGTATTGCTGAGAGATAACATGCGGCGGCGATGACTCACAGTTTCAAACTGATCAATCAACCCTCCCCCAATGCGTTGGGTGGGACTATTGGGGTCAAATAAATCTGGAAATTCAGTTTCCAGGGCAATCAATTCATCGAGCAATCGGTCAAATGCCCCATCACTGATCGTCGGCGTATCGTCCACATAGTAGTGGCGATTGTGCGCATGCAATGCCTTGCGTAGCTGATGGATTCGTTCGATGGACATGTCCATCAAAAATAAGCTCTCTTCAGGGACGTTTTGCTAGAATCATCCGAGGTTTTCCACAATCATCCTTGCACAACTGCACCTCTGACCACCCTTGTTCAATCAGCAAATTCACCACCGTTGCTGAAAGGACATGGTGCCCCTCCATCAACAGCCAAGCGCCAGGGCTTAGCAAAGTCTCTGCCCATTGAATCAGTCGTCGAAAAAAATAGATGTCATCCGATGCCGGTGAATGCAATGCCATGGCCGGTTCAAATTCTCGAACAGACGCGTCCAAATTGTCACGCTCCTGCATGGGTATGTAGGGCGGGTTGCTGACAATCATGTCCCACTGACCCTTAGGCGGGTCTTTAGTGAGGTCTCCCTGAACCCATTGGACATCCAATGACAACGATAACCCATTGCGCTCAGCACATTGCAAGGCTTCGGGAGACAGGTCCAAGCCTGTCACCTGTGCGTCAGAGCGTCGGGACTTCACAGCCAAGGCAATGCAGCCAGTGCCCGTGCCAACATCTAACACGCGACCCCCTTGAGGCAGCTTGTCAACGACTTGATCAACCAAAAAAACAGTTTCTGGGCGTGGAATCAATGCCTCAGGACCCACATGCAATTGCAGGCCATCGAAGTCAACATAACCCAAGACATGGGCCAATGGTTCGTGATTGACCATGCGATCCACATCCCTTTGCAGGCCAGTCATGGTGTCAGCCGATAGATCATCCAACAACTCCCATTGGATTCTGCTCATTGCTAAACGTTCAGCAATCAGCCAGGTCCACAAAGCATCAGCTTCAGTGGCCGCAATGCCTGCATCTAGCAGGGCTTGTCGACATTGCCGTCGAAAAATGGATGGATGCATGCCGCAAAGGTAGCCGTACATTGCTCCCATGAATCCTCCCGATGCCATGCAACGCGCTTTATCTATTGGGGCAAAGGCTTGGCCTCATTGTCATCCTAACCCAGCTGTGGGTGCTGTTATTTGGCATCAAGATCGAGTCATTGGCGAAGGATGGACACAGTCACCAGGTCATGCGCATGCAGAAATCATGGCATTGCAATCTATCACGGCTGAAGATCAGCACTTGATTTCTTCAAGCCAGATCGCGGTGACACTTGAGCCTTGCAGTCATCATGGCAAAACCCCACCCTGTGCAGATGCCTTGATTCACGCTGGCATTTCAAAGGTCTTTGTCGGGATGAAAGACCCCAATCCCTTGGTTGCAGGTCAAGGCATCCAACGCTTAAAAAACGCAGGCATTGCCACTGATGTCGGCCTCCTGGAGGATGCCTGTCAGCACGCTCATCGACGGTTCATCACCAGCATCACCAAACAACGACCCTATATCGTTCTCAAATGGGCTGAAAGCCAGGATGGCTTCATTGATCGCAATCGATCACCACATGAGTCAGCAGAGCGAATCACGGATGCATGGACCCAAAGCTTGGTCCATCATTGGAGAAGTCAGGAGGCAGGTCTTTTGATTGGCGCCAACACCTTGTTGAGCGACAGACCACAATTGACTGTTAGGGCCGTTGAAGGCCGGCAACCACAAGTTATCATTTGGTCAAACCGTCCCGGTGAGATCGAGGTGCCTGCTACTTGGATGCATTGGGCCACAAGCGAAAAAGCCAATGATGTAGAGACTCTCAAGGAGCATTTGAGACAAAGCAACCTGCGAAGCATTTTGGTTGAAGGTGGGCGTCAGACCTTGCAAACCTTTTTAGACCACGGGCTCTGGGATGAAGTCAGGCAGTGCGTTGGCCCCAAGCTTTTGCATGCAGGCGTACCTGCCCCCTTACTGCCACGCACCGCAACATTGCATGACACCTTATCCACTGGCTCCGACCTGTGCCACCTACACCGCCCATGATGAAAACCCTATTGATTGCCTTTACCTTGCTGTACCTGAGTCCACAACTTCTCGGTCAACCCTTGCTGTCCATGACCCAACAATGGGAAGGCTCTCAGGGATCAATAACTGTTGCCCAATGGACATCTCAACTCAACAGTGACTTACCCCATGGTTGGCATTGGCAGTGGACTGATAGCCTGCGAAGCCCTGGCGGCATGCATATCAGGCATCAACTCATCATTCATGACCTGCCAGTCAAAGGCGCAACTGCCTTGCTGTGGCTAAAACCTGATGGCAAAGCCTTGATCAGCTTGCGCGCATCCATTCCTAACCATTGGCTAGCTACCTCAGCAGTTGTCGGCCGAGAGCTTACCCATTTTTTCCCCAGCGAACAGGGTCTGATAGCCTGCAAGATAGAAGACCACAGAAGTCAATCGAATGGGCTGCAGCACCAGCGTCTGTGGATCGATGGACAAGGCAACACCTTATGGACACAAAACATGCTCAGACACATGACTGACACGGTGGGTCGTGGCTTCCGTTTCAACCCAGACCCCCTGACAACGGCAAACACGGTCTACGGCGGCTCCTTTGTGGATGCTCAAGATTTGAACCAAAGCCTTCTTGATAGCTACAGAGACAGTGTCGAATTAGAGCTCACCTTCATCGGCGGGCAGTTTACATTAGCTTCCAGTGCCGCGCATATTGCAGAATTTGACAGCCCTGTAGTCGCCGTGCCAACCAGTATCAATGGGGACTTTTTTGCCAGCCGTTCTGATAGCCTATTTGAAATGGTCAATGCTTTGGCACACATTCAGACACAACGCAGACACCTGGACAGCCTTGGCTTCACAAACATGGTCAACTACAGCATCCCTGTGGATGTCAACGCCCTTGGCGGCACTGACAATTCAGCCTTTGACCCCAACGGAAACCCTCCCCATCTTTTGTTTGGCGAAGGTGGCGTGGATGACGCAGAGGATGCCGACGTCATTTACCATGAATACGCTCATGCCATGGTTTTCAGTGCGGCACCATGGACTTCATTTGGCATAGAAAGGGAGTGCATCGAAGAGGCCATTGGTGATTACTTTGCAGCAAGCAATTCGCGCCGCATTAACCCATTTGGCTGGGAACGCGTCTACAGTTGGGATGGGCATAACCCTTTCTGGCCTGGACGCATGGCCGTCAACAGCAGCGGGAAAATGTACCCCAGTCAATCGTTCAGCAATTTGTACAGTCACACCGATCTCTTTGTGGACCCATTGATGCGAGGATGGGCAGACATTGGTTTTGTTCAAATGGACCGGCTGGTGGCACAGTCCCTCTATGGCTACGTCAATAACATGAGCATGCCCCAGGCTGCCAATCTGATTTTAGCAGCTGACTCAGCCCTCTACAATGGTCAACATGCAACGACTTTGCATCTTCACTTTGCCAAATGGTTAATTCTGCCGCCACAGACTGGGCAAGAAACTGAGACAAGTCTATCAAGCCCCATCAGGGCCTTCCTGATCAAAGGACAAGACTTTGCTGTACCTGAAGCATTGTATGGCAAGCAAGGCAGTTTGTATGACAGCAAAGGACAACGCTTGCAGCTATGGCAGCACCTGCCCCATCGCATCACTTTGCCAACGGGCCAATGGCTCAGCCTGCACGCCAATGATCAAGTCTTCCGCCTTCAAGCCTTATCTGCAAAATAAGGTCGCAAGGCTTCAATCAGGTTCGCTGGTGCTGGACAGGGCTTACCTGACGAGGCATCAACAGAAACCAATACTGATGATCCGGTAGTGGTCAATTCATCTAGGGCATTGAATATTTGATAGGAAAATGACACCCTGCTACCTGTTGGCAAAGCAATAATGCTCGTCTCAATTCGCAATTCATCATCATAAGTCAGAGGCTTGAGATAGCGAATATCCATGGACGCAACCGGCAGCATCACCCCAGCATCTTCAAGATCCAAATAGCGGATTCCCAAGCTCCTAAGAGCCTCTACCCGGCCCAATTCAAAGAAGACAGCGTAATTGCCGTAGTAGCAATACCCCATTCGGTCGGTTTCAGAATACCTGACACGAGTTTTCCATGTTGTGACATGCATTTTTCAAAAGTGTTAAGGTTTGTATATCAATATCTTATAACTAATCCATATAGGACACAGAGGTGTAGACATGTTAGTGTCATGAGTAATTATTTCTCCACAAACAAGAGGTGAAATGTTTTTTTTCAACAGAATTTATTCACACTTTAGCCCTGTTGAAAGAGACTACCCTCCGGGGGCTTGCATGACTAACAAGCATGTTGATTGAAGCGACCTAAACTTAACACATAACATGCCAATGGAACGCACCGCGGAACATATTTGGAGAAACTGCCTTGGATACATCAAGGACAACATCAGCACCCAAGCTTACAAGACGTGGTTTGTCCCCATCAAAGCTGTCAAACTTCAAGGTTCGGTCATCACCTTACAAGTCCCTAGCAAATTCATTTATGAATGGCTAGAGGCTCACTACATCAAATTACTGAAGTCATCCATCACCAAGGAACTTGGCAAAGATGCCCGATTGGTATACTCCATTGTCATGGATCAGGCGGTTGGTGACAAGGAAGCCAAACACATGAATATCCCTAGCCAGAATCGGGGAGCGATTGAAAACCCTAGCGTCACCCTGCCTGTCAGAATTGGTGGTGAAGAAGGCATTCGCAATCCCTTCATCATTCCGGGATTGAAAAAGGTACACATTGAGTCTCAACTCAACCCTAACTACACCTTTGAAAACCTCATTGAAGGTGACTGCAACCGCCTAGCACGATCAGCTGGCTACGCTGTTGCTCAAAAACCAGGAGGCACGTCATTCAATCCCTTGTTGATTTATGGTGGTGTTGGCCTTGGTAAAACCCACTTGTCCCATTCGATAGGCATTGAAATCAAGGATCGTTTCCCTGAAAAGACGGTGTTGTACGTTTCAGCTGAGCGTTTTACGCAACAGTTCATTGATTCCATTCGAAACAACACCAAGAATGACTTTGTGCATTTTTACCAATTGATCGATGTTTTGATCATGGATGATGTGCAATCGTTCAGTGGCAAGGAAAAAACCCAGGATGTCTTCTTTGAGATTTTCAATCACATGCATCAACAGGGCAAGCAGGTCATCCTGACATCTGACCGTGCACCTGTGGACTTGCAGGGCATGGAGCAACGCCTGTTATCACGCTTCAAGTGGGGCTTGTCTGCTGATTTACAGCAACCAGGCCTTGAGACGCGCATTGCCATCCTTCGCCAAAAACTTTACACCGATGGCATTGACATGCCTGATGATGTGGTGGAATACCTTGCCTACAGTATCACAAGCAACATTCGTGAACTAGAGGGTGCTTTGATTTCCTTGTTGGCTCAGTCATCCTTGAACCGCAAGAAGATCACTGTTGACCTTGCCAAGCAAATGATTGACAAATTTGTTCGCAACACAACACGCGAGATTTCTGTTGACTTCATTCAAAAGATTGTCTGTGACTACTTTGACATGCCTATTGAGCTATTGAAGAGCAAAACACGCAAGCGTGAGATTGTTCAAGCACGTCAACTGACCATGTTCTTTTCCAAGCAGATGACTAAGCACAGCTTGGCTTCCATTGGCAAGCAGTGTGGCAACAAGGATCACGCAACCGTGCTTCACGCATGTCGCACAGTGAGCAACCTGAATGAAACGGACAAGCGTTTTCGCACCTACGTTGAAGATTTGACAAAGAAGCTGACCTTTAACACATGAGGCCAAGGGCTGTTCTCTTTGTCTGCTTAGGAAATATTTGTCGTTCACCTGTGGCGGAAGGCGTTTTTCGTCAGACCCTGCAAAGCCACTTACCTGAAGAATCCGCACAGTGGCTCATCGACTCCGCCGGCACAAGTGACCACCACCAAGGTGACCATCCTGACTTGCGATCCATGGCCCATGCTGCCAGTCAAGGACTAGACATTTCCATGCTTGAATCAAGACCGTTCACTGCAGAAGATTTTCAGCGATTTGACCACATTTTGGTGATGGACGCAAGCAACCTGAATACTGTGCTCTCATTAGCTAGTAGTGATGCCGATCGCTCCAAGGTCAGCCTCATACTTGAGGCGTCTTTTCCTGGTGAAAATCGCCAGGTTCCAGACCCCTACTACGGTGGAGATCAAGGATTTCAAGTCGTCTACGATTTGCTAACTCAAGCATCCGCCAATTGGCTGTCTCAATGGCAAAACTAGGAACACTTCACGGCTTTTCTACACCACCCTTGTCACAAGGGGTTTTGCATGATTATATGGCGCTAGACATGATTGAAACCAAGGCTGGCACTGATCAATGGATTTTTGAAACTCCTAAAACGGCAAGGGCTCAACTCAAAGCCATGTTGCCTGGTGAATGAGTGCCAATACACCACAAATCTGTTCAGCATAAGCCGTACAATGCCACTGATAATAGCGCAATGACGAAGAATGCTTCAAATCATATATTAATGATCAGACCTGCTCGTTTTGAAATGAACAAGCAGACAGCAGTTGATAATTTCTATCAACAAAAATATGCTGCGAGTGATTGGGAATCAGATAATCGGAATGCACAATTGGAATTTGATAATTTCGTTAGGAAATTAGAGAGTGTAGGAGTTAAAGTTTATGTTATCCAAGACAGCGAAAACCCTCATACGCCTGATAGCATTTTCCCAAATAATTGGATTAGCATGCATTCGGACGGTAGAATAGTGCTATACCCAATGAAAGCAAAAAACAGGAGATCAGAACGCATATCAGATATTGAGTCTGTTTTAAGAGGTTTTGGTTTTGAGGTAAACACAACACTTGACTTTTCACAGGCTGAAGAGCAAGATGTGTATCTAGAAGGGACTGGTTCTATTGTTTTTGACCACGACAATTCAACTGCTTATATGGCTCGGAGCCAACGTGCTGATGAATTTCTATTGGCAGAAGTTTGTCAGGAGTTGAATTATAAATCGGTTGTCTTTAACGCATTTCAAGACACTCCAGAAGGTCGACAGTCTATTTACCATACCAATGTTATGATGTGCATGACTAATACCTACGCAGTGATTTGCCTAGAGGCTATTGATGATATAGATGAACGTCGATTACTAGTGCAGAGTATATCAGAATGCGGAAAAGACATTATTGATATTTCAGAAGTGCAAAAGCATAGGTTTGCAGGAAACATGCTACTTGTTAAAGGTGCAGATCAAAAATTATTTGTCGCTATGAGTACTAGTTCTTTTGAAGCGCTTACTACAACTCAGATTCAGCGAATGGAGCAAGACCACAACCTTGTGCATAGTGATCTAACAACTATTGAAACTCTTGGTGGAGGAAGCGCACGTTGCATGTTAGCAGAGATTTACCTGGCAACACAGACTAAATCATGAGTATAGAACTTCGTACTAAAGGAGTACTGCCCCTACTACATGGCGTGAACACCATTCCATAATTACATTTATAATCTTAGAATAATCCACTACTCAATGAAACATTTTGTCATCATAGGCGGCAGCAAAGGAATTGGAAAAGCTACCGCAGAACTTTTAGTGGCTGAGGGCCACAGGGTTACAATATTTAGCAGAACTCCATACGAGGGGCATGCACACGCCATAGAATGGGAAGAATTTGACATAACAACAGATGATTGGGGCGATAAAATGCCCGAACAAATTAATGGACTAGTATACAGTGTTGGCTCAATCAATTTGAGGCCGTTCAGAGGGCTAAAGCCTGAAGTCTTTCAACAAGATTTTAATCTAAATGTCGTTGGAGCCGTTAAGGCACTGCAGGCTGCTCAAAAGAATTTTAATAAAGAAACTATCCCTTCTTGTGTCCTTTACTCTACTGTTGCTGTCGGTCGGGGAATGCCATTTCACGCAACAGTTAGCGCCTCCAAGGGTGCGATTGAAGGAATGACAAGGGCTATAGCGTCTGAATGGGCTCCTAAGGCTAGAATTAACTGTATAGCTCCTAGCTTAACAGATACACCGCTGGCTTCAAAATTATTAAGCACAGAAGATAAAAAACAGGCAATCGGTGTAAATAACCCCATGAAACGAATTGGTGAGACAAGTGATATTGCTGAAATGACTGCGTTCCTTCTAAGCGACAAAAGCTCTTGGATGACAGGTCAAATTATTCATGTTGACGGAGGGCAGAGCGTTATTTAGCCCTATTTATCACTTCCTTTAGCAAGTAAACAAAACTTGCTTCCTTGGGTTTTACCTTGCGGCCATGAAAGCTTCAACGATCGTTGCATTGGCCACACCACAAGGCATTGGCGCCCTGGCAGTCATTCGCCTATCTGGCCCTGAAGCTTTTGGTATTGCTGCGAAGCATTTCAAACAGGCAGTTCGACCCAGGGAGGTTCAGCTTGGTATGTTTTCTCAGGCAAGCAAGCCCTTGGATCAGGTCCTGATGACATCATTCAAGGGCCCGCATTCTTTCACGGGAGAAGATGTGATTGAATGGACATTCCATGGGTCCCATTTCATCATTGAACAAGCATTGGCCGCATTGCTTAACAGCGGTGCCACGCTAGCTCAACCTGGGGAGTTCACACAGCGGGCATTCATGCATGGCAAACTGGACCTCACACAGGCAGAAGCTGTGGGCGATCTCATCGCTTCTGAAAGCTACGCCAGCCACGAACTAGCTATGAGGCAACTCAAGGGCTCCATCAGCAATAAGCTGCAAGATCTGAGGCAACAAATGATTGATTTTGCCGCGCTGATTGAATTGGAGTTGGACTTTGGCGAGGAAGATGTTGAGTTTGCCAACCGAGAAAAGCTCGCTGCTTTGCTTCTGGAAATACAGCAGGTGGTTGCAAACATGCTCAGCACATTCAAACAGGGACAAGCCATCCGGGAGGGCATTCCCATGATCATTGCTGGTGCACCCAATGCCGGGAAAAGCACCTTACTGAATCGCCTTGTAAACGATGATCGCGCCATTGTTTCAGACATCCCCGGCACGACAAGGGACAGCATTGAGGTAAAGTTCCGACTTGGACAACACATGTTTCGCCTCATTGACACCGCTGGCATCCGAGCAAGCGATGATGCCATTGAACAAATGGGTGTCGAGCGAAGCTGGGCCAACATCCAACAGGCTCAGGTCATCCTTTTTCTGGTTGACCCCATAGATAGCAGCATCGATGAGGTAAAAACCATGCGAGATCGCATGAGGGACCTGAACCCAGACTCTACACTCCTTACCATCCTCACCAAAAGGGATAAATGGGCAAATAAGCAAAACATAAAGCACCAAAGCGATATCAGCATTGGCATGGATCTCAAGGATCTCAAGGTACTGGAACGTCACCTACAAGACCTCATGACAAGCCAGATGCCTGAGATAGGGCAGATTCTCATTGCAAACACCCGACATGCAGAAGCACTCAAGTCTAGCTTAGGGGCACTCAAACGTGCTGAAGACAATTTGAATCAAGGCACTTCAGGTGAGCTGCTAGCCTTTGATCTCAGAGAAGCACTTGACCACATAGGTAGCATCACGGGTGAAGTGATGGCAGATGACTTGCTTGGCAGTATTTTTAGTCGGTTCTGTATCGGGAAGTGATTGGAGATAAGTCAGCTATGATTAATGGCTTATTTCATCAACCTATGCATGGTTGACTTGGAAACACCGAAATATTTGGCGATCTCTGTCTGCGAACAAAACTTTTCAATACCCGGGAATCTATTGCGCGTGGCACTCCAATAGTCTGCTTTATTCATGTGCTTCATTTTCAGCAACCTAAGCTTCCGTAATTGCAGAAAATGGGCGCTGATGGAACTAAGCAATGCCCTAAAATGTTCTTGATCTCTCATGAATTGGCGATACGCCGAATACCTCGCACGGTAAACCACAGCTTCTGTGTAAAGGGTCGAATCACTGACTAGATTACCACCTATTAATAAACTTTTCTCGTCACAAATAAACATTCCAGGTTCTGTCATTCCATTCAAAATCTTTGTTCCGTCTTCTAGCAGTATTCTATCAAACCCATAGCCTTTTTGAACGTACCATAAGTAACCCTCGTCGCTACCCACACTCCACAATTTATTTCCCGCTTCAACATAGATAGGGCCCTCAAAAATTTCAGAAAACTCGCTAAACATCGGCAAGTTTTCTGGGCTTCCAGTCAAGGCTACCAAGCCATTTGAAATGATTGTTTTTTTATCCATTCTTATTTCCCTAGGGAATCCTTGATGAAAACTTGCAATGAAGATGTTGAAACGCCAAAGTAATTGGCCAATTCTTTTCTTGACAGCATACCTATGAGTTTTGGGTTATCTCTTAGCCATTGTTCGCAATACCTCTTTCTATCAATCCCGAACTTATTGATATACCCTTGATATTGATAGGTGCTCAACAGTGACGACTGAATCTCTAACTCAATTGACACCTCAGGCAAATTTCTCTTGAATGCAGGGTCGAGATAGTTGATCCAAAATAGTTCTACCTCATCGTAAATTATGCGTTCCGACTCCTGAATATTCAATGTCTTATGTACTTCCGTATTGAAGAGGAAATCACCAGGTTGATAAAAATGTGTCAAACACTTTACCTCCTCAAATACATGCTTAACACCAACAACACCAGACACCAACATGCATACTACGCCTCTTTTTAACAAAGCATCTGGCATCTTATCCTTACACTTCACTGATGTAGAACTAATAAATGGCTTTAAAGACTGATGATCAAATCGACTTTTATCTTCAGGATGCAGTAAATTGATGATTCCCTTACAGAAGTCATCACTTTCAATAAGTGCTCGTCTCAAGTTAAATGTGTTTAGTCAACTAAATATAAGCTTAAAACAAGAACTAACACTGTCTCTGGCTACAAAATACACTTCTCAGCAAAAGGGTCAGAAATAATTCACCGACTCACATTAACCAATTTGAAACAACTAACTATGAAATATTGATTCTTTTAGCATACAAATAATCTATCTCATAACATGAAAAAACTCATACTCCTATTTAGTCTCACATTTGGCTTAAGCATGAATGCTCAAGTTTGCACACCTGATTCATTATCGCCTTCCATGGCTTCTATTGGGTTCCCTTCTCTAGAATGGTCTGGCCTATGGGTCAATGGCACCCAACCATCATTCGCTTGTGACAGCACCCAGCCTATGATGACCTTAACGGCAACCGTCGGTCTACCATTTGAAGTCATTTTAACGGGGATGCTTGGGGATACATTCCCGTCAGGCACACTGTTGCTTCCAACGATTCAATCAGCATTCTTATACACTACTACGTTGCCGTCATGGTTAACATGGGAGGCTACTGATTCCGTATTCTACCCAGGAGATTCTGGTAAAACTTGCATAAAACTGTCAGGAACACCTACTCTAGCGGACACCACATTCTACTTGCCAAGCCTAGGCATAGAGAGCGGCTTCTTTACCAGTTGGTATCAAGTAACTGCATCATATTTCGGGTTTCCTGCCATCGACACATTTGGATTTTGTCACAACATAACCGTTTTGAAAAACACCGCTGACCTTGAAGACTTACCAGAGCTTTCTATCACACTATCACCTAACCCTTCTAAAGACTTCATCAATGTCAATCTCAATCAGGGCGTGATCACTGAAGATTTATTGAGTCAAATTCAAGTTTTCAATATCTCGGGCGTAGCCCTTGATGTTCCAATCGAAGCAACGACATCAAATGATTTCAATATGAACATCACTAAGCTGCCTTCTGGAACATATTGGCTGACTCTAGATACCAATCGCGGTAAAACAAGAGAAAAATTCATAGTGATTAAATAACAACCGCTATAGGCTTTCCATCAATCCATACCCCAATCTGCGAGAGCTGATTGGGGTTGTTTATTTAACTGAACGAAGAACCATCATAATCCATTAAACATGTTTCAATTCAAAAGATACCTATTTGCAGTATCACTAATTATAGCGATACCTAGCATGAACGCACAATGGGCATTTGAAGGCCCTGTACCTCCCATTACACAAGGGTATGGTGCATTTGGTACCGCAGCTGTGACAAGTGAGTTTTTTTCCATCGCACCAGACTCAAGTCTTGAGTGTACGGATACCATCAGGGGAATTATCACTTACCCAACGGGTATAAGTTCCAAAAAGCCAGTGGTCTTTAGATTTCCTGGATCTTCTAACCAAAATTTGGCTGATAGCACTTATTATAAAAAAAGTCAATTCTACCGAGAATTCGTTGCAAGCCATGGGTATGTTAGTGTGACGATGCAATGGAATTCATCAACGAGTCACTATGGCTGCGCTTATCAAATGGTCAATGACATTGCGGCGTTACATGCAAATAAAATAGACACTTCAAGGGTAGGTATACACGGAATGAGCCAGGGGGCTGCCATCACAAACTGGCTAAGCTTGAAAATGTACATCAATCATAATTGGGGAGCAAATGGGAGATTTTCATGGCCAGATGCCGGTGCTAGCTTTATCGGCTTCACGGAAGATTGGCCCAATGATATACAAACTCAAACTGACAGTGGACTTGCTGCCATGCCAGATGACGTGCTCTACCTCATGACTTTGTCTGACTGGGATAACATTGTAGACCCCCGAACTTGTATCGACATGTTCAATTTCATGGGAGTGCCTGACAGCAATAAGGAGTTTATGATTTTGCGGGGTGACACAATTAACAACTATATATACTGGGCAACGCATTTCACAACAAGCACATATGAAGAGGATTCAAGCCAGTTCGTGGTCTATATAAGTAAGTATGACGCTCTTGACTATTGGTACGGAAGCCGGTTACTTCACAGCTTGATGGAGGCTGCTTGGACCGGAGACCCCGCTGCTAGGCAAATATGTATGGGCAATGGTGACTCGACTCAAACGACAATCGCTAATGGGGCAATACGCGGACCTATTGTCACAGATTCACCTTGGATGAACATGTTCGCATCGTGGAATTCAAATCAGGGTTACATGTACAGTTGCCAAGTGTCCTGGAACATGCGCCAGTATGTTACTGCTGATGCCTGCTTCACCTTGAGCTTGCCGGAATCAGAGAAAACACCTGGTTTGAAAGTATTCCCAAATCCTGCTAAAGTCAGATCAAGCATTAACATAGAGTCCGATAAGGGCATTGAGCACATCCAAGTCATCAGTGCTGCAGGAAGAACACTCTTTGAAAGTACCCAAGGGCCTATAGAAATTCATCAATCTGGGGTTTATTTTCTATTAATCTCTTTGAGAGATGGTACGCGGCAATCTGCTAAGGTTTTAATTACTGATTGGTGAGATGACACGAAGCTAATCATGCTTGTATCCCTTTCAATGGCACTACCTTTGCGGCCAGCACTAGCCAGATAAATCCTTGGACCATCGCGTCCTTTTCTCATTACTTATTCTTCCGCTATCATTACCTTCAAAGAGTTAGGGATTCATCCTGACATTCTCAAAGCGCTTGACACTCAGGGCTACGAGCGACCAACACCCATTCAAGAGCAAAGCATCCCCATCTTGCTTGAAGGCAAAGACCTGCTTGGTTGTGCCCAAACTGGAACAGGAAAAACGGCAGCATTCACCATCCCCATCATCCAGCAGTTGATGGAAAACGGCTACGGCAAGGGAACGTCTGTGCAAGCATTGGTTGTAACGCCCACAAGAGAGTTAGCCATACAAATTGCAGACAACGTCAAGCACTACAGCGCCAACACGGGCATAAGCAGTGCTGTGATCTATGGTGGTGTTGGTCAAAACCCTCAGGTAAAGCAACTCAAACGCGGTGTAGACATCCTCGTCGCAACCCCTGGACGATTGCTTGACTTGCATAATCAAGGCTATGTCAACCTCAAACATCTTCGCCATTTCGTGCTTGATGAGGCAGACCAGATGCTTGACATGGGATTCATTCATGACATCAGAAAACTGCTCCGCCTCATACCCGAGCGACGTCAAAGTCTCTTCTTCTCAGCTACCATGCCACGGTCTATTGTTGACCTAAGCAAGCAGATTCTAGGCCATTACGAACAAGTCACCATCTCACCAGACAAGCCAACAGCTGACAAGGTGAGCCAGTCAGTGTACTATGTGGCAAAAGCAGAAAAGAGTCAACTTCTGCTCCATATTTTACAAGACAGTGATTCACAGGCATTGGTCTTTGGACGCACAAAACACGGTTGTGACAAGGTCGTACGCTACCTAAGCAATCATTCCATCCAAGCCGCTGCCATCCACGGCAACAAAAGCCAAAATGCAAGGCAGCGTGCATTGACTTCTTTCAAAGAAGGCCGCATGCGGGTTCTCGTTGCAACAGACATCGCAGCCCGTGGCATTGACATATCTGGCCTAGAGCTGGTCATCAATCACGACCTACCCAATGTCAGTGAAACCTATGTACACCGGATTGGCCGCACAGGCCGTGCTGAGGCCTCAGGGCATTCCATATCCTTCTGCATGGCAGAAGAGCGCAGCTACCTCAAAGACATAGAAAAACTCATTAAACAACGCATACCTCTTGTAACAGACCATCCCTTTGTCGATGCTGCAGAAGAAGAATGGTCCGTGCCGGCCAATCGCATCCCACCAAAACAAGGTGGCAGAGGTGGTGGTGGCGGAGGCGGTCGACATCGCTCAAGCAGCAATGGAAGATCACATGGTTCAGGAAACAAACAGCGTAGCGGATCGGGCGGTCAACGCAGACGTCGATAGTCGCCAAGGAGTACTACCTTCAATGGCATGATTCCATTGAACGCAATTACTTTTAAAGCCCTCAAGCTTGCTTCACTTAGCCTTGCGCTAATGACCATTGCTTGTGGTGAAATCCCGAACACCACCTCCGATATTGAATTGGTGATCTTGGGTGTTTCTCAAGATGCTGGCAGGCCACATATCGCTTGCATCAAGTCCTGCTGCATCAACCCGGACGGCAGACCTAAGCCCCATGAACCCGTGATTGCTTTAGGTGTCACAGATGGGTCAACAGCTGTATTAATCGAAGCCACGCCCGACTTACCTGCTCAATGGAACCAACTCAAGCAAGAGACAGGCAAAAACCCCGAAGCCCTATTTATTACGCATGCGCACATCGGGCATTACACCGGGTTGATGTACCTAGGCCGTGAAGCCTTGGGTGGTCAAAACGTTGCCGTCCATGTCGGGCCCAGGATGAGGGATTTCCTCACTGAAAATGGCCCCTGGTCGCAATTGGTTGAATTAGGTCAAATTCAACTGCATGATGATGTCCTGGCAGGTGTTCAATGCCTGAACAAGCAAGTGACCATCACAGGAATTCAAGTACCACACAGGGATGAGTACTCTGAAACCATGGGTTTCCTCATTCAAGGACCCCGTCGGGTCGCCCTCTTCATTCCAGATATCAATAAATGGGATCAATGGGCCATCGACCTTGACAGCCTCATTGATCATGTTGACATTGCCTTGCTTGATGGCACCTTTTACTCTACTGGAGAAACACCGAACAGGGACCCGTCTGAGATACCTCACCCCTTTGTCAAAGAAAGCATGGCCATGTGGTCAGACTGGCCTGCTGAAAAACGAAGCAAGGTCACATTCGTACACTTCAATCACAGCAACCCCCTTCATGATCCTAAAAGCGAGGCAAGCCAACAGGTTCGGCAAGCAGGTTTCCATGTTGGTCAAACAGGCATGCGACTGCCCTTGTGAAGCGTAGCAAGGAAGCCCATAGCAATCAATCAAAAAGGTCCGTGAATCATCAATAAAAGCTAAGTTGACAACTTGTGCAGATAGCGACTAGCAAATCAAAGCCATTCACCGGCTGCTTCGTTTCTTTGTAAATACACCTTATTGCCCTATGTCAACCATCATCTACACCAAGACCGACGAAGCACCTGCACTGGCTACCCAGTCCTTCTTGCCTATTGTACAAGCCTTCACTAAGCAAGCAGGCGTCCATATTGAAACACGTGACATCTCATTGGCTGCTCGAATACTTTCGCAATTCAATGACCTGCTCCCTGCAGAACATCAGGTTGCTGATGCGTTGACAGAGCTGGGGCAATTGGGCAGCACACCCGATGCCAACATCATTAAATTGCCCAACATCTCTGCCTCTGTGCCTCAACTGAAAGCTGCCATTGCAGAATTGCAATCCAAAGGCTATGGCATCCCCAACTACCCAGATGAACCACAAAATGACCAGCAAAAAGGCATTCGTTCTCGCTATGATAAGGTCAAGGGATCAGCAGTAAATCCTGTGCTTCGCGAAGGCAATAGCGACCGTCGAGCCCCAAAGGCAGTGAAAGATTACGTCAAAAAACACCCACATAACATGGGTGCTTGGTCTAAAGACTCATTGACCCATGTGTCAAGCATGCAGACCGGAGACTTCTACGGTAGCGAACAAAGCCTTTGCCTGGATAAGGCAACTTCTGTTGACATCGTCTACACGAACCCATTGGGTGTTCAAACAATCCTTCGTTCAGGCATAGATTTGCTTGATGGCGAAATCATTGATAGCTCAGTTTTGAGTATCGCCGCATTGAAAGCCTTTATCCGCAATGAAATTGCAGCTGCAAAAGCCGAAGGCGTATTGTTCTCCTTGCACCTGAAAGCCACCATGATGAAGGTGTCAGACCCCATTATCTTTGGTGCCGTTGTAGAGGTGTTCTTTGCCGATGTCTTTGACCAATTTGCTTCTGATTTTGACAGCATGGGGGTAGATGTACGCAATGGCCTTGGTGACATTTATGCAAAGCTTGCTACCCTGCCAACAGCTAAGCAACAAGCCATCACTGATGCTATTGATGCCGTCATGGCTTCGGGCCCTGACCTTGCCATGGTTAACTCTGAGAAAGGGATCACCAATTTGCATGTGCCGTCTGATGTCATCATTGATGCATCCATGCCAGCAATGATTCGAACGTCTGGCCAAATGTGGAACCGAAACGGCAAGCAACAGGATTGCAAGGCCGTGATTCCCGACCGCTCCTATGCCGGCATCTACCAAACCACCATTGACTTCTGTAAAGCCAATGGGGCATTGAACCCTCAGACCATGGGGTCGGTGTCCAACGTTGGCCTGATGGCACAAAAAGCCGAGGAATACGGATCCCACGACAAAACCTTCCACATGACTGAACCTGGCATCATTCAAGTGGTGCGTGACGGCATCATTGTGATGCAGCATTTGGTGAGTAAGGGAGATATCTTCCGGATGTGTCAGGTGAAAGACGAACCCATCCAGGATTGGGTTAAGTTGGCTGTCAATCGTGCGAAAATCACCAATATACCTGCCGTATTCTGGCTAGATCCTAACCGTGCACACGACAGACAGGTGCAGCTAAAAGTTGAGCATTACCTGAAGGATCATGACTGCTCTTCCTTGGCTATTCACATTATGTCACCGGTGGATGCTTGCCAGTTTTCACTTGAACGTATTGTCAAAGGTCTGGACACTATTTCTGTGTCAGGCAACGTGTTGAGAGACTACTTAACTGACCTTTTCCCCATCCTTGAGGTTGGCACCTCTGCCAAAATGCTATCCATTGTTCCTTTGATGAAAGGTGGTGGTCTTTTTGAGACTGGTGCTGGCGGATCAGCCCCTAAACATGTGCAACAGCTGATTGAAAAGAACTACTTGAGATGGGACTCGCTGGGTGAGTTTCTGGCACTGGCGGTCTCCCTTGAGCACCTCTCGGAAGCCAACGGCAACACAAAGGCAGGTCTCATGGGTCAATGCCTTAATCTGGCCACAAGCAAGCTTTTAGACTTAGACAAGAGCCCTACACGGCGATTGGGCGGCATCGACAACAGAGGTTCGCATTTCTACTTAGCCCTTTACTGGGCAGAAGCTTTGATGACGCAAATAAGTGATAGCAAGATGGCGAGCACCTTTGCCTCTGTGCATCGGGACTTGCTTCGCGATGAGAAGCGCATCATTGATGAGCTGATAGCCGTTCAAGGCTCGCCCGCGGACTTAGGTGGGTATTTCATGCCTGACAGAGATAAGGTCATTGCAATCATGCGCCCCTCACCTACCCTTAACTCCACCATTGATGCGCTTTAAGCTGCCCCTTGCTTTGGTTGGGCTATGGCTAATTGCTGTGAGTCTAGATCACCCCATGCATGTGTCTACCGCGCTCATGACTGAAGGGGCAGACCATGAATGGACCCTGCAAAAGATCCTCTTCACAGAAGACCTAGAGACAGCCATCAATCAAGGTAGGGAAGAGAAAATTCACCTTGGCATTGATAGCGCACAAGAAGCGCAGCTGATTGATCATTTCCTCCAGGATGGCCTATTGAGCTTAAGCTTTACCAAACGTCGACGCATTGAGCCCATTGAGCTGGCTTTGACAGCCTACCATTTTGCTGCAGATGAGATTACATTGAGCTACATTTTTGTTGCCAAACGATGGGACCTGCACGATGCAAGCCTAATGAAACTCAACGATTTTCAAGAGAATATTTACACTGTCATGGGCCTTGATCGTCGCTACGACATTGCCTTGTTCAATAAAATGCCAAATTTCAGTTGGCCTCGCATGGATTTACGTGATTGAACTGCCTATTTTTAGCCTTCAACATTTAACGAACCACCATGAAGCGTTTCATCCAACTATTTACCTTGCTGTTCACCCTGTCTGCAGCTGCACAAAGCAGTTCTTTTGACCGAGTCAATACCAGCAAATTCAAACAGCTAGGAACGGAACTCCCTACCGCCAACAGCTACAGGACCGCAAGTGGGGCGCCCGGACACGCCTACTACCAGCAGCAGGCAGACTATGCCATTCAAGTAACGCTTGACGAAGAAAAGCACCACATCGATGGCCATGAGGTCATCACCTACCACAACAACAGTCCGGATGTCTTGGTCTACCTCTGGGTCCAATTGGACCAAAATGTTCGTTCACCTAACTCCATGACGCAGGCAATCAAACAAGGCGGCATCCCTGAAAACATCAGCTTATCACAGGTTGAAAGTCAGTACGGTGAAGCTTTTCCTGGCGGATTCAACATCCACAAGGTTTCCCTAAATGGCCAAGATTTGAAGCACACCATCATCAACACAATGATGCGCTTGGATTTACCTAAACCGTTACAGCCAGGAAAATCTATCAGTTTTTCTATTGACTGGGACTACAACATCAATGACCGCATGAGTATCGGCGGACGAAGTGGCTACGAGCACTTTTCTGACGAGAACAATACCCTTTACACCATTGCGCAATTCTACCCTCGCATGGCCGTTTATTCAGACTACCAAGGTTGGCAACACAAGCAATTCTTGGGTCAAGGTGAGTTCACCTTGCCATTTGGCGACTTCTCCGTGTCTATCACTGTTCCCTCAGATCACATCGTGGCATCAACTGGGAGCTTGCAGAATCCTACAGCAGTATTGAGCTCTTCGCAACGCAAACGCTACGCAGAAGCCCGACGCTCCTTTGACCAGCCCGTCATCGTTGCTTCACAAGAGGAAGCTGAATCCAGAGAACAAGGCCGTTCCACATCAACTGCCACATGGACATTCAAGGCAGAAAATGTTCGGGACTTCGCCTTTGCTAGCTCTCGAAAATTCATTTGGGATGCACAAGCTGTCAACATTGGCGGCAAAGTGGTGATGGCGGAAAGCTTTTACCCTAAAGAAGGCAATCCGCTTTGGGAGCAATACAGCACACGTATTGTAGCTCACACTCTCAAGGTCTACTCCAAGTACACCACTGACTACACCTACCCTCGGGCGATTTCTGTTCATGCCAAAAGCATTGGCATGGAATACCCCATGATTTGTTTCAATGGTGGACGGCCAGATGCCGACGGCACCTATTCAGAAGGCACCAAGCATGGCATGCTGAGTGTCATCATCCATGAAGTTGGACACAACTTCTTCCCCATGATCATCAACTCCGATGAGCGTCAGTGGACATGGATGGACGAAGGTCTCAACTCCTTTGTGCAATACCTAGCTGAAATGGAATGGGATGTAGATTACCCATCCCGAAGAGGGCCAGCGTACAAAATTGCACGCTACATGCAATCCCCTGCCTTAGGCATGGTTCCCATCATGACCAATTCGGAAAGCATCAAGCAGTTTGGCAACAATGCCTACGGAAAACCTGCAACTGGAATGAATATCCTTCGTGAAACGGTACTAGGTAGAGAATTGTTTGACTTTGCATTCAAAACATACTGCGAACGATGGGCTTTCAAGCACCCTGAGCCCGCAGATTTATTTCGCACCATGGAAGATGCATCTGGCGTGGATTTGGATTGGTTCTGGCGAGGCTGGTTCTACACCACGGACTACACCGACCAAGCATTGACACAGGTTCGTATCGCTGCCTTGCCAACCACAGACCCTCAGGAACTTGAGTCACAACGGCGTGCAGAGCGTGAAAAACCCCATGCACGCATTGGTCGACAACGCGATGTCATTGCCCTTGCGCCGACTGTCGTGGATTCTCGGCCAGAAACCCGTGATTTTTACAACAACAGCTACAACCGGGATGCTGCGAACAAAAAAGAGATCAAACAGCTTGCATCAATGGCCTCTAAGGGTGGCTACCCCAAAGGCTACCTTCATGAAGTCACTGTAGAGAACCATGGCGGTCTATTGATGCCTGTGATTGTTTCTTACCAATTTGAGGATGGCAGCGAGCACGTTGAGCGCTGGCCGGTAGAAATTTGGATCAAAGATGAAAAGCAAATCACCAAAACCATTCTTCTACCGCAACGGGCCATCAGCGTCAGCCTTGACCCCTTCCTTGAAACGGCTGACACAGACACCTACAACAATGATTGGCCTGCCAAAACTGGCATACATCTTGAAGCTATTCCTAGACGAAGAGGCTATGAAAACTACCGTTACAACCCCATGCGCGAAGCGCAACAAATCCCACAATAGTTTCCACAATAATCCCACTACAATCCCCTCAATAATGAAAGCTTTACTTCCACTACTTTGCCTCTCAATTTTCAGCTTAGCATCCTGTCAGTCTGATGAATCAGACAATGAAGCAACCCCTTCAACCTACCTCAAGGACAGTTACAGCGATGATGACATCGGCCAATACATGATGTTGAAAGACGCATTGGTCTCTAACAACCTGGATGTGGCTAAAGAGGCAGCATCCATGATGCAAATCCACCTTGACCCCGAGATGGCGGAAGATATCAACCATTCATTAAACGTCCTGATCTCTTCACCAGACATGTATGTCGCGAGAAAATCTTTCTTTTTGATGTCAGAAATGTACTTTGAATACCTCCACCACGAGTCCCCTCTCGATCATGAGATTTACCTGCAATATTGCCCCATGGCTTTTGATAATGCTGGCGCAATCTGGCTCAGTGAAGACAAAGCTATTCTTAACCCCTACTTTGGCGATGAGATGCTAACCTGTGGCATGACAACGGAGGTTCTTCACAGTTCAGGAGTTTCTAACGAGTGAGTTCACGATGTTATCAAGAGTTATTACCAACACCCGCCAATTTCTGGCGGGTGTTCTACTTTTAGCCCATGGGTAAAATCATTGCAGTTGCCAACCAAAAAGGCGGCGTTGGAAAAACCACTACCGCTTTGAACGTTGCGTCATCGCTGGGCTTTCTAGAAAGAAAAGTCCTGTTGATTGACGCAGACCCTCAGGCCAATGCCACTTCGGGTTTAGGCATTGATCTTGAAGCGGTCACCAAAAGCACCTACCAGGTCATTGAGCATCGATGCAGCGCCAAGGAGGCAATTGTTAACACCCCCTTCCCTAATCTGGATATCATGCCGTCACATCTGGATTTGGTTGCAGCTGAACTAGAGATTGTTGACAATCAGGACCGCGAATACATGCTTAAGACGGCATTGAAAGAGGTGGTGGATGATTACGACTACCTCATTATTGATTGCGCCCCTTCTCTAGGGCTAGTCACACTCAATGCCTTGACTGCAGCAGATTCCATACTGATCCCCATTCAATGTGAATATTTCGCCCTGGAGGGCCTAGGGAAGCTGCTCAATACCATTCGAACGGTGCAAGACTACCAGAACAATCAGCTCACCATTGAAGGCCTGTTATTGACCATGCACGATGGCCGCTTAAGACTTAGCAATCAAGTTGTTGATGAAGTGAGGCAGCATTTCCAAGACCTGGTTTTCAAGACCATGATTGCACGGAATGTGCGCCTCAGTGAAGCGCCATCCTTTGGCCAGCCGATCATGGTTCATGATGCGGGATCAACGGGTGCAGATAACTATTTAAACCTTGCACAAGAAATTCTGGCACGAAATCCGCAATTGCCCCATTAGTCTTAAGTTTGCGCCCATGATTCGTCCCCTCTTTTTCAGTCTGCTTTGCGCCATCAGTTTTGGTGCCGTTGCACAATCCGTCATCGTCGATGGCGTAGCTGCCGTTGTTGGTAGTGAGATCATTTTGCTTTCAGATATTAGCATGCAGCGCCAAGCCCTTGAGCAAGAAGGTCAGACGGTGAGCGATTGCCAGTTGATGAAAGGTCAATTGTTAGAAAAACTATTGATTCACCATGCTGACTTGGACTCTGTCACTGTGAGCATTGAAGAAATTGATGACGCCATTGATCGTCGCCTGCAACAACTCGTTGCGCAAATCGGTTCAGAGCAACGCCTTGAAGAATACTACAAAAAGTCTGCCCTAGAGATTAAAGAGGAGCTGCGTCCGATGATGACCAATCAAATGACTGCACAGCGCATGCAAATGACCCTGACTGCAGACATCGATGTGACACCAATGGAGGTTGAGGAAGTCATTCAAGCCTTGCATTCAGATTCTTTGCCATTGATTGGCACTGAAGTTGAGCTGGCACAAATCACCCTAGAGCCTATCGTTAGCGAGGCGTCAAGCAAAGAAGCCATTGATAAACTGGACGGCTTGCGAACACGCATACTGGAAGGATCAAGCTTTTCTACCATGGCTATCCTTTACTCTGAAGATCCCGGTTCCAATAAAAATGGTGGTGCCTACAAGGGCATCAAACGTGGGCAATTTGTGAAAGAATTTGAAGCCATCGCCTTCAACCTTCGGCCCGGTGAGATTTCTCAGCCATTCAAAACAGAGTACGGCTACCACATCGTTCAATTGCAAGCCAAGCGTGGTGAAGAGCTGGATCTGAGGCATATTTTGGTCAAAGCAAAAGTGGAGCAAAGTGATCTTGACTTTGCCAAGGCAAGACTTGATAGCGTTCGCGATTTGATCTTGATGGACTCCATCAGCTTTGAGGATGCGGCCATGCGTATTTCATCAGACGAGAACAGCAAACTCAATGGCGGTGTTCTCATGAACCCATCAACAGGTGATCTCCGCTGGAAAGCTGATGACTTGGACCAAGGTTTGTTTTATGCCATCGACCAATTGGCTGAAGGTGAGATTGGAAAAGTCACTTTAATTCGTCAACCCGATGGACAAGAGCTCTTTCGTCTGGTGTTGCTGAAAAAGCGAACGGCACCCCACAGGGCCAACTTGAATCAAGATTTTTCCATGCTTAAAACCTATGTGGAAAATCAGAAGCGCCAATCTGTGATGGATGCATGGGTGGAAGTCCACCGTAAAGAAACCCACATTCGACTGAATGAAAACTTCAAGGATTGCGGCCTGTAAGGCATGCTATCAAATCGTAAATTTAGCCAGTATGAGATACTGGCTTTTTTTATGTCTTCCCTTTTTTATGCAGGCACAGGTTGTCACTGGAGACATTGACCCCTTTATTGGTACCGGCGGCCATGGGCACAGCCATCCAAGTGCCAGCATGCCTTTTGGCATGGTACAACTTGGACCTGACAGCCGACAAGAGGGATGGGATGGCTGCAGCGGCTACCATTACAGCGACAGCACCCTTTACGGATTCAGCCACACCCACCTGAGTGGCACTGGCGTCGCTGACTACAATGACATCCAATTCCGTCCACACCTAATGGGTGAAGACCTCAGCCAGCCTAGCCCGTTCATTAAGTCCTCAGAAAGTTCAGCTGCAGGTTTTTACGCAGTCACCTTGAGTAATGGCATTCAGGTTAGCTTGACGGCAAGTGAAAGAATGGGGTTGCAAAAAATTCAATTCCCCAAAGGACAGCGTGCCTTGGTTCAATTGGATTTAAGCTATCGAGACCGGACACTTGCACAAGGGTTTGAGGCTAACGCGAGTGACCTTAGGGGATCCACCACTTTTCAAGGTCATCGCATCAGCGAGGGGTGGGCCCTTGAGCAACATGTGTACTTTGCTGGGAAAACCTCGCACCCATTCAATCACAGAATCACTGGGGACGGTGTGTATGTGCTGGATTTTGGATTCATCGGTGATGATGCATTGATGATTGAAGTAGCCTTGAGCTCTGTTTCAGAAAGTGGCGCACAACGCAATTGGCAAGCAGAAAGCCAGGCCTTTGATTTTCAAGGCACCTTATCTGCATGCCAGGATGCCTGGCAATTGGAACTGGATCGATTGCAAGTCTATGGTGGAGACAAGGAAAGCAAACGAATTTACGCCACTGCTTTGTACCATGCCTTTTTGGTGCCTAATCTTTGGAGTGACCGTGATGGGTCCTACCGTGGCATGGACGGCGTGATTCATCAAGACCCTTTGCATCCCCATTACACGGTGTTCTCTCTTTGGGACACCTACCGAACAGCACACCCGCTGTATGCGTTGGTTCAACCCAAGCGAACAGAAGACTTTTTGGTGACCATGCTGGATCAATTCAAGCAATCGGGTCGCTTACCTGTCTGGGAACTTGCTGGCAATGAGACCGATTGCATGATTGGTTACCATTCGGTTTCTGTGATTGCCGATGCCTTAGCGAAGGGCTATGCCGTCGACACCGCAGCAACCATTCATGCCATGATGGTTACCGCAGATGGCGACTCCAGAGGCTTGGATGACTACCACAACAACGGGTACCTCAGCATTCAAGATGAATCTGAATCTGTATCAAAATCCTTGGAATACGCTTACGATGATGCCTGTATCGCTATGGCCTTGGAGCGATTCCAGGAAGATTCGCTGGCAGTCATCTACCATCGTCGATCCCAAGCATGGATCAGTTTACTGGATCCCGAAACTGGCCTGATGCGACCAAGAGACAACGGGCAATTCATGCAGCGCTACGACCCAAGGGAGGTAAATAACCACTTCACAGAAGCCAACAGCTGGCAATACAGCTTTGCTCCAGTGCATGCTTTGGATAGGTGGCAAGCCTTATTGGTCAAGGATGGGCACAGCTTGGATAAGCAACTTGATGCGCTTTTTTCCGCACCCAGCAGCACCGTAGGTAGAACACAGGTAGACATCACTGGCCTTATCGGACAATACGCTCATGGCAATGAACCAAGCCACCACATCGCCTACCTGTACAACTGCACGGATAGCCCATGGAAAGGTCAGGAAAAAGTGGCTGAAATTCTTGAGACCATGTACAGCGATCAGCCATTTGGCTACCAAGGCAATGAAGATTGCGGTCAAATGAGAGCCTGGTACGTCATGGCGTCCATTGGCCTGTACCCGCTCGTTCCAGGTGAATCACAGTACGCCACAGGCGCACCCCTATGGGATAGCGTACGCATCGCCCATGCCTTGGGTGAAACGACATTGGCTTCTCAAGGAGACGGCATCTACTACCATGGCTACGAAAACGCGAACGATCCAGGCCTAACGTGGTCAGGGGCCATGTCTCATCAATACTTGACGGAAACCAAACGCATCAACATTCAACGGGCAGACTTCCCTCAAAGTGGCAGACCTTGGCATGCTTACCTCAACCAGAGCCATCGCTACAATAAAAGCCACAACAACCTCATCCCTGCCCCCATCATTCAGGTTCAACGACAATTCAAGGATTCAAGTCTGGTTCACATTGTTTACCAAGACGGAAAGGAGGAAGCCTTTGCTGTCCATTCCAGCGGACACCTTTCTGCTGGCAGCAGTCATGTCAGCCATGCAGACTACAGCATTAAACCCAACAACTGGTCTGCAGAAATCTTGTCTGGAACGCTAAGCGATCAGTACAACCTTGGACCTGGTAGCTTGATTGATGGCATCCATGGCGAGATTGACTGGCGTAAAGGGCATTGGAACGGCATACAGGGCGAAGATCTCATCATTGAATTATTGCCCGGCAAGGGTGATGATTTATCAGCTGTAACTGTTGACTTATCTCTATTGAAGGAGATCAAAAGCTGGATTGCATTGCCCTCTCAAGTTACTGCTGTTGCCTATTTCAGGTTTGGACAACAAGCGCTCTCCTCTGTTGTGTTTGATGACGTGCTGACTGAAGGTGAGCCACGCATTGAAACGGCGACCTGGTCTATTAAAAATAGGTGGTGGAACCCCCTTCAATCCATCACAATCACACTCGAAAACCCTGGTCTCCTTGAGCCATGGCATCCCGGTGCAGGGGGTGATTCCTATATCTTCATAGATGAAATAACCATAACGTACAACCCATGAAAAAGAGCCTTTTTGCATTGCTATTGTTGACTTCCTTGTGGGTATTTGCTCAGCCGACCTCCTTCCCTCCCAGGGATGATGTTTACGATGACGCTTCAGTTCCACGCATTGACATCAGTATCCGGCAGTCCTCACTGGATAGCTTGATGCTTTATGTGACCAGCGATGTAGAGTTTGATGTGGACTTTGTATTCACCGGCAATGGCAGCGTTGATAGCATGAGTCGCGTGGGCTTTCGTCTTCGCGGCAACACCTCTCGCTATGCTCAGAAAAAAAGCTACAAAGTAGCCTTCAACAGCTTCACTGGTGGTCAGCGATGGCAGGGGGTAAAAAAACTCAACCTCAATGGCGAGCACAATGACCCAAGCATGAGTCGTGCGAGGCTGTCATGGGGCATACTGGAAAACATCGGACTCCCAGCAGCTCGTGTCAACCATGTAAGATTGTACATCAATGGCGTGTACAAAGGCCTGTACGCAAACACCGAACACATCAACGACGACTATGTCGAGAAACGCTTTGATGGCAAGGCGGGCAACCTGTACAAATGCCTATGGCCAGCCACATTATCCTACAGAGGGAGCAGTGGCAATGACTACAAACACATGGACAATGGTCGGCGCGTGTATGAGCTGAAGACCAATGAAGATGATGATGATTACAGCGGCCTGGCACATTTCATTGATGTACTCAACAATACAACACTTGCCAACCTGCCTTGTGAACTCGAATCGGTATTCAACGTCAACAGTTACTTGATGCACCTGGCCTTTGAAATGACCATCGGTCATTGGGATAACCATGCATTCAACCAAAACAACTTCTACCTCTACGAAGACCCTGAATCTGGCTTGATGCAGTACCTGAGCTTTGACCTGGATAACACCTTAGGGGTTGATTGGTCAGCGATTGATTGGAGCACACGCAATATCCATAGCTGGGGCAACAGCAATTATCCGCTGTACCAACGATTGATGGCTATTCCAGAATACCAGCTCCGACTGCAGGTGATGATGGCGCAAATCATCCACCCAAGCATTGACAACAATGTCTGGTATGGCAGCAGCATCGCCATGAAAAACCAACTTTTGCCTTTTGTGGCTAATGACCCCGCTTACCCGCTGGATTACAGCTACAACATCAATTACTTTCAAAACAGCTGGAACCAAGCAGCCGGGGCTCATGTCACCAAAGGCATCCACCCCTTCCTTGGCGCACGAATCAACGCATCAAACAGTCAGTTCATTTCTGGAAATGCCGCACCCCTACTCTACCCAGGTCGGTTATCTGGAAACAGCAACTTAGGGCCCATCAACGTGGGGTTGATGGTTTTGGACGAAAGCAGCCTTTCATGGGTGAAGCTGCATTACCGTTATGACAGCATTGGCCCCTTCAGCAGCCTACTGCTTCATGACAATGGCATGAGCATGGATGGTTTAGCCGGTGATAAATATTTCGGCGGGCAACTCACAGCTCCTGGAGACAGCGTGCACCTCTTGGACTACTACTTCTCTGCCAAGGATAACAACAACCAGATCAGCCAATGGCCATGCAGTCCAATCAGCCGCCCCTTGGCCACAGCCCCTGCCTTGTTAGTCAATGAAGTCATGTCCGACAATGATGGCTACCTCATTGCTGCAGATGGCAGTGACCCCGATTGGATTGAAATCTACAACCCAAGCCCTGTCAGTGTCAACTTGTCCAATTTTTTCTTGAGCGACAAGCTGAATCAGCCACACAAAGGCCCTTTAGGCAACCTGGTTATCCCAGGCTATGGTCATACCGTTTTCTATGCCAATGGCGGTGACACTAGCCTGTCACAATCATTGGACTTCACCATCAAATCCAAAGGCGAGCCCATCTACCTATTCTTCCAAGACAGCAACCAAGTTGACCACTTGGTGGACCAACTCCATGCACCTCCCATGACAAGCAATCAAACTTATGGTCGAAAATGGGATGCCTTTCCTCAATGGACCATCTTTGGCGATCACGGCAGCGCCAATGCCGTCAACTCCGGCCCCTTAACCCTCACGGATACCTCTCCAATATTGGGCCTCAAAGCATACCCCAACCCAAACACCGGTCAATTCACCCTTTCCAATCAAAGTGAAAAGGATTGCCGTGTTCAAGTCTGGAACCTCAATGGGCAATTGTTGCAGACCATAGCTATTAGCTCACAGGAAGACCTTGCTATTGTCAGCGAAGAATACCCGAGCATTTGCCTGCTGGTCTGGCTAGATCTTAATGGGCATGTCATCAAACATGAACAGTTGATTCACATCTAATACTCATGACTCATCGCTCTATTGGTTTAACGCCCATTGTTTTCACATTGTTGACAATGACAACAAGCCTGATTGGTCAATCAATTGAGGATGTGAATGTTTTCATTGGCACACAAAACATGGGCCACACCTACCCTGGCGCAACAGCCCCGTTTGGTATGGTTCAGTTGAGTCCAGACAGCAAACAAGAGCCCTATGCCATTGATGGTCAATACAATGCAGAGACATACAGGTACTGTGCTGGTTACCAGTATGATGATTCTACCATTTTTGGATTCAGTCACAGCCATTTCAGCGGAACAGGTCATGCAGACTTGGGTGACTTTTTGATGCTACCCGTCATTGCTGGCGAGAGCCTCTTGCCCGGTGATGGCATCAAACGGCAGACAGGTTACTATGACAGCTATGACAAGGCCAGTGAAAAGGCCTCACCAGGCTATTACCATGTTCAATTGAATCGGTCAAAAACGGAGGTTGAATTAACGGCCAGCACACGTGTTGGTCTGCATCGTTATCACTTCCCAGCAGCTCAAAATGCTGCTTTCCTTTTAGACCTAGCTAGTAGCATCTATGGCTACGAGGGGAAGGTCGTCTGGTCCTCCTTGCGGGTTGAAAATGACACCTTGATCACTGGTTACCGTCAAACCCGTGGATGGGCAAGGGATCGCAAGGTGTTTTTCGCAGCCTCCCTCTCTCACCCAATCACAAATTACAGGCATGACATAGTCGATGAGGTGCCTTACAAGGGGTTTTATCGACGGTTCAATGAAGGCGCCAATTTCCCAGAGATGGCAGGGCAAACCATTCGAGCTGAATTCGAATTTGGACCACTGGATGAACCTTTGGTTGTAGCCTTTGCCTTATCTGGTGTCAGCACAGCGGGTGCCTTAGCTAACCTCAAGCAAGAGGCCGGAGATATGAATTTTGATCGGGTCAGGCAAGTAACTGAATCTCAATGGCAGAAAGCATTAAATGTGATTGAGGGTGACTTTCTCTCATCAGCAGATCAGCAAACCTTTGCAACTGCCATGTACCATAGCATGCTAAGTCCGATTGTATTTGAAGATGTTGACGGTTCCTACCGGGGACTTGATGGAAACATTCATCTGTCTGAGGGCTTTGTCAATTACAGCATTTTCTCCCTTTGGGACACCTACAGAGCCCTGCACCCCTGGTTCAACCTGATGCACGTGGATCGCAACCGTGACATGATTCAGTCTATGCTCGCTCATGCTGATCAGTCCGTGCATGAGGTCTTGCCCGTATGGAGTCATTGGGCTAATGAAAACTGGTGCATGATTGGCTACCATGCAGTATCTGTTCTAGCTGATGCACGGGCAAAGGGTATGTCGGGCATCGATTGGAATCGAGCCATTGACGCCGCCATTCGGTCATCCACTTGGTCTGATTACGATGGATTGGGGGAGTACCTGTCCACGGGCTACGTCCCTTCAGAGCATGGTAGCGCATCCATCTCAAAGACCCTTGAGTACGCCTACGATGATTGGTGCATTGCACAGCTGATCGCTACCGATGTGCCATCACATTATCAATACACGGGCACAGATCACCCGCTGCTTTCCCTGCAAAAAGGCTACGAAGACCGTTCAATGCACTACAAGAACAGCTTCAATCCGAAAACTGGATGGGCCACCCAACGCCACCAGAATGGGACATTTCACCAAGA
>CAWUSA010000016.1:0-45881 GCA_963925545.1 uncultured Flavobacteriales bacterium | reverse complement strand
AATTACCTTGCCAACATGAATGAAATTAACGGTTATTCCAAGCGGATTCAACATGGTTGGGCCATGTATGATTGGGCCAATTCAGCTTATACCCTTGTCGTAGGAACTGCCATATTCCCTATCTACTATGCAGCTGTCATGGACGCAAATGGGCAATCGGTCATCCAATTTTTTGGAATGGAGTTTGACAGTACAGCAGCCTACACCTTCATGATGGCTGCAGCATACCTCTTGGTATCTGTTGTAACACCCTACTTGTCTGCCTTGTCAGAGGTTGGTGGCAGCAAAAAGCATTTTATGCGAGGCTTTATATGGGCAGGGTCGCTGGTCACTGCTTCGATGTATTTCTTCACAGCTGATCATATGATGCTTGGTTTGTGGACACCCTTTTTAGGTGCTATCGCCTTTTCTGGAAGCTTGGTTTTCTACAATTCCTACCTTCCTGAAATTGCTGCAAAATCAGACCAAGACGCCTTAAGTGCCAAGGGCTTCTCGCTCGGATACTTTGGTTCAGTGCTTGTGTTGATTGGGGCATTGGTTTGCATCCAAAATCCATCTTGGTTTGGTCTAGAGTCAGCTGGGTTGGTCATTCGAACTGTATTTCTTGTGGTAGCTGCATGGTGGCTATTGTGGGGAGAGTATGCACTCGCCAGGCTGCCCCACAATCATGGCCTTGATGCCAAAGAAAAAGGCTGGATTGTCAGCTCCTATGTCCAGTTGATAGATGTGGCCAAGTCCTTTAGTGCAACGATCGGACTGCAGCGGTTTGTTATCGGATTTTTCTTTGCTTCAGCAGGTGTCCAAACAGTTATTTTGATTGCTTCCTTGTTTGGAACAGAAGTCTTGCACTTGGAAACAGGGGCATTGATCACCACCATCATATTGATTCAGTTTGTCGGCATCATAGGGGCCCAACTATTTGCCTACTTGAGCGGTCGGATAGGGAACATGCGTGCCTTGCTTGTTGCTGCAGCCTTGTGGGCTGTCATTTGTTTCCTGGCTTTTTTGGTTCAGACGGAAATGCAGTTCTATTTGCTAGGGTCCTCGTTGGGGTTGGTGCTTGGAGGGATTCAGGCATTGGCTCGGTCAACTTTTGCAAAGATGTTGCCTGATGGAGGTGAGCATGTCACCTATTTCTCCTTTTTTGACATAGCAGAAAAACTGGCCACGGTGATGGGCATGGTCGGTGTGGGTTGGATCATTGAAACCACAGGCGACATGAGGATATCAGCCTTGCTGTTATCTGTTTTCTTTGTTATCGCTGTCGTAGTATGGTTTCCTATACAGTTTCGTCAAAGCAAACAAATCAGAGAGAGATGAGGGGTTCCGGCATGAATCTTGTTAATTTTACATCATGAATACTACCAGGATTGCTAAAGTGATCATGCCCTTTGCCCTGTTGCTCATCATCAGTATGCCGTCATGTTATTATGACAACACTGAAGAGACCTATCCAGGGGGAGTCCCCTGCGACACCTCCGCGGTGACATGGACCTTAGATATTCAGCCTATGGTGAATGGCCATTGCTCCGGCTGCCACAATGGTACCCAACAATTTGATATATCCACATACGCTTCTGTCAAGGCCATTGTGATAGATGGTAGAATGATGCAAGCCATGTCCATGACGCAAGGCATGCCAAAGAAGATGCCTCCCGGCTACAGCCTGCCGGATTGCACCCTATTGAAAACCCAGCTTTGGATTGACCAAGGTGCTTTAGAAAACTAATAATTATGCAGCGAACACTCACCAACACCTCAGCATCCATCCTGGTAATTGTGATGGCTATGGGGACTTTCAGCCTCTCAGCTCAAAAACTCATCACCAAAACCATGGTGGTGGATTTCTATTCAACCACCCCGATAGAGGACATCAAGGCCCACCTTGAAGATGGGCTTGGCATCATCAATACGGCAAGTAATAAGGCAGTTTTTCAAGTGAAAATAGAATCCTTTGAATTTGAAAAAGCATTGATGCAGGAGCATTTCAATGAGAATTACCTGCATTCTGTTCGCTACCCCAAGGCCATATTTTCTGTAACCATTAAAGGCATGGAGGACTGGTCTAACCAAGGGGAGCATGCAGTGAATTTGGTTGGCGACATGCTGGTTCATGGTGTAACGAAGTCAATCAATGTGCCTGCAACCATTGCAATCAATCAAGCGGTTGGCATGGAATTGACAGCCAATTTCACTATCAAGCCGGAGGATCATGGCATTGAAGTCCCCAGCTTGGTGGTTGCAAAAATTGCTGAGTCAATTGATATTCACGTGAAAGCTACTTTTAAATGAAACCCATCATCACCCTTGCATGCATTGGGCTAATCATGGGCAATGTGGCGGCACAAGACGATTTGTTGGCGGACCTAGAATCTCTTGAGGGACCTAGTATTGCCGAGCCGGTTTACGCGACATTCAAGGGCAGCAAAATTGTCAACTTGCAGACCGTTGAACTGCCTGCAGAAGGCGAGGGACAATTCATTATTTCCCACCGATTTGCTGCATTGAATGATCGGCCACTCTACAATTTGTTTGGATTGGACAATGCGCAAATCCGTTTTGAGTACAGCTACAGCCCCAGTGAGGTTCTTAATATAGGCATGGGGCGCTCCTCTGGCAGCAAGACCTATGATGCCTATATGAAGGCCCGCTTGATGACCCAGCAAAGGCGACCTGAAGGCCATAAGGGTTTCGTTATACCCTTGACTGCAACCTGGTACAGCTCCATGACTGTGGTAACCACCCCATTCCCTGATAACATTGATCATTTTGCCTCAGATCGGCTGGCCTTTGTCCATCAATTGATGTTAGCGCGCAAAGTGAACCATGCATTGAGTCTTCAGTTGTCACCAACCTTGGTGCATTTCAATTTGGTTCCCACATCTACAGATCGCAATGACAATTTTGGTTGTGGCCTTGGTCTTAGGTATAAATTCACCAACCGCATGGCCTTCACAGCTGAGACTTACATTGGCAACGGACCTTTTGAGAACCATTACCCGGCAACGAGCATTGGCTTGGATTTGGAGACGGGCGGTCATGTGTTTCAATTCCACCTCACCAACGCCCGAAGCATGGCAGATCCTCAATGGATGCTGCAAAACCCTGGTCAGTGGTCTCAGGGTGACCTGTTTCTAGGCTTCAACATGAGCCGTGTTTTCAACCACAAAACCATTGAACGATGAAGACCCTTTTCCAGAGCTTGGCTTTGTGTTCACTGATAGCGATGGCTTCATGCACCCATATTCCGATTGACCCTTTGGATAGCGATTGTGATCCAGGCACAGTAGATTTCACAACAGAGATATTGCCATTGATTGTGAGCAATTGTGCCATGAGTGGCTGCCATGTCTCTCCAGACGCAGCTGATGGCTTGGATTTAACCAGTTATGCTGGTATCATGGAGGAGGTCAAGCCTGGTGACCCCAACGATTCAGAGCTTTTTGAAGTGCTTACCGAGACTGGTGATGACTTGATGCCACCACCACCCAGTGCCGCATTGACAAGCAGCCAAATAGCCGTGATTCGCATGTGGATTGATCAGGGGGCGAAAAATACCGACTGCGGTGGTGACTGTGACACGACTGCTGCAACGACTTACACGGATGTATCCACAATCATTGCCAGTCAATGCCTGGGTTGCCATCAGGGAGCGCAACCATCTGGCGGTGTTGATCTCAGCACATACAGCATGGTAACGTTTGCTGTCAGCTACCAAAATCTAACCAACACCCTTCACGGCATCATGCAGTCACCACAAATGCCCCCGACAGGTGCCATGTCTGATTGCAACATTGGCATCATCAATCGCTGGGTTAGTTCTGGCATGCCTCAATAGCCTTGTATATACTAATATGACACAAGCAAGTAGTTGGGACGCCATCATTGTTGGTGGCGGTATCATTGGTGCGGCAGTCGCCTACAAAATTCAACAAAGGGATCCGTCGGCTAAGGTGCTTGTCTTGGAGAAGGAATCCAAGCCTGCATCCCATCAAACGGGCCGCAATTCAGGTGTGATTCACAGTGGGTTGTATTACAAGCCCGGGTCCATGAAGGCCAGAACCTGCTTGGATGGCTACCATCAGTTGCTAAAATTTTGCCAACTTCATGAGCTGCCCTATGACATCTGTGGCAAATTGGTTGCCGCCACAAATGACCAGGAAGTGGATCGCTTGCATGCCTTGAAGGAGCGAGGTCAGACCAATGGCTTAACCCATCTGACCATCCTGAGTGGGGAGGAAGCCATGGAAATGGAGCCTGAGTTAGCCTGTCTTGCCGCACTGCATGTCCCGCAGACGGGCATTGTCAACTATGTGAAAGTAACCCAAGCCATGCTCAAAGGAAGCGAGGTCATCACGAACTGCAAGGTGAAGGGCTTGAAACGGCATCAAGGGGTGACAACGGTGTCAAGCAACATAGGCAAACATCAAGCCCCCAGGGTTATCGTTTGTGCAGGCTTGCAGAGCGACCGACTGGCGGCCATGGATGGGTTGGATGCGAGGATGCGCATTGTGCCTTTCAGGGGCGATTACTTTGAGCTGAAACCACAAGCCATTGCGAAGGTGAAGCATTTGATTTACCCCGTTCCTGACCCTCAATTCCCTTTTTTAGGTGTGCATTTCACGCGCATGATCGAAGGGGGTGTTGAGTGTGGGCCCAATGCAGTGTTTTCCATGGCCCGTGAAGGCTATGGCAAGCTAGACTTGCACCCCAAAGATTTACTGGATGCGTTGAGTTGGCGGGGGACCTTGGAGCTTTTTGCCAGACATTGGAACGATGGCCTGAAGGAAATGCATCGCGCACTCTCCAAGGCAGCTTTTTTGAAGGCACTGAATCGCTTGATTCCCTCACTGACAGGGTCTGACATTCAGGCATCAAGATCAGGTATCCGCGCACAGGCCGTAGACATCAAGGGTCAGCTGGTGGATGATTTTGTACTCAAGCAGGGCGCAGCTGCCTTTCATGTGCTCAACGCACCTTCACCTGCAGCCACGAGTTCATTGGCTATAGCTGATGAGATTTTGAATCAGGCTTGGCCTAAATAAGTCTCAGGTCTCAAGGCTTTCAATTCTGCCTTCACCGCATCAGAGACATTCAATCCGTCCACAAAATCAGCCAATGAGGCTTCATTGATTTTGCTGTTGGTTCGGGTCAAGTCTTTCAAGGCTTCATAGGGCTTTGGAAAGCCCTCACGTCGCAAGATGGTCTGGATGGCTTCTGCCAGAACAACCCAATTGTTTTGTAGGTCTGTCGCAATCGCTGACTCATTGACAATCAGTTTATTCATGCCTTTACTCAAGCTCTTCAACGCAAGCATGGTGTGGCCTAAAGGAACACCTAAGTTGCGAAGAACAGTGGAATCGGTCAAGTCACGCTGCAGACGAGAGATGGGAAGTTTTGCGGCAAGGTGCTCCAGAATGGCCGTTGACAAGCCAAGGTTTCCTTCAGCATTTTCAAAGTCGATGGGGTTGACTTTGTGTGGCATGGCAGAGGAACCTACCTCTCCAGCTTTGATCTTTTGCTTGAAATAATCCATGCTGACATAGGTCCAGACATCCCGAGAAAAATCGATCAAAATGCTGTTGATTCGTTTGATGGCATCGCAGTAGGCTGCCAAATGATCATAATGCTCAATTTGGGTGGTTGGGTAAGACCGCTTTAGACCCAAAACTCCTTCAACAAAGGCATAACCAAAGGCATGCCAGTCGTGGTTAGGGTAGGCTGCGTGGTGTGCATTGAAACCGCCAGTAGCACCGCCAAATTTTGCGGCAAAGGGGATGCTGTTCAAGCTGTCAATCTGTGCATTAAGGCGACTGATAAACACGGTCCATTCCTTCCCTAAACGGGTTGGAGACGCACTTTGACCATGGGTTCTTGCCAGCAAAGGGATGTCCTTCCAGGCTGCTGCTTGTTGGTTGAAATCGGCAAGCAAGGCCTTCAATGCAGGGGTGAGAACCACAGAATGAAAATCTTTCAAAGACAAAGGCACGGCTGTGTTGTTGATGTCCTGCGAGGTTAGGCCAAAATGGATGAACTCGGATTGCTTGCTTAGGCCAAGCTGATCAAAGGCATTTTTTAAGAAATATTCCACGGCTTTAACGTCATGGTTGGTCACCTTTTCAATGTCCTTGATGGCTTCTGCATCGGCAGTGCTGAATTCAGTGACCAAGGACCTGAGCTTTCCAACAAGGGAGGCATCCAAAGGTGGGAGCTGTGGCAAGCCTGCCTCGCTCAAAGCGATGAAGTATTCCACTTCCACCTTAACCCGGTATTTGATCAGGCCAAATTCAGAAAAAAAAGGCGTGAGAGGGGCGGTGGTGCTATGGTAGCGTCCGTCAAGGGGGGATAGGGCGTGCAGTGCGTCAGGCATGTTGATTAAGATGCAAAGGATTTGAAATGAGGGACCCGAGCGACCTTTTTGCCGTCAGCAGTGAAAATCTTCCATTCCTTGCCATTGGTAACGACCCCGAAAGGCGCTTGCAAGGTGAGGTTGTAGCGCATCCATTGATCGGCTGCTTTGGTGCCCAATTTGACGCTGTTAGCCTTGCACTCAACCACTAAAATCAATTTACCATCATGGAAAGCAGCAATGTCAAACCGCTTTTCCTGGTCGCCAACTTTGAAGGACTTCTCAACGGAAATCACCTCAGCTGGGTACCCGTATTCCAACACCAGATGTCTCAGGGTTGATTGTCGCACCCACTCTTCAGGGGTAGCCTTGACATCTTTTCTTCTGAAAGCATCCCAAAGGGTTGGGCTGAGGGGGTCGACCGCTTTCATGCTTGAGTGTAACCATTTACGCATAGTGCAAAGGTGGTGTACTTTAGCCGAATCAAAGGCAAGTTGACATACAAGGATCCATTTGGCAACCCATATTGGGCAAAAAGGCTGATTATCATGGTCTTCGGTGCCATTGCTTGGTACCGGTTAAACAAAATGAATCGATTGAAGGTGACGGGCGCGGAGCACCTTGTCGGGCTTGATGATCACAATGTGCTTTTTGTGAGTAATCATCAGACCTATTTCATGGATGTTTCTGCCATGTACCTGTCGCTATGCCATACACGCCGTGGTCACGTGAACCAGACCCATAAAATTGGCCCAATTGCCCGGCCAGTCAGCAACTTGTACTACATCGCGGCAAAGGAAACCATGAAGTCTGGCTTGCTGCCAAGGGCTCTTGCCTTGTCGGGTTCTGTGAGCATTGATCGCACCTGGCGCGAAGCGGGCAAAGCCATTCAACGCGGAGTCAATTCCGATGATTTGAACAGCATCAGAACGGCCATCAAGGATGGATGGGTCATCACCTTTCCCCAAGGGACAACCAAACCCTTCGCTCCTGGTCGACGCGGCACGGCCCACCTGATCAAGGAGCTGCAGCCGGTGGTTATACCTGTTGTGATCGATGGTTTTCGTCGAGCTTTTGATAAAAAAGGGCTTCGAAGCAAGAAGCGTGGGGTTGCCCTAAGCATGAATTTCAAAGCGCCTTTGGTTTATGACGCCGCAGGTGACACGCAGGAGCTCATGGATCGCATCATGGATGCGATTGAACAAAGCCCCAAATACCAGCGTCCTTTTCGTAAATTTGAGCCCGATTCAACAAGACATACCTCATGAAGTACTTCTTTTCCCTTTCGTTGATTGCCATCGTTATCGTGGCCTGCAACACGACCATTATCCCCACAGACCAAGAACCAGAGGATCGCAACATCGTTCTGCGTCATTTCTTTTACTACGGTAATGGGTTGGCAGATACCACCACGCGTTTCGAGATGGGCAATGCGGAGGTGAAGTTCAGGGAAGTGGCATTGGTTTTCAGCAACTACTATTTCACCGATCACTTGGGTGATACCCTGCTGCCCGATTTTTCTGACAGCATCAATCCCCCCGTTTTTGATCCTGTTGTGAGTTCCATCGTTCATGGCACAGATGTCTTGCTTTTTTCCATGCCTAAGGGCACCTACTCAGGTGATCACCATTTCCGTATGGGGCTTGACAGCGCACAAGATTTCAAGGGACCCGGCGCTTATGGTAGCGAGCATGACCTAGCCATTGCGGACATCTACCGCGGTGACAATGATGGCTACAATGGGATGTTGATCAAAGGGTTGTACAGGGATGTCTCCGACACCGTCAACCTAGCGCCTTACTTGCCCTTCACTTATCGGATCCCTGCACAGGGCATGATGGATGACTGGAGCAAGCAGATGATGTTCAATATCACCTCAGAGGTCAAACTCAACATGAATGTGGTGGTTCGCTTGGACTCCGTGCTTCGAGGATTTGATCCGCTGGTGGTGGATGACATCATGGGTGGCAATGTGGATGTGTTGGATGAGGTCTTGTCAGACCTTTTACATACCCAATTGCTCGACTCCTACAAGATTCAGATTTAAAAGCACCACTGATGCGGGTGCATTTCATCGCCATAGGTGGCAGCGCCATGCATAGCTTGGCATTGGCCTTACAGCGCCGTGGCGACAAGGTCACAGGCAGCGATGATGCCATATTTGAGCCATCAAAAAGCCGATTGGCTGATGCAGGTTTGTTGCCAGACCGCATGGGATGGGATGCCAATCGAGTGACAGCTGACATTGATGGCGTGGTGCTTGGCATGCATGCCAGGGAAAACAACCCAGAGCTGATCAAAGCTCAATCATTGGGCATTCAAATCTGGTCTTACCCAGAGTTTCTCTACCAAGTTACCCAAGATAAAACCCGGGTAGTTATTGGAGGAAGCCATGGCAAGACCACAACAACTGCCATGCTGCTTCATGTCCTCAACCACTGTGAGGTGTCCTGTGATTACATGGTGGGTGCAAACCTGCCCATGTTGGATCACTCAGTCAACCTGACAGAAACCAATGAATTTGCTTTGTTTGAGGGCGATGAATACTTGTCGTCGCCCATTGACTCTAGACCCAAGTTTCACCTCTACCAAGCCAATGTTGCCCTCCTCACGGGGATGGAATGGGACCATGTGAATGTTTTTCCCACAGAAGCGTCCTATGAACAGGCCTTTGCGGACTTTTTGCTCAGCATGACAGTTGGTGGTGCGTTGGTTTACAATGCAGAGGATGTACCCATGGCACAGTTGATTGAAGCTGACAAGTCCAACATCAAAAAGTTCCCTTACCACACACCACCTTACCGCATTGACAATGGCCAGTGGATTTGGGAAAGCGAGCTGGGTGATGTCCCATTGATGTTCATGGGTCGTCACAACCTAAGCAATGCTGAAGGTGCGCGTTGGTTAGCACTGGAAATGGGCGTGCAAGAGGCAGAATTTTATGAAGCCATTGCTTCATTTGAGGGTGCTCAGCAACGCTTAGAGAAGTTGGCAGAGGCCAACAGGGTTTTGTATTTGGACTTTGCCCATGCGCCAAGCAAGGTGCGGGCAACAGTGCAGGCTTACAAGGATCAATTCAGTGATCGACCCATCTGGGCGGTGCTGGAGTTGCACACATTCAGTAGCTTGAATGCGGATTACATCACCCGTTACGCACAGAGCATGGACGGTTTAGCAGAGGCCAAGGTTTTCTTTGATCCGCAGGCCGTCAAGCACAAGCAGTTGCCTGCACTGGACCCCGAGCAGGTGAAGGCTGCATTTGGTCATTCAGTGACGGTTTACACCAATGCAAAAGCTTTGAGAGAGGCCATGGACGATGCCCCAGACAATGTGGCCTGTTTGATGATGTCTTCTGGAGATATGGGTGGTTGGGATGTCCGTGAATGGGCACCCGCCTGGTGTGAAGAAGCTTAATGCTTGTTTTTCAGCGCTAAACCCAGCATCCAGCCTGTTCGAATCTGTTGGTGGTATTGATCGATACCAGTGTGATTGCTAAGGATGATTGCCCAATTCTTTTTGTTGAGCTCTGCTCGGATGCCAATCCAAGGCTCAAATCCACGCTTGCTATCCCAAGGTGGCTCAATCAGTAAGTTGGTCATGGTGGTCGTGGTTCCATAAGCTAAACCCGTCCAGGCATGAAGGTTCCATGGCGATTCTTCGGGAAATAAATGGCCACTGATGTAGGGTCCTGAGCCGTACCAGCTGTCCATGTAATGGAAATCTGGTTCAGTGAGGGAATTGAAGGAATGGCCACTAATGGAGGTAAACCCTATTGCCCAATGAGCGTGCAGTTGAAGTTCAGCTCGGAGGCTTTGCATGGATCCCCATTGTTTTTGGTCGGCTAAGCTGTAAGTCCCCCATTCTGCTGCAATGGTCAATGAGCTGTCAGCTCGTTGGCAGGCTTTCTTGAGGCCTTTCAGGCCTTGTGCCTGGACGCAGGACAAGCCAATGAGGCTGGTTATTGCGATACAGATAGCTTGATGTCTCATGTTAGTCAGTCATCAATTGTCGCTGCATGTCGTCCATTTCAATCCAGTCAATGGCTTCAGTCATGCTAGGTACTACGGCCATGTCTTCATCGAATTGCCCCATCTGTTCGAGGCCGACTAGGATGATGAAGCTTTGATTGGCGTCCATGGATTCGCGTTGGAGGTCATGCAAGGTCTCAATGCCTGCAAGGGCATTGCATACAGACAGGTCAAGTATCACATGCTTGCCTTCTTCAGCGTCAAGCAGCTGTTTCAAGGCGGCAAAGTCGCTCTGTGACCAAGACGTTTCGCTGTGTTCAATCAGGAGGTAGTCGTTGTCTTTGTTTAGCTTCAAGCTCATGTATTGTGGTCTGTTTGTGAGGCAAGTAAATAAAGCACTGCCATGCGAACAGCAACGCCATTTTCTACTTGGTCAAGGATGATGGCATGCTTGGAGTCCGCGACCTCAGAGGTTAATTCAACGCCTCGGTTGATGGGGCCAGGGTGCATGATCAAGGGAATCTTGTCTAGGGCTCTCAATCGGTCCATGTTGACGCCGTATTGCATCCGGTATTCTCTAATGGAGGGGAAGTAGGCCTTGTCCATGCGCTCATGCTGAACCCGCAACATGTTGGCTACATCAGCCCATGCTAAGGCTTCATCCAGGTTGTGAATCACATGGACGCCCAAGTGATGAATCTGCTTAGGAATCAAGGTGGCAGGTCCGCAAACGGCAACCTCTGCACCCAGTTTTTGCAGGCAATAGATATTGCTTAGTGCGACACGGGAATGGTTGATGTCACCGACAATCACAACTTTCTTTCCTTGGAGGTCACCAATTTTACTTTGCATGGAGTATGCGTCAAGCAAGGCCTGGGTAGGGTGTTCATGCGTGCCGTCACCTGCATTGACAATGCGTGCATCAACGCGCTGACTGAGGAATTGTGCTGCACCAGGCTCTGCGTGGCGCATGACCACAACATCAACCTTCATGGCAAGTATGTTGTTTACCGTGTCGACCAGGGTTTCACCTTTACCAACGGATGAATTGGCAGCAGAAAAATTGATGACATCAGCAGAGAGTCGTTTTTCAGCCAACTCAAAGCTCAAACGTGTCCTTGTTGAATTCTCAAAAAACAGATTGGCAATGGTGATGTCACGGAGTGATGGCACTTTTTTGATGGGGCGGTTGATGACCTCCTTGAATTTATCCGACCAATGCATGATGAGCTGGATATCTTCCTTTGTTAAGTCCTTGATGCCTATCAAGTGCTTGCAGCTTAGCGTGTGATCAGTGACCATGTTCAGGGGTTTCAAGGATGACACGTTGCAGTTGGTCTTGCTTGTCCCAAATGACGGAGACCCGTTCCTCATCGATGGCATCCACTCGCTGACCTGTGTAGGTTGGTTGAATGGGTAGTTCGCGAGAAAACCTTCGATCAATGAGCACGCAAAGTTCAATGAGAGATGGCCTGCCATAGGGCTGAATGGCATCCAATGCAGCTCGGATACTTCTGCCGGTGTATAGGACATCGTCGACAAAAATGACCCGCTTGCCTTCGATCAGCAGATCCATGTTATTGGGGTTGGCGGCTAGGGGTTCATTCCGTCGCCTGAAGTCATCCCTGTGGAAGGTGATATCCATCTCGCCCACTGCGATGGGTTCAGTCTGGTAGTCAGCTTCCAAAGCACTGGCTAAGAGTCTTGCCAATGCGATGCCTCGTGGTTGCAATCCGACAATGACGGATTGGGACCATGGGTGGTGTCTTTCGTGGAGCTGGCATACAAGACGCTTTAGCGTCAGATTGCATGCTTCTTTGTTAAGTAGTGTCTTGGTCATCATACCAAAGCACAAAATTACTACTTATCCGTTCATGGACGTCAAAAACTCTTCATTGTCTCGAGTTTTTGCAATTCTGTCCTGCATGAACTCCATCGCTTCGACTGCAGTCATGTCTGAAAGGTGGCGGCGAAGGATGTACATTCTAGAGAGAACATCCTTGTTCATTAGCAATTCTTCCTTGCGCGTGCCAGAAGCCATCAAGTCAATTGCAGGCCACACTCTACGGTTTGCAATGCGTCGATCTAACTGCATTTCCATGTTACCAGTCCCCTTGAATTCTTCGAAGATGACCTCGTCCATTTTAGACCCTGTATCGATCAATGCAGTAGCTAGAATCGTTAATGATCCACCATGCTCAATGTTCCGTGCTGCACCAAAAAATCGCTTAGGTTTCTGTAGTGCATTGGCATCTACACCCCCTGAAAGCACCTTGCCAGAGGCTGGGCTGACGGTATTGTAGGCACGTGCTAATCGCGTGATAGAGTCCAAAAGGATGACCACATCATGCCCACATTCAGTGAGTCGTTTGGCTTTTTCTAACACAATATTAGCCACGCGAACATGGTTTTCTGCTGGTGCATCAAAGGTTGAGGCGATCACCTCTGCATTGACACTTCGAGACATGTCGGTGACCTCTTCAGGGCGTTCATCAATCAGTAGAATGATCATGTACACTTCAGGGTGGTTGGCAGCAATGGAGTTAGCTACTTCCTTCAGTAAGGTGGTTTTGCCTGTTTTTGGTTGAGCCACAATCAAACCCCGTTGGCCTTTGCCAATGGGAGAGAATAGATCAATGACTCGAGTGCTTAAGGTTAACTTTCTGCCGGTTAGATCAAATTTTTGATCCGGGAACAAAGGCGTGAGGTGCTCAAAAGCCACGCGGTCACGGATAAAATCCAAGTTTCGGCCATTGACCATGCTTACATCATTCAAGGGGAAGAACTTCTCTCCCTCTCTTGGTGGTCGCACATCTCCCTTCACGGTGTCACCTGTTTTTAGGCCAAATTCCTTGATCTGCTGCTGGGTAATGAAGACATCATCCGGTGAATTCAGGTAGTTGTAATCGGAAGAACGAAGGAAAGCTACGCCTTCAGGCATGATTTCAACGACACCTTCTGTGGGTATGCTGCCTTCAAACTCGTAGTTTTTCCGCTGTGGCTTCTCTTGGTGATCTTTTCGGTTGTCACGTCGGTCATCGCGTTGGTTGTCACGTTTGTCGTCACGTCGATCATCCCGCTGGTTATCTCGACGGTCGTTGCGTTGGTTGTCACGTTTGTCATCGCGTCGATCATTTCGTTTGTCGTTGCGTTTGTCGTTGCGTTTGTCGTCGCGTTTGTCGTCGCGTTTGTCGTCGCGTTTGTCATCGCGTTTGTCGTCTCTTCGATCGTCACGTCGGTCATCCCGTCGATTGTCACGGCGATCATTTCCTCCATCATCCTTGTTCTGGCGGCGATCCCCCCGTTTTTCACGACGACCTTCTTCAGAGGGTGTGTCTGAAGGACTTACGGCTGCTGCCTTTGGTTCAGCTTGAACCGCGGGGGAAGAGATTGCTTCATTTTGAATGGCCTTAATGGCTGCAATCAAATCAGGCTTACGCAAATATTTTGCCTTTGGGATACCTAGGGCATCTCCAACGGTTTTGAGTTCGGGCAATTTCATCCCATTGATATCCAAGGAGTCAGTCATAACCAGGTTGGTGTCGAGAGTGAAGGAAAATAGATTTGGAAAAAAACCTTAATAAAAAGGTGAAAGGTGTTGGCCTTATAGTACAAAGAAAGGGATTTTATGCAGAACTTGCACCCATGTGGCAAAGAATTCAGACCCTATACATGTTATTAGCTGCTGCAGCCCTTGTTTTTATTGGGATGCAGGGCCTTGGCAATACAGAATCAATGATTGGCGGATTAGCGGTTGCGCTATTTTTAGCAAACATCACCTATTTCAAACATCGCAAACGGCAATTCATGATCAACCGATTGGCCATGTTCGCTGTTTTGGGGCTGATTGGATCCATTGCTATTCCAATGCTTCGAAGCAACAGCTATGACGCAAGCCTGACACCGACCCTTGTGGCCTCCCTTTTAGCCCTAGGCCTTGGTTCATTTGCGAATAGGGCCATCCAAAAGGATGAGGAAAAGGTGAAGTCAGACCGCCGATTCAGGAAGTAGGCCCTGACCACGCTTGCCAAGCTCGATAACTGCAAGGTCTTTGACTTGACCGTCTGAACTGATGGTGAACCTGAGCATGGTTCGCATGAGATGAATGCCATAGTGACCTGCTGCGCCTGGGTTCAAACACAAAAGTCCCGATTTATCCTTGCCAACTCGGCAAATATGTGAATGACCACAAATAAAGACATGGGCGGGCCTTTGTTGTTGCGTGGTGCGAATCGATGCAGGCAAGCGGTTGGCGTAGCCGCCAATGTGCGTCATCCAGACCTTCAGTCCATTAAGTCTAAATCGCAGGTGTTCAGGTGCTTCACGTCGAAGCACACCGTCATCAATGTTGCCATGCACAATCCTCAAGGGCTTGACAGCCATCAAATCGTCCAACACCGATAGGTTACCAATGTCACCGGCATGCCAGACCTCATCCGCTTGCTTGACATGTTCCATGATGGATGCATCCAAATGACCATGGGTGTCTGACATCAAGAGGATGCGTCTGGGTTTATCTTTGGCGTTCATTCATGCAAACATCGTCATTCACACGCTATGCCCTTCGGCTGAGTTATCACGGCCTACCATTCAGCGGTTGGCAGGTTCAGCCAGCGCAGCGCACTGTTCAAGGCGAGCTGGAGAAAGCCCTTTCAACCCTGTTGCGAGAGCAAGTGAAGGTGTTAGGTGCTGGTCGGACAGATAGCGGCGTGCATGCAGCAAACTATGTCGCTCACGTGGATGTTGCGACGCCCCTTGACGTGAAAGACACCCTTCATCGCTTGGATCGCTTCCTGCCAACAAAGATTGCGGTGCATGAAATGGTGGAAATCACAGATCGTATGCATGCAAGATTTTCCGCTGAAAGCCGATCTTACCGTTATGTCATCCGTCGCAAGCAAAACCCTTTTGGGGCAGACATGGTATGGACCCATCGCCGTGACATGGATTTCTCATTGCTTAAACGTTCAGCTGAAATTTTACTAAGTCAGACGGAGTTTGCAGCCTTTGCTCGAACAGGATCTCCTGTTAAAACCACCCTTTGTAACATCACACATGCCTCTTGGCATCAAGAAGGTGAAGAGTGGGTTTTCCAAATCCGTGGCAACCGATTCTTGCGAAACATGGTTCGATCATTGGTTGGAACCATGGTAGAGCTAGCTCAAGGGCAAAGGGATTGGGATAATTGGTTGTCACTGTTTGATGGCGCAACACGCTGTGATGCCGGGCAATCAGCCCCAGCAAAAGGCCTATCCTTTGTGGGTGTCACCTACCCAGATTCACCATTTCAATCAAGAGAACATGCCTCCTTCTAAAGTCACCGGTAAGGCCTTTGATTGGTCAATTCTTCGTCGAATCATTGGCTTTGCCAAGCCCTATCAATGGCAAATGATCGGCACTGGGGTTTTAGCCATTGTGCTGGGATCCCTAGCTACATTGCGGCCCTACCTAACCCGTGAAGCTGTAGACTCCTCCATTGCGCTTGATGGCATGGCGCTGAATCAGTGGATGACATGGTTAGTCATCAGCTTGTTGATGGAAGCCATTGGTCAATTGATTTTCACCTATTCAGCCAATGACCTTGGTCAGCGTGTCATACGTGACATGCGTGTGCGACTCTTTGATAAGATGCTTGGTTTCAAACAGCAGTTTTTTGACCGAACCCCAGTCGGAAAATTGGTCACGCGAACAGTGAGTGATGTGGAAACAGTCTCCAATATCTTTTCTGAAGGGCTCTTGGTCATTTTTGGCGATGTTTTCAAGATTGTGGTCATGGTTAGCGCCATGTTCTTCTTGTTCGATCCCCTATTGGTCCTGATTTGCCTATCCGTGCTGCCTTTGCTGTACGTGGCCACCCGTTGGTTTCAGCGCAGTATCAAGCAGGCTTTCATTGATGTGAGAAATGAAGTGGCAGCACTGAACACCTTCGTTCAGGAGCGCATCACTGGGATGAAGATTGTTCAACTCTTCACAAGGGAATCGCAAGAACACACGAATTTCCATGCCATCAATACCAGGCACAAGGATGCCAATGTGCGAACCATTTGGTATTTCTCAATCTTTTTCCCCGTGATAGACATGCTGTCTGCAGTTAGCATTGGCTTGGCTATTTGGTATGGTGGCATGCAGGCTGCAGCAGGTGGCGATGTCACAGTGGGTGACCTGACAGCCATCATCATGTTTGTCAGCATGCTTTACCGCCCCTTGCGGCAATTGGCCGATCGTTTCAATACCCTGCAAATGGGCATGGTGGCTGGGGACAGGGTGTTGTCATTATTGGATGAGGAGAACTCAGCCGAGGTGAGTGGATCCACCCTTATCGATGAGCTCAAGGGGGACATTGTCTTGAAGGATATGCACTTTTCCTACAACCCAGGTGAGCCGGTCTTGCGCGGCTTGAATGTGCACATAAAAAGAGGTCAAACCGTGGCAATAGTTGGTGCAACGGGCAGCGGGAAAAGCACACTTGTGCACCTATTGATGGCCTTTTATCGACCCACGTCAGGTAAAATATTGATTGATGGCTTGGATTTACACACCATTGAATTGAGGTCTTACCGCAAGCAGATTGCCTTGGTTCAACAAGATGTGTTCCTGTTTTCAGACAGTGTAAGGAACAACGTTAGCATGTTTAAGCAGATACCAGATGCAAAGATTCTGGAGGCAGCACAAGCCATGGGAATAGATGCCTTTTTGCACGATTTACCGGAGGGTTTGGATTACGATGTGAAGGAGCGAGGTGGTATGCTGAGCACGGGTCAGCGTCAGTTGCTGGCATTCATTAGAGCCTATTTGACTAACCCCGCAGTCTTGATTTTGGATGAAGCGACCTCAAGTATTGATTCTCAAGCAGAACAATGGATTCAAAAGGCTACCAAGGAGTTAACCAAGGGTAGAACGTCCATAGTGGTTGCTCACAGATTGGCGACAATCTTGAAAGCAGACCGCATACTGGTGATGGAAAAGGGTCAAATTATTGAGTCAGGAAAACATGCAGAGCTGTTAGCTAAGCAAGGGCTTTATGCCAACCTTTACCAGAAGCAATTCAAAGATCAATAAGGCAGGCGCTAGATGCGGTGCATCCAGCCGTGGCTGTCTTCAACGCGACCATATCGGATATCAGACAAGGCTGTCTTGATTCGCATGGCCATGCCATCTTCTTTGAAGGGGCAGTCAATGACAGTCCCTTGGTAACCAAAGCCATTGATGGGGCTAATCACCGCTGCAGTTCCCATACCAAAAGCCTCCTGAAGGTCACCAGACTTTACTGAATCAAGTAACTCATCTACTGTGATGTCGCGCTCTTGCACCTCAATACCCCATTCGCGCACAAGGGTTAAAATGGAATCCCTGGTGATGCCGGCAAGGATGGTGTCTGACAACTTAGGTGTTACAAGCACATCGTTGATAATCAAAGCCACATTCATTGTGCCTGCTTCTTCAATGAATTTGTGTTCTTTGTGATCTGTCCAAAGCACCTGACTGAAGCCTTCTTCAACGGCTTTTCGGGTTGCGAGAAAGGAGCCGCCGTAGTTTCCTGCAGCCTTTGCAAAACCAACACCACCTTGAGTTGCTCGAGTAAATTCTTGCTCTATTTTTACCTTAATGGCCCCTGAGTAAAGTTCCCCGACAGGGCAGGTGATGATACCAAAAGTGTACTGATCAGAGGCCTTTGCAACCACCCATTCTGCACTAGCAAAGGTGAAGGGACGCAAGTAGAGTGCCTGGTTTTCTCCGCTAGGAACCCAATCACGATCTAGGCGAATCAATTCCATCAGGCCACCCATGAAGAGATCTTTGGGTATGGCAGGTATGCACATGCGCTCACCACTCAAATTGATTCGTTCATAGTTGCGCTCTGGCCTGAACACTGCAATGCCACCATCAGCTTGTTTGTAAGCCTTTTGTCCTTCAAAGACTGCTTGGCCATAATGCAGGGCGTGCAGGCCTAAGCCTTGTCGCAAATGGCCATAGGGTTCAATCACCCCGTCATCCCATTGGCCATCCTTGTACTCTGCGCGAAAAACATGATCAGATAAACCAGTCCCAAATCCTAAGTTATCAAAGTCTACTTGATCGAGTCTGGAAGTCTTGCTGCGCGTGATTTTCATAAAAAAAAGGGAATTGAAGCAGGGTTGCTTAGGGTGGTGCAAAGCTACAATAATTTTTTATTTGTTTCATCTGTTAGCCTTGGCTACCTTCGCAAAAACCACCAAACATGAAATACCCCATCCTTCTTTTTGCTGTTCTGACCCTTGCGTGTCAACGTTTTGATTACTATGGTGAAGCCTTCAGTACAAGCCAAGTTGAATCTGCGGAATCTGTTCTCGCTAGACTGGCATCTGGTGAAGATTCGGTGGAAACGACATTCCGTGCAGAGGTTGCTGGTGTCTGTCAGAAAAAAGGTTGTTGGATGGAGCTTGACATGGGCAATGAGCAAACAGCTTTGGTTCGTTTCAAGGACTATGGATTTTTTGTTCCTTTTGATGCAGCTGGCGAAGAAGCCATTGTGCATGGTGTTGTGAAGGTTGAGACCTTATCGGTGGAATGGTTGAAACATCAAGCCTTTGATGCTGGCAAGTCAGATTCTACCATTGCATTGATCACAGAGCCTGAAGTGTCCATTTCTGTCATCGCTACCGGTGTGGCATTGCCTGAAGTTGAAGTGCTTGAAGAGGAAATTGGAGAGGAAGCTGAAGAAGTGTCAGAGGCCTCAGCTGTTGAAGCAGTTTAAGGATGAGATATTTGATAATGGCTGGCCTGCTTATGTTATCCTTGCTGGCCTGTCAATCTAATGAGTCGGCGAACGCTCGCTTGGCGCCAGTGAGTGAGTTGGCAGCAACCATGCGTGTCATGACGACAGATATGGAAGGGCTCAAAACCGCTGTAGCTAAAGGAGAGTTGACCTTGTCTCAAGTGGATGCAATGATTGTAGCGCATGCCTCCTTGGCAACCGATCAGGCAACGACGCCTTCAGATATCAAAATCACCTTTCCGACCTATGCTGATGGCTACATCAAGCAACTCCAGCTCTTGCGAGAGAAAGTGATCAATCAGGCTGACGTGAAGCAGCAAATTGATGCCTTCAATGCGGTGCTTGTCACCTGTGTGGGCTGCCATCAGGACCATTGCCCAGGGCCTATTGAGCGCATAGAAAAGATTGCCATTCAGCCGTGACAACCAGCCATCGAGTCTACGCATGCATCCTGAGGAAATCAGACGGTGCAGCTGATGCTCTAGATGTCTTGCTGTCTGCTGAACGCCACCAAGGCACACCCTTGATTAAGTTGCCCGGCGGAGGTAAATTGCCAGGTGAATCCGATGAACAATGCCTTGTCAGAGAGCTGTCTGAAGAGTTGCAATTGGTCGATGTCAAGGTCGGGTCAATGATTCATCAAAGCACTGCCCCCGTGAAATCACAATTTGACCCCAATGTATGGGTCAGCACCAGCTATTATTTGATTGCTTCCTGTTCAGAGCCAATTCACCATCTTGAATCCACGCTGACCATACCTGACAAGGATGGGGAAAGGGTCACCTGGCGTGCCTTGATGTCATTGGACGCAGGCATACTCAGCTTGTCTTCAGATCGTGACGCCTTGCATGCGCTGAAAGGCGCTATGGCCTCAGCCACGAGCCTTTGATGGCTGTGATCGGTTGGAAGGCAGCCATATGATCACCCACTGCATTGAGAAACTGACCCTCTGATGTTTTCGCTTCCTTGATGCCTACACGTCGCCATGGCGCTGTTTGATCGGGACGGATGTAGACATGCATTCGGTCAAAAAGGTCTGTGTGCAATGCTTGTGATAGCTCTTGAAGCTGCCCCATCATGTTGTCAATGGAACAACCGCTGGCATTAGCAAGGGCTGATTCGTCGGCTGTTAGGGCAATGAGGCGATGGTCCACAGTCGTGAAACTGGCTGCTACAGATTCGCCATGCGCAGTCCAACCATGGCAGAGCATGCTGAGCTGTCGATTGACCATGTCCATTTGATCTGCTTGCCAAGGGGAGGAAGCTGTGAATATCCACAATCTGCCCTGTGGAGGAACATCCTCCCAGTTGATCATAGACATCAGCTTAGGTCTCCAGCTTGAACGATGGCCTCTGCAATGTCAAGAACAGGTACATCCTTGCCGGCATGACTCAGGCCATCGCTGATCATGGTCTTGCAAAACGGACAGCCTGTGGCAATGATGTCGGGCTTGGTAGCCAGTGCCTCTTCTACGCGTTCGATATTGATGTCCTTGTCACCCTTTTCTGGTTCCTTGAACATCTGCGCACCGCCTGCACCACAGCAAAGGCCATTTTTCTTGGAGCGACCCATCTCATGGAGTTCTGCATCCAGGGCTTTGATCAGTTCGCGTGGTGCTTCATAGGTCTGGTTGATTCGGCCTAAATAACAGGGATCATGGAAGACGATTCGCTTGCCTTTGAAGGCGCCACCTTGAATGGTCAATTTACCGGCCTTCAATAGTTCGCGAAGGAATTGAGAATGGTGGAAGACCTCGTACTGACCCCCCAACTCAGGGTATTCATTTTTTAAGGTATTGAAGCAATGAGGGCAGGTGGTGACAATGCGTTGCACATCGTAGCCATTGAGCACTTCAATGTTCTGCATGGCCTGCATTTGGAAAAGGAATTCATTCCCAGACCGTCGGGCAGGATCCCCCGTACAACCCTCTTCGCTGCCAAGGACGGCAAAGGAAATATCCGCTTCATTCAAGAGTTTCACAAAAGCTTTGGAGACTTTTTTTGCTCGATCGTCAAAGCTGCCGGCGCAGCCAACCCAGAAAAGGACATCGGGTTTCTTGCCTTCTGCTAGCATGTCAGCTAGTATGGGTACATGGAGTGTGTCAGTCATCAGTCTTCAAATACTTCAATGGTGGCAGGTTTGCGCACCAGGTTGTTGAAAGTGCCACTGAAGCGAGTAGCTCGCACAATGTGGTTGTCAATCCAATGGTAGTTGCCGCCCCGTGGCTTACCCATCAGTAAACCATGGTAGGGAAAACCATACTTGGTTAACCATGTTTCAGTGACCTCCCGATGTTCTTCCGTCCTGGAAGTGAAAAATGTGATGTAGTGGCCATCAGCATGCCAGCCCTGAATGGTTGCCAATGCGTCAGGGTAAAGGGCAGCAGTAGCCATGCGATCGGGCTCCTCATTGGGGATGTCATCACAAACAGTTCCATCAATGTCAATCAAGTAATTCTTGACCTCATTGGGAAGAATAGGGCTGACGGTTTCGCCATTGATGCGGTGTTTCTTCAGTTCCATGGCATTCATTCATTAATCCATGCTGCGCGATCAGCCTGAGGGTAGGCCCATGGTGCACCATTGTTTTCGATGTTACTCATCATGCTGTTCAATGGGGCAGGAGCCGCACTTTCCTCCATGGTGAGGTATTGGCGCATTTGTAGGATGATGTCCAAGGGGTCAATGTTCAGAGGACAGACCTCGACGCAAGCATTGCACGAGGTACAGGCCCACAGGGATTCACGTGAAATGAAATTATCCAGTAGGTGGTTCTCCTTGACCGACTCACCCTTGTCAAGGGATTCTTCAACCCGATCTCGTGTGGCCATCATGATCTGCCTTGGGGATAGGGATTTACCTGTGATGCTTGCAGGGCAAGCGCTGGTGCATCGGCCACATTCAGTGCAAGTGAAGGCATTGAGTAGGTTGACAAAGCTTAAATCAGACACGTCTTTTGCGCCAAAACGATCAGGGACCGCTGTCTCGTCTGGCACATAGCTGGGGTCCATCATGGATTTGATTTCCCCAGTCACCGATGGCATGGCAGGGATTCGTCCTCTAGCACTGAGCTTGCTGTACCAAGTGTTGGGGAAAGCAAGAATGATGTGGAAATGTTTGGATTTGGGCAAATAGTTCAAAAATGCCAAAATACCTGCAAAATGGAGCCACCAAGCAATGCGTTCAATCCAGTGCAGGCTGTTCTCGTCCATGCCTGAAAGCAAGGGCGCCAGCCAATGACCCACCAGCACGGGCGCCTCGGTATCCATGGCAGCTTCTGCGGTATTCATCAGCAACAAGGCTGACATCAGCATGATTTCGATGTAGAGTATGATGTCTGCATCTTTTGAAGGCCAACCTTTCATGTCTGCATGCCTGAAGCGCGGTATGCGCATCACATGCCGGCGAAACAAGAAGGCCACGCAGGCAATAATCACGGCAACGCCAAGCAGCTCAAAAAAACCAATGATGCCAACATAGGCCCCACCCAAATAGGGGGCAAAAAATCGATGGCTGCCTAAGGCGCCATCAATAAGTATTTCCAGGACCTCAATGTTGATGAGTACAAAGCCAACGTAAACCACCACGTGCAACAGGGCGGCAACAGGGCGGCTGCCCATTTTCCCTTGCCCTAATGCAACACGGGCCATGGTTTTCCAACGGCGAAGAGGTTGATCGTTGCGTTCAGATGGCCGACCCATGGCTAACCCCCGGCGCAGTCGCTGGACCTGCCAGGTAAATACGACAGAGCCTGCCGTCAATAAGATGAAAAAAGCAAGTTGCGCAGCCATCAGTTTGATGGCCCTTTGTCCTTTTTACCAAAGACTGAAAAGTTGAGATACCTGGATGGCTTTTGGCGCAAGTCTTCCAGTAATTTATCCAGCGACTCAATCGAGGAATTGACATTGTTGTACAAGGAATCATGCGCGATCAGCTTACCTAAGCTGCCTTCACCAGCTTCCATTGATGCCGTGATGCGATCCAGTCGTTCCGCACTGGCAGCAAGTGCCTTGAGTGCATTGCCCATGTCAGAAGCGACCAGTGTATCTGATGCCCCGGCCATGTTCTCCATGATGCGATTGAATTCAGATCGGTTGTCAGCAATCATCTTTGAAAGGGTGTTCATGTTGCCTGTGATGGCACTGAGGTCTTCTCGGTTTTCTGTCAAGTACAAGCGGAGTTCCAAGGTGATTTTATTCAAGTTCAGCAAGCTTTGATTGACATTGCTAACGGAGGAATACAATTCTGATTGAAAATCCCCTTGCAAGAACCCAGAAAGCACACCAACAGCGGTGTCAAGTGATGCAAGCAGTTTTTCTGTTTGAATTTTAACAGGGAGCACCTCTTTGTTGATGGCGTCACTCAGGCTCTCCTCAATGCTTGCTCTCAAGGTGTCATGGTTTTCAATCATGGCTGAACCCTGTCCTAAGATCAAAACAATCTCTTTGTCGCCCAACAAACCAGAGGCGCGAATTTCTGCAATGGTGTTGGATGGAACAGGGTAGGTGCCTGTGATGTTCATGGTCACCAAGATGCGCCCTGATGTATCGGGCATGAAGCCCACCTGTGATACCTTGCCTACGTTGACACCATTGATGGTCACGGGTTGGCTGACCTGTATGCCACCTGCGTTTTTGTAGATGGCGTGGATTTTGGTCCCACTGCTGAAGATGTTATTTCCCTGAAGGAATCCTAGACCCCAGTAGATGATTCCCACGGCAAAAATTACCGCAATTCCTGTCTTTAATTCTTTTGATAGCATAATTGCAAGTTACAATGATTGGAGTGCCTTTTTCACCTCACTCAGCGGCACTTTTTCACCCCCTAGGTAGCCCACCAAGAAGGCGTCGGGAAAACCTTTGCTGCGCATGTCATTTTGCGCTGATTTAGCCACATCCCAGTCGCTGAATGGCCCGTGAAGGTAGCGGTACAAACGACCGTCTGCCATGACTTTAACGGGTTGAGCGTCCTCAAAAGGCGGCTCATTGATGGCTTTTTTCTGACCGCTTACCGCGAGCTGCACATAGAATGCATGCTGTGCAACAGGTTTGATAACCACGGGTTTCGCTTGATCATTGGATTTGTCCTTGGATGACTTGCTGGGTTGTTGCCCAACAGACTCACGCTTGGTCTTATAGGAAGCGAACGCCCCAGCAATGGCATTGGCCATCTCTGACTTGCCTTTGGTGGTGTTCAGGTAATCTTCTTCCTCCGCATTGGTTAAAAACCCCAGTTCAACCAAAACTGATGGCATAGAGGTTCTGCTGGTGACATACAATGGTTGTTGCCTCACGCCGCGGTCGTGCCGTCCTACATCTTCGCGAAAGGCTTGCTGAATGTTCTGTGCCAATTCAATGCTCTGTCGTTGAAAGGCGTATTGAAACAAGGTTAGCGCAATGTAGGATTCAGGTTTCCGAGGGTCAAAGCCATCGTAATTGGCTTCAATGTTGTCCTCCATCAAGATGTCTGAATTCTCCATGAGGGCAACTTGGTTTTCATCATCATGGTTCTTCCCCATGACAAAGGTTTCAGTACCGTAGGCAGATTGACTTGTCCAGGCATTGCAATGGATAGATATGAAGACATCAGCCTTGCTTCGGTTGGCTAGGGCAGTTCGTTCATGGAGTTCCAGAAAGCTGTCATCATCCCTGGTGAGAATGACCTTCACGTCTGGATGCGCTTGACGGATTGCTTCTGCCGTCAGCAAGGCCACATCAAGGGCAATGTCTTTTTCAACAGTTTTGTACCTGCGCGTCCCTAGGTTTCCAGGTGCTTTGCCGCCATGGCCTGCATCGATGATGACGACCTCCACGCGGTCATAGGAAGGAACGTGGACTACGAAGCCTACAGTGGGTAGCGCAAAAAGCGCAATAAGAAACAGGGTCAGCCGTTGCATTGACGTACTTTTGGTATGAATTGCATGAATAGTCCAAAGTTAAGAATCGTACTTGCCTCCATGGTGGTTTCTACCACCATGTATTCACAGCAAGATGTTAATATCCAATACCGTTCCAATTTGGAGGGTGAGTGGCTCTACCAAGAGCGGGCAATCATCCTCAAAGAAGCAGCAGTGGTGACCATGGATGGCATGGAGCTGCAGGCTGACGTTATCCGCATTGACTGGGATCAGCACATGCTCACAGCTTTTGGACAGGTAGATAGCCATGGCACGATTCAGGGCAAGCCAGTGTTCATGCAAGGCGACAATCGATTTGCTGCTGATACCATCCGTTACCAATTTGAGACAAAACAAGGATGGGTTCACACGGGAAGTACTAAGCAATCAAAAGGCTACCTGCATGGTGAACGAATCAAGTTGGTTGATGACAGCACTTATTTTTTAGGCCCAGCTGCCTTCACGACATGCAATCATGTCAATCCGCATTTCGCCATTGTCACTAAGCAGGCCCGATTGGATCTGGGTGAGCGCATTGTGACGGGGCCTGCCTATGTAGAGATTTTACAAATCCCAACCCCTTTGATTTTGCCATTTGGGTTTTTCCCCATGATAAATAAGCGAGCTTCGGGCTTTATTCTGCCGCAGTTTCAGGACAAGCGTCAGTGGGGTTTAGGCTTGACGGGCTTTGGTCATTATTGGGCATTGGACGACCACTGGGACATGCGATTGACAGGAGACCTCTACACCAGGGGCTCATGGGGTTTGAACGCGAGCTCATCATACCGCTACCGCTACAAATACTCAGGACAGTTTGGCCTCAGGGTGAATCGCACTCGTTTTGGTGACCCTCGGTATCAGTCTTCTGGTCAGTTCATGGATAGCAGGGATTATCGCATATCCTGGACCCATCGACAGGATGCAAAGGCGCACCCTACGAGAAGTTTTGGCGCGAAAGTGGATCTGTCAACGGGCAGTTTTTTCAAGAACACCAGCACGGACCCCAGTCAATTCCTGAAAAATGACATGTCATCCAGCGTGAGCTATTCAAAGCGATGGCCCGGCAGTCCTTTCCAGCTCACAGCAGCTGCTAGGCAACGACAGAACAACCAAACAGGCACCATGACATTGACCCTGCCTGAGGTGAACATAGGCATGAACCGCATCCAGCCATTTCGCCGACTCAATCCGGTGGGTAAAACCCGTTGGTATGAAAAAATTGGACTCACTTACCAAATGAACAGTCGCAATGAGACGAGAGGAAGTATCGATGAGTTGATGCAGCCTGACATACTATTTCAGCCCAGCAGACTTAAATCTGGCATGCAGCACAAGGCAGCCATGTCAGCTAACTTGAAATTGCTGCGGTTCATCACGGTTAATCCGTCCATGAGCTATGTGGAGCGCTGGTACCCTTATGCCATGAATCATGAGTGGAATGCTGACAGCAATCGGGTGGATCGAGACACTGTCAGCGGTTTTTTCCCAGCAAGGGATTTCCAGATGGCTGCCAACATGTCTACCACCTTGTATGGCATGTTTAATTTCAAGCAAGGCCCCCTCAAGGCAATTCGGCATGTGGCATACCCATCTATAGGGTTGAATCTCCGACCAGACTTCAGTGATCCATTTTGGGGGTCGTACCAGCAGGTTCAAACAGACAGCAGTGGATCCATGGCCTACAAGAGCCGATTTGAAAGTTTTATTTATGGCAGCCCCACCCATGGCGAGGTGGCCGCAGTTACTTTTCGCTTGCGCAACACCCTTGGTGGCAAGTGGCTTAGCAAGCAAGACAGCGGCAAGGCCAATAAATTCAACATACTGGATGATTTCACCGTAGCATCGGCTTACAATGCTGCACTCCCTCAGTACCAATGGACGCCGTTGACCGTCCGTTCCAGTACGAGTTTGGCAAAAAACAAGCTCAGGCTCAGCTATCAGGGAGCTTTTGATTGGTATGGCCAGGACAGTTTAGGGAATCGACTGCCAACCATGGCCTACCAGATGGACCAAGGCCCACTCCGCCCAAGCCTTCATGTGCTGAGTGCAGATTTGCGTTTGCGAGGTGGTAACTCAACAGGCAGGCTTTCTGCGCCCATCAATTCACAAGGTCTCCAGGAGGACTTGTACGATGATTTTTATGGCAACATGGATTACATGAGCTGGCATGCGCCATGGACATTGAACCTAGGGTACGCATTGAGGATGTCTCCAAACCCTAGCACATCTATGATGGAATCCACGCAATCATTGCGGGTGAATGGCACGTGGGAGCCTACAGCCAACTGGCGCATGGGCTTATCTTCTGGTTACGATTTTGTTGCCAAGCAATTGACGTTCACAACCCTGGATCTTTCAAGGCAGTTGCATTGCTGGGAGATGCGACTTCGATGGGTGCCATTTGGTTATGCCAGAAGCTACCATGTGTCTTTGGGTGTGAAGGCCCCTTTATTGAAGGACTTGAAGGTGGAGCGTCGTCGCGGTTTGGGCGATTATTGACCCAAAACAATCAAGACAGACTGTTCACCCAGGCTTGAAGTATGGTGTCCCCATCGGGCGTCATAACCGATTCAGGGTGGAATTGAAGCCCCACAGATTTTTTATCGGGTATAGACAAGGCCATCAACACACCTTGATGACTCCATGCCTGAGGCAGGATGCTGTCAGGCAGGGTTTTGTCATCAACAGCCCATGAGTGGTAGAGACCAACGTCCAATGGCAAGCTGACGTTAGCAAGCCAATCAGGGCTGCCGTTCACCTGTTGAATATGTGCCACACGTCCGTGCATGGCCTCTGACAAAGGGAGTAATCTAGCTCCTACGTGCTGAGCAAGGGCTTGCATCCCCAAGCAAATGCCAAGTATAGGCATCTTGCCATGGAAGGCGTCCAGCACATCCATCAAACAACCAGACTCCTCAGGGAGTCCAGGCCCTGGAGACAGGAGCAGTGCATCGCATGAGGCGATGCGATTCATGGCTTCAGGGTCATCATTGCGAATCACGATCACTTGCTCAACCATGGGCTCCAATCGGTGAACCAGGTTGTGCGTGAAAGAATCGATGTTATCTAAGACGGCCAATCGCTGCATAGGTCAAAGATATGCCCGCATTTTAGGTTAAATTGCCGGGGTAATACACACCCATGGCCAAGCATCACATCATCTACAGCTCTCGGGCACCACAAGCAGTCGGGCCATACAGTCAAGCCATTCAAGCCAATGGCATGATCTATGTATCTGGCCAGATAGCTCTTGATCCGCAATCGGGTAACCTTTGCATGGGTAGCATTGCAGAGGAAACCAAGCAAGTGCTTAAGAACTTGAAGGCGGTCCTTGAGGCAGGGGGCGCAAGCCTGAATCATGTGGTGAAATGCAGCATTTTTCTCAGTGACATGAAGTATTACGCAGAGGTCAATGCTGTCTATGAGACCTATTTTACTGACATCCAACCCGCCAGAGAAACCGTCGCAGTTGCCGGCCTTCCTATGGCTGTTAATGTGGAAATATCTGCCATTGCCTGCCTTACCTTTACTACCAACTGAAAACCCTATCTCATGACTTACGATCTCATTGTTGTTGGCTCTGGCCCCGGAGGATATGTTGCTGCCATTCGCGCAAGTCAGCTTGGCCTTAAAACAGCTATTGTTGAAAAGGAGAGCCTTGGCGGGGTCTGTCTCAACTGGGGTTGCATACCTACGAAGGCGTTGATCAAAAGCGCACAAGTTTTTGAATACATCAAACATGCCAGCGATTATGGCATTGAAGTGAAGGAGGCTAGCCACGATTTCAGCAAGATTGTCAAGCGCAGCAGAGATGTTGCGGGCGGTATGTCCAAGGGTGTACAGTTTCTGATGAAAAAGAATAAAATTGATGTCATCAATGGCTACGGCAAATTACTGCCAGGCAAAAAGGTGGAGGTTACTGCGGATGATGGCACAACCCAGATAATCAAGGCATCTCATGTGATGGTGGCCACAGGTGGTCGCTCCCGCCAACTGCCTTCTTTGCCGCAGGACGGCAAGAAAATCATTGGTTACCGCGAGGCCATGACCTTGGCCAAACAGCCTAAGTCCATCGTGATTGTTGGCTCTGGCGCTATCGGTATTGAGTTTGCTTATGTCTACGCTGCCCTAGGCACCAAGGTGACTGTTGTGGAGTACTTGCCTCGCATTGTCCCCAATGAAGATGCAGATGTATCCAAGGAACTAGCGAAAAGTCTGAAAAAAACAGGAATTGACTTCATGACCTCAACGGAGGTGACTCATGTGGATACTAAGGGCAAGGGTTGTGTCGTGCATTATAAGGATGCGAAAGGGGAGCACAGCATGACCTCTGAAATGGTCTTGAGTGCTGTTGGTGTAACGCCCAACATTGAAAACATTGGCCTTGAGGCAGTGGGCATCCAAACTGAACGCGGCCACATTGTGGTTGATGACATGTACCGCACAACAGCGCCTGGCTACTATGCGATTGGCGATGTGGTACCTGGTCAAGCATTGGCGCATGTAGCGTCTGCAGAAGGCATCATTTGTGTGGAATCCATTGCTGGTCATAACCCTCAAGCCATAGACTACAACAACATCCCTGGCTGCACCTATTGCTCACCTGAGGTTGCCTCAGTAGGGTACACGGAGGTGCAGGCAAAGGAGGCAGGCTACGAGCTCAAGGTTGGTAAATTCCCTTTCTCAGCAAGCGGCAAGGCTGCTGCAGCTGGTGTCACTGATGGCTTCGTGAAAGTCATTTATGATGCAAAATATGGAGAGCTCCTTGGTGCTCACATGATTGGTGCCAATGTCACGGAAATGATTGCAGAAATCGTTGCCGTTAGAAAACTAGAAACCACTGGCATGGAGCTTTTAAAGGCCATTCACCCGCACCCCACAATGAGTGAAGCGGTGATGGAAGCCACAGCGATGGCTTATGGTGAAGTCATCCATCTATAAATTCAATTGTTGCCATGGCCACTCGACTAAGAGCTTCTGAAATCCTGCATGGTTTTGACCGATTCCTGCTATCAATTCCCCATTGGGAGGTAGCATCTGGCCAGGTAGTGGCCCTCTTAGGCCCATCGGGCTCTGGTAAAAGCACCTTCTTGAACATGCTTGGTGCCCGCATGGTGCCAGATGAGGGAAAGGTTTGGTACGCAGGCAAGCCTCATAAGCGCATTCCATTGGTTCCGGGGCATCCCCGCATCCGCATGGTCAGACAGGATTTTGGCCAAATGCCCTACAAGTCTGTCAGAGATAACCTGTTGGAGTTTTCGGGCATTCGATCAGAAGCAGCTGAGCATCGCTTGGTGAAGCAATGGATGAAGCGCATGAATCTTGCACCAGCCTTAACCGACAAAGCAAAAGCCCTGTCAGGGGGTGAGTTGCAACGCCTTGCCATTGCGCAGGCCATGATTGGTCAACCGGGTGCATTGCTCTTGGATGAGCCCTTCAGTCACTTGGATCCCATGAGTAAGTTGATGATACAAGACATGTTAAGGGAATGGCAGCCACGGTCAAACTCTACCGTCGTGATGGTGGTTCATGATGTCAGGGATGCCATGGCATGGGCTGACCGCATCGATGTCATGATTGACGGAAGCATCGTTGAGTCAGGAAGCCCTCAAGCTATATATGAAAACCCACAATCAGAGGCCATGGCTTATGCCTTTGGCCGCGTCAATGCATTCCCCGTTACCACGGCGCCAGAAACCATGCGTAACAACCCTAAAGCCTTTGTTATCAATGGCCAGTGCTATGTGCGACCTGAACATGTGACCCCGGGCATGATCCCCAAGGGTTCAAAAATCATCCGCACCGAACCTGAAGGTTCGCAAAGCCTCAATGTCTGGGAAGATGCCTCAGGGCATGCCTGGTATGACATGGCATGAGGGAATTGCCTTGATGTAAGGCACAAAAAAAGACCCGCCATTGCTGACGGGTCTTCCACAAAAACCTGTTATTATTTACTTATTCACCTTGTTCACCACGGCTTTGAAAGCCTCTGGGTGATTCATGGCGAGGTCAGCGAGAACCTTGCGGTTGAGTTGAACGTCATGTTTGTGCAACTTGCCCATGAAGGCAGAGTAGGACATTCCATGAAGACGAGCACCAGCATTGATTCGCGTAATCCAAAGGGCACGGAAGGTGCGCTTTTTGTTACGGCGATCGCGATACTGGTATTGCAGGCCTTTTTCGACGGCGTTTTTGGCGACCGTCCAGACATTTTTACGTCGGCCAAAGTAACCCTTGGCCATTCCCATGATGCGCTTTCTACGGGCGCGACTGGCAACATTGTTTTGTGAACGTGGCATAATTGAATAGATTTTGGTAACGCGGCTGTTGAAAGAGCACTTTAAAAGCGTTTACACATGGTTATTGATTCCGGATGATTGATGGTATGGGGGTTCAGCTCAGATGCCGAGTTGACCCTTGATGTTTTTCACATCAGCCTTGTGGACCAATGTGGATTGTGTCAAAGCACGCTTACGATCTTTCGATTTCTTGGTCAAGATGTGACTCTTGAACGCGTGCTTTCGCTTGATTTTACCTGAACCCGTCAGCTTGAAACGCTTCTTGGCAGAGGACTTGGTTTTCATTTTAGGCATAGCTCTCAGGTTTTGGTTTTTGTGGCTATTTTTTAATAGGTGCAATGAGCAAGAACATCCGTTTCCCTTCTAGGTGAGGCAGGGCCTCAACTTTCCCTAGGTCAGCAACATCTTGCGCGAGGCGAAGCAAAAGCAACTCGCCCTGCTCTTTGAAGATGATGGATCGTCCACGGAAGAAAACGAAAGCCTTGAGCTTGGTTCCGTCCTCAAGAAATTTTCTAGCATGTTTGAGCTTAAAGGCATAATCATGGTCATCAGTTTGAGGTCCAAAGCGGACTTCTTTGATAACAACTTTTTGTGCCTTGGAGGCGATTTCCTTCTGTTTCTTCTTCTGGTCGTACAAGAACTTCTTGTAGTCAATGATTTTACAAACAGGGGGATCGGATTTTTCAGCGATGAGTACCAAATCCAGGTTCTGCTCTTGAGCGCTAGCTAGGGCAGAACTCGTGTCAATGACAATGGGTTCTTTACCATCTTGAATCAAACGAATGCTCGGTGCGAGAATTTCGTCATTGATTCTGTTGGGGTACTCTTTTTCACGTCGACCTTGGCGATAGCCGCCTCGGCGTTTTCCTCGTGATGAGCTCTTTCTTTTTCTCAGGGTCTTGTGTTTTTGATTGGATTTCTTGTCTTCATTGCGATATCACACAGTGAGTTCCTTGTCAACTTCAGCTTGAACCAACGTCGCAAATGCGTCATGACTCATGGTGCCGATGTCTCCTAGGCCGTGACGGCGAACTGCCACCTCTCCGGTTGATACCTCTTTCTCACCAACGATCAGCATGAAAGGAATCTTCTGAACTTCCGCATCGCGGATCTTCCGACCGACCTTTTCATTCCTTGCGTCAACGAGGGCGCGAATATCGGACTTTTCTAGCAGATTGACAAGCTCTTGCGCGTAGTCATTGTATTTCTCTGAAATTGGAAGGATGCTAACCTGTGTAGGCGTTAGCCATAAAGGGAAGTTGCCGCCGCAATGCTCAATCAATACGGCGATAAAACGCTCCATCGAGCCAAATGGCGCACGGTGAATCATTACAGGTCGATGCATTTCATTGTCCGCGCCCTTGTATTCAAGCTCAAAACGTTCGGGTAAATTGTAGTCTACCTGGATGGTGCCAAGCTGCCATTTTCTGCCCAAAGCATCGCGGACCATGAAGTCCAATTTAGGGCCATAAAAGGCAGCTTCACCGACTTCAGTTACCGTTTTCAAGCCTTTGCTTTCAGAGGCCTCAATGATGGCTGCCTCAGCCTTGTCCCAATTGGCTAGGTCGCCAAGGTATTTTTCTGGTTTTTCAGGATCCCTAAGGCTTATTTGCGCTGTGTAATCCTGGAAGTCAAGCACCTTGAAGATGTAGAGAACAAGGTCAATAACTTTATTGAACTCTTCCAATAGTTGATCAGGCATGCAGAACAGGTGTGCATCATCTTGGGTGAAGGATCTGACACGGGTCAAGCCGTGCAGTTCACCACTTTGCTCATAGCGGTACACCGTGCCAAATTCAGCATAACGCACAGGCAGGTCCCGGTAGGAGCGAGGCTTGGATTTGTAGATCTCGCAGTGATGCGGACAGTTCATGGGCTTCAAGAGGTATTCCTCTCCTTCCTGAGGGGTGAGAATGGGTTGAAAACTGTCTGCCCCATATTTTTCGTAATGCCCGGAACAAACGTAGAGTTCCTTGTTGCCAATGTGCGGTGTAATGACAGGTTGATAGCCTGCTTTTTTTTGAGCTTTTTTTAGAAATTGCTCCAATCTCTCCCTCAATTCAGCCCCCTTTGGCAACCACAAAGGAAGCCCCATGCCAACCTTTTTTGAGAAGGTGAAGAGCTCGAGTTCTTTGCCCAATTTTCTATGGTCTCTTTCCTTGGCTTTTTCTAGCAATTCCAAGTGCTCAGTCAGCAACTTAGCTTTGGGGAATGCGATGCCATAGATCCGTGTGAGTTGGGGTCGTTTTTCGTCGCCACGCCAGTAGGCGCCGGCCACTTTGAGTATTTTGATGGCTTTGATCAAGCCCGTGTTAGGGATATGCCCCCCGCGGCAGAGGTCCGTGAATTGGCTGTGGTCACAAAATGTGATGCTGCCATCTTCAAGGTTTTCAATTAATTCTGTTTTGAAGGGGTTGTCAGCGTAGGTTGCCAATGCATCAGCTTTGGAAACTGAACGCTTGGTGAATGCAGCTTTTTCTCGAGCAAATTCTAGCATCTGCTTCTCCAATGCTAAAAAGTTGCCCTCACCAAAGGGTTCTCCTTGGAAATCCACATCGTAGTAAAAGCCATTTTCTATGGATGGACCGATGGTCAACAGAGCGTTGGGGTAGAAGTGAAGGACGGTCTGCGCAAGCAAATGCGCACCGGAGTGCCAGAAGGCTTGCTTGCCTTCATCGCTATCCCAGGTGTAAAAAATCAGGTTGCCATCGCCAGGAAGGGGATCGTGAATCTCAACGGATTCACCATTCCATGTGGCAGTTAAAATTTGTCTTGCAAGTCCAGAAGAGATGGACAAAGCCACGTCATGGGCTGAGGATCCTTTCTCTGTTTGACGGACAGCTCCGTCGGGCATAGTGATGTTGAGCATGTGCTTCGGTACAAAAGAAGTTCGGTGGACAAAGTTAGGTTAATATCTTTGCTGGCATGAATACAGAAGAAATTGTTGCTGCCTGCAATGCCCGGTGTCCAGACACCTTGATGGAAACCCTTGGCATCATCTACACGGATGCTGGAGAAAATTGGCTTCAAGGTGAGATGACCGTGACACAAGGCCATCTGCAGCCCATGGGGTTGTTGCATGGGGGTGCCACATTGGCCCTGGCGGAAACCTTAGGCTCTGCGGCATCCCATGTGTTCATGAAGGACCCTGTGGGCTATGCAGCAGTTGGTTTATCCATTCAAGCCAATCACATCAAGTCTGCCCACCTGGGTGACAGGGTGATTGCGACGGCAAAAATGTTGCACAAGGGTCGACGAACCCATGTGGTGGAAATTCGAGTCACCCTTGCAGGCGGAGAATTGGTTTCTTTTGTTACCATGACCAACGCCACCATCCAACGACCTTCTGCATGACCCACTTTGCCCTCATTCGAGAAGTGGATCAGCCGGTTAAGTTGTTGACCTTACGCCCCAATTCTAGTCATGACTTTGTGTTGACTTCTTTTGCCGGTCAACGCGAGTGGTATGGCATTGAATCGGTGGCCTATGACGATGAAGCCATGCAATTGGCTGAACAGGTCTTGCAAACGGCCAGCCTGCCAGCTATTCATGCAAAGGATTCCCATGATCAAGCCAGCTATGAAGCATTGGTGTCTATGGCTATTGAGGCTTGCCGTGAAGGCGCTCTAGAGAAGGTGGTGCTTTCACGAACCAAGGCCTATGAGTCTATTGACATGAAGCCAATAGACTGGTTCAAGGGCCTCCAATCCCATTACCCAAACGCCACCTTGTTCATGATTTACCGAGAAGGTGAAGCTTTATGGATGGGTGCCACACCAGAATGCTTGCTTGATAACCAAGGAAACCAGCTCCAGACCATGAGTTTGGCGGGCACGCGACCTGCTGGGACTCCTGGGGCATGGGGCATCAAGGAAAGGGAAGAACAGCACTTGGTCACCAAGGATATTGTGAACATGCTGCAAGTGATGGGTTGTGAACGCATTGTGGTTGATGGCCCTGTCTCTGTCAAAGCAGGCCCCGTAGAGCATCTTTGTTCATGGATTGAAGCAGCTTTTGACCATATAAAGGCACCGCAGTTGGCTAGCGCCTTGCACCCAACACCTGCTATTGGTGGCCTTCCGCGGGCACAAGCGTTGGCATTTTTGAAGGAGCATGAGGGTTATGACCGCAGTTGGTATTCAGGGTACTTTGGCTGGAAGGATGACCATAGGTATGCTTTTTTTGTCAATCTTCGCTGCATGGAAATTGGTTCAGATGGCATGCAATGTTATGCCGGTGGTGGCATCACTTCTCGGTCGGAGCCTCGCGCTGAATGGTTGGAGACAGCAGCTAAGTTGCAAACCCTTGAACAGGTGATCTTGCATTAGATGTCAGCATTCCAATCCACTGCAGCCCTATTGGCACAAGCACTTGATCACATTGAATTGGCGGCATGGGTCAGTTCACCCGGTTCGCGCAATGCCCCTGTGGTGCTTGCCTTGTCTGAATTGGAGACGCCTCACCGCGTCATGCTCGATGAGCGCAGTGCTGCCCATGTAGCTTTAGGTGCTGCTCTGCAAAGTGGCAAGCCTTGCGCAGTGGTTTGCACCAGTGGCACAGCGGCTATGAATTTTGGCCCTGCGGTTGCGGAGGCCTTTTACCAGCGAATCCCCCTGTTGTTAATCACAGCAGATCGACCCGCTGGCATGATTGACAATGGCCATGGGCAGAGCATCAGGCAGGTGGGTCTTTTCCGGCAGCACGTGAGAGCAGAAGCCAACCTTCAGGTTGATCATGGCGATGTGGAGTTGATTCGCCAGAATGCTTCAGCCTTAAGAAAGGCCTTGAAATCATTGACCTATGGCCCTGTCCACATCAATATCCCATTGGACGAGCCACTTTATGGTAAACCACGATTGCCAATGGGTTTTCCCGCATCCTTCCGGTTAGATTTGAAGCCAGTTTATGATGAGCATTTGGCCTTGCCAACGTTTTTGGTTGATGCAAAACGTCCCCTGCTGATTGTTGGACAGATGCTGGCATCGAGAGCCTTCATCCGACAAGTTGCTAAACTTCGCCAACAAGGTTGGCTTGTTGTTGCTGAGCACCTAAGTAATCTGCCAGTTGGCATGGCTTTGTCTTTGGAGGATGCTATTTTGCAAAAGGATGCATCGTTATTCAAACCGGATGCCATTGTGAGTGTCGGGGGTTCATGGATGGCGAAGCAAGCAAAGGCCATGCTGGCTGGGTTGCCCCATTTGTCCGTTGCTGACGCTGCCCCATTCCCTAACCTGTTTGATGGGCCTTTTGCGACATGGGCCTGTGGCGCAGAGGATGCCCTGGCATGCCTGTTGGACTCACAACTGTCAACGGCTGGCTGGCAGCTGCCAACCATGAAGCTTGAAGTGAATAGGCCTTCAGACAGGCAGTTGACAGACCTTTCGGTGCACATGTACTTGGCATCATTACCCTTGGATGGATGGGATATTCACTGGGGTAACTCCATGTCTGTCAGGCAGGGGGCACATGCTTTTGCAAAGGGCGGATGGGCGCAGAAAGTGACACATTATGGCAACCGAGGTGCCAGTGGTATCGATGGCAGCACGTCAACGGCTCTGGGCTCTGCGTGGATGAGTTCCAAACCGACCTTGTTAATCACAGGCGAACTGTCTGCACAGTATGATTTGAATGCCATGCTGCAGTCTAATATTCCCGTCAACCTGCACGTGTTGATTATCAACAATGGTGGCGGTCAGATTTTTCAAGTAATCGACGGACCTAAGTCCGCACCCAACCATGAGAGTCATTTCCTTTTCCAGCATGAGAGAAGCTTTGAGGATGCTGCAAACTACCTCAAGGTGCCATACATGTCTGCCCACGACATGAAGTCATTTGAATCCGCTATGGCCGGAATGATGCAAAGCCCCAATGCTGCCATTGTGGAAGTGTTCACGGATCCAATGGCCAGCGAACGATCATGGAAGCGTCGGCAGGACGCATGATGTAATTTTGTGTCCATGAGCAACAGACAGTGGACCCCCATCAAGACCTACGGCGACATCCTTTTTGATATGTGCAATGGCGTCGCGAAAATCACCATCAATCGACCAGAAGTGTACAATGCCTTCAGGCCTGAAACCAATGTAGACATGATGGATGCCATGGATATTTGCCGCGAACGTGGTGACATCCGGGTTATCATACTAACAGGTGTTGGTGACAAGGCTTTTTGCAGTGGTGGCGACCAGAACGTCAAAGGTGTTGGTGGCTATGTCGGTGAAGACGGGGTACCCCGTCTGAATGTGTTGGATCTGCACAAAAAAATCAGAGAAATACCTAAGCCAGTGATTGCTATGGTCAACGGCTACGCCATTGGTGGCGGGCATGTGTTGCATGTAATTTGTGATTTGACCGTTGCCTCAGACAATGCCATATTTGGTCAGACAGGTCCTAAAGTGGGCTCCTTTGATGCGGGCTTTGGCAGCAATTACCTGGCCCGTCATGTGGGACAGAAAAAAGCCAGGGAAATTTGGTTTCTCTGCGAACAGTACAGTGCAAAAGAGGCAGAAGACATGGGTATGGTGAATAAGGTTGTGCCATTGGCAGACTTGGAAAACACGACGATGCAATGGGCTGAAACCATTTGCAAGCGTTCACCCATGGCTATTCGCATGATCAAGCGCGGCTTGAATGCAGAACTGGATGGGCAGCGCGGATTGATGGAGTTTGCTGGCGATGCCACCTTGATGTATTACCTGATGGAAGAAGCACAAGAAGGCAAGCAAGCCTTTTTGGAGAAGCGCGACCCAGACTTCAACCAATTCCCCACATTTCCTTGATGCATCATTGGTTGAGCGCCATGCGCTTGAGAACCCTGCCGCTTGCGGTGGCTTGCATTGCCCTAGGTACCTTGTTGGCTGAGGATCACGGCGGCATGTCATGGCCCGTTGCCATTCTTGCGGTGCTAACGGCTGCTGTCTACCAAATACTATCCAACCTTTCCAATGACCTAGGCGATGGACTCAAGGGCACCGATGATCACAGGCCAGAAGGGGTTGAAAAAAGGGCCTTGGCATCCGGCCAACTCACAGTTGGTCAGCTGCAACGAGCTGTTCAATGGGCAACAATTTTAGCAGTTATCCTCACCCTTGTCACCGCTACTGTGGGAACCACACAAATGGGGTGGATGTGGCGGTCAGCCTTTGTTGTGTTTGGATTGCTTGCCACCCTAGCAGCCCGTTCCTACACCTTAGGTATAGCTTATGGCTACCAGGGTTATGGCGATCTGTTCGCCTTGGTTTTCTTTGGTCCCCTTGCGGTCTGGGGCTCGTTCACCTTACAGGTTCAAGGCTGGCAACCATTGATTTTATTAGCCGGTTTAGGTGTGGGTATGTTGGCAGCTGCCGTACTCAACCTCAACAACATGCGGGACATTGAGACCGATGCCATGGTTGGCAAACGAACCCTAGCCATGCGAATGGGATTGAAAGCAGCAAAGCAGTACCAGGGGGTCTTGGTGTTGGGAGCCTATGTGGCATCAGGCGCCTATGTCTGGTTTCAAGCCCCTTTGACTTGCAGTCGGAGTTTCCTCTTTGTCGCGGTTCTTCCTTTGATGTTGAGTGGTTTGCGTGACATGAGAAAGGCCAGTAACCCAGCCCAATTGGATGCCCTTCTTAAACCCTTGGCCATGCAAACTGCCTTGTTTGCCATCATGCTGGGCGTGGGGCTGTTGATCGACTCAAATGCCTGTGCGGCCCCATGATACACCTGGCATGATGGATAACCGCTGGCACATCAAGCATTGGTCCCAGGAGTTGACCTTCAAGCGACCAGCAGGCACCTCCCGGGGTGTTATGTTGAGTAAGCCTGCTTATTTCATTGAGGTAACCTGTGAGGGCTTTAAGGGGCAGGGTGAATGTGGTTTGCTGCCAGGCTTGTCGATTGATGACAGCCCTCAGTACCCTCTTCAGCTGGCAGAGTTCTGCCAGGCCATTGAAACTTTGGGTGCTGAGCAGTGGTTGGCGTGGGCGGATTCTGGCCAAATTCCTTCCGATTTCATGCATGCATGGCGGCTCTGGCCTTCCATGGTTTTCGCCTTGGAGCAAACCTTACTCTCCTTTGTAGATTTCCGCAATGGGGGGAGTGGCCAGCAGTTGTTTGACAACCCATTCAGTCAACGCAGCAAAGGCATTCCCATCAATGGATTGATTTGGATGGGCGATGCAGATCACATGACTCAGGAGGCAGAGGCAAGGCTCAGTGAAGGCTTCACTTGCTTAAAAATGAAGGTGGGTGCCATCGATTTCCAACAGGAAATAGCTCAGTTGACCCTGCTTCGCAGCCGTTTTTCATCTCAGGAGTTGGAGCTGCGTGTGGATGCCAATGGGGCCTTCACAAGGGCTAATGCGGCTGAGGCTATGGATGCATTATTAACCTTGGATTTGCACAGCATAGAGCAGCCATCAGCCCCCACCGACATCGATCTGTTGGCTGAATTGTCAGCCAACCACGATCTACCCATCGCCTTGGATGAAAGCTTGATTGGTCGCCATGATCCCCGCACAAGGGATGTCTTGCTCGACGCGGTGAAGCCAGCATACATTGTGTTGAAACCTAGCCTGGTTGGTGGATTTGCCAGCGCAGAGGATTGGATCCATCGCGCCAGCAAACGAGGCATTGCTTATTGGGTGACCTCTGCCTTGGAAAGTTCCATGGGACTCAATGCTATTGCGCAATGGGCTGCACAACTTGAGGGCTTGTCTGGCTACCAAGGGCTGGGAACTGGGTCGATTTACCAGAACAATCTGCCATCATTGACCAAGGTGCAATCCGGTGAACTCTGGCAGCGATGAGTCAGCTCAATTTTCATCCCGACTGCGATGCAAGTCGCCAACAATCGGCTAAAGATGCCGTGGCTTGGTGGGAGTCAGGCCAGTCCCATTTGACCATAGCCACCAGTGGAAGCACGGGTGAGCCAAAAAACATTGACCTGAATCGCCAGGGCATCGAAGCCAGCATTGCAGCCACAGAAAGGTATGCTGAAGGCTTGTTTCACTTGGATCGACGAGGTCGGACAGCCATTTGCCTGGACATGCATCATGTGGCGGGGCTTTTTTCCCTGTTTCGTGGTCTCGCATGGGGGTGGGACATTGATGTCTTCCCGATAAAACGTCAACCAGATTTGCAGGGTAAGTATGATTGGATTTCACTCATCCCTCAGCAAGCGATGGCCTTAACTCAAGATCAATGGCAGGGCTTATCCGTTTGCTTGCTTGGTGGCGGGCCGTTATCTAACCTTGAACGAGATCATTTGGCCAGCCAACCCTGTCGAATCATCCAAGGCTATGGCATGACGGAAACATACACCCACATTGCTTTGAAGCGCTTGATGGATGAAAGCTATCAATGCCTTCCGGGGGTTTCTGTCACTGCCGATGACTCAGGATGCTTGATCATCGATTGCCCGGATCGAGGCATTCGCAACCTGCTGACCACAGACTTGGTGGACCTGCAAGGCTGTGGAAGGTTTCAATGGCTGGGCCGCGCGGATGATGTGATCCTGAGTGCAGGTAAAAAAATACATCCTCAAGTGGTTGAGAACAGCTTGCAAAAGCACTGGTCTCATCGCGGATTCCTGGTGGCATTGGACCACCAACAATGGGGACAGGCGGCCGTGTGGCTCAGCGAACCCCTGGAAGACTTTGATGTGCAACAATGGCAAAAGGCCCTGGCGCATCTGCCTTCATGGCAACGCCCCAAGGCCTTTGTGCAATGTTTACTGCCACTGACTGGAAGTGGCAAATGGGATCGGCGAAAGGGCCGATCAATGGCTCAGGAATTGGCCTTGCTGTGATCAGCTAGGAATGTAGCTAAACCGCTGTCGGTTAATGGGTGCTTGAGCAAGGCGTTGATCGCGCTCAAAGGACCAGTCATGACATCTGCACCCAACTCAGCACATTGGATGATGTGCATCGGGTGACGCACAGAGGCTGCAAGAATTTCTGTTTCGTAGCCGTAGTTGTCATAAATCAAGCGAATGGTATCAATCAAACCCATGCCATCAGTTGAAATGTCATCCAAACGACCAATGAATGGTGACACGTACGTGGCGCCTGCCTTCGCAGCCAATAGAGCTTGGCCAGCAGAAAACACGAGGGTACAGTTGGTTTTGATGCCCTTGTCAGTGAAGTAACGAATGGCCTTGATGCCGTCCTTGATCATGGGAATCTTCACCACGATTTTGTCATCTAATTCAGCCAATGCTTCACCTTCTTTAACCATACCTTCAAAGTCTGTTGCAATAACCTCTGCGCTGACGTCGCCGTCCACGATGTCACAGATGTCCTGGTAGTGTTTGATCACGTTGTCATGGCCGGAAATACCTTCCTTTGCCATGAGTGATGGGTTGGTGGTTACGCCATCAAGGATGCCCATGTCTTGAGCTTCTTTGATGTCGGAGAGGTTGGCGGTGTCGATGAAGAATTTCATAGTGGTGGAATAGTGGTGGAATTAAGACCTCAAAGGTCGTTCAAATCCTCGGGTCATAGACGGCCCCACAAGCCTTATTTTTGTACCAACATATGCACAACAAGAATTTTACCCAATCTATTCTGGATGACTACCGCCTAGCCAACCTGAGTCGATCATGCAGCTTGTTGGGTCGCAAAGAAGTACTGACAGGTAAAGCGAAGTTTGGCATTTTTGGTGATGGCAAGGAGCTGGCGCAACTCGCATGGGCAAAGGTTTTTGATGAAGGAGACTTTCGCAGTGGCTACTACAGGGATCAGACCTTCATGATGGCTATTGGGGCATTGACCCCGCAGCAATTTTTTGCATCCCTCTACGCAGACACTAACCTGGACAATGAGCCAGCCAGTGGCGGCCGTCAGATGAATGGCCACTTTGCTACCAGAAGTTTAGATGACAATGGCCAGTGGAAGTCATTGGTGGACCAAAAAAACTCGTCAGCAGACATCAGCCCGACAGGCGGTCAGATGCCCCGTCTTTTAGGTCTTGCTCAAGCTTCCAAGGTCTACCGCGCCCTTGATATTGACAATGGATTCAGCCGCAAGGGTCAGGAGGTTGCATGGGGAACCATTGGCAATGCCTCCACCTCTGAGGGGCCTTTTTGGGAAGCGATCAACGCAGCTGGTGTGATGCAAGTGCCTTTGGTAGCTTGTATTTGGGATGATGCGTATGGTATCTCTGTGCACGCAAAACACCAAACCATCAAGGAAAATATATCCACTGCCTTATCTGGCTTTCAAAGGGACATTCAAGCTGAAGGGGCTGAGTCAAAAGGGTTTGAAATCATCAAAGCGAAGGGTTGGGATTACCCTGGATTGGTGGCAGCATTTGAACAGGCATCCCTGGTGGCACGCGAGGATCATGTGCCTGTGCTCTTGCATGTCAATGAGATGACACAACCGTTGGGCCACTCGACATCAGGTAGCCACGAACGCTACAAAAGCAAGGATCGCCTAGCTTGGGAGCTAGAGTATGATTGCATCAGTCAGTTCAGGTCCTTCATTCTCGCCAATCAACTGGCCGATGAAGCCACCTTGGATCAACTGGCCAATGACGCAGACAAAGAGGCAAAGGCAGCTATGAAATCTGCCTATGCAGCCTACTTGGAGCCCCTGCAATTGATCCGAGATCAGGCAGCAGATTGGCTGGATGTCTTGGGACAAGAAGCGAAGGCAACCTCACTTAGGGCTGACCACAGTGCCATGTGGCGAGATGCAATCACACCCCTTAGGAATGCCATCAACGCAAAGGAGGCCATGGGCCAAGATGCTGGCATGGCAAAGGTTTGGGTGGCCGGTCAGATGCAGCATGGATTCCAAGTTTATGGCGACCATTTGTACTCAGGGGATGCCTTGAAGGTGCCTCATGTACCTGCAGCTTATGCAGAAAATGTAAAACCCGTGGATGGCCGTCTGGTGCTTCGCGATAATTTCAAGGCCATGTTCAATCGACACCCTGAGGCCATGGTCTTCGGTGAAGATTCTGGCGCGATTGGTGATGTGAACCAGGGCTTAGAGGGCATGCAAGAGGCCTTTGGTGAGACCCGTGTCAGCGACACAGGTATTCGCGAAATAACGATCATGGGTCAGGGCATAGGCCTAGCCATGAGAGGCTTGAGGCCTATTGCTGAAATTCAGTACTTGGATTACTTACTCTACGGCATGCAAATCCTTAGTGATGATTGCGCCACAGTGAGGTGGAGAACAGCAGGAGGGCAGCAATGCCCCTTGATTGTCAGGACCCGAGGCCATCGCCTGGAAGGTATCTGGCACAGCGGTTCCCCCATGGGTATGATTTTAGGCGCTTTGCGTGGCATGATCATTTGCACCCCAAGAAACATGACACAAGCAGCAGGTATGTACAACACTTTAATGCAGGCCAATGAACCGGCTCTTGTGATTGAATGCCTCAATGGCTACCGGTTGAAAGAAGCGATGCCGATCAATTTGGGTGAATTCACGGTGCCTCTGGGCCAAGCTGAAATCCTCAGAGAGGGTGAGGACATCACCATCTTGACCTATGGTAGCATGTGCCGCATGGTGATGGAAGCAGCCAAGCAATTGAGTGAACTAGATATGGAAGTTGAAGTTGTGGATGCACAAACGTTGATGCCATTTGACACCCACGGTCTTGCATCAGTATCCCTTGCGAAAACCAACCGTTTATTGATTGTTGACGAAGACGTGGAGGGTGGTGCGTCTGCCTTCCTGCTTAAGCGCATCTTAGAGGATCAAGGCGGATTCATGCATCTGGATTTGGCACCAAGAACCTTGACCGCGAAGGCACATCGACCAGCCTATGGCAGCGATGGTGATTATTTCTCCAAGCCAAGCGTCGAAGATGTGGTTGAGGCGGTGATAGAGATGCTCCAAAGCTGAGTCAAATGCCCATCTTGATGAATTGTACATCAATTCTTTAAGTAAAAAAAAGGCAAGAACTCTATCACACCGCATCAACCTTTTACCCTTGCTGCGTTTCCGCCCTGGGGGATTCAAAGGGAGCTAGTTGTAGAGCCTTGCCCGGCGGCAAAGATAGCCGACCTTTGGTAAATGAAACCAAGCCAAACTTTTGTACTCGCTTCTTTTTTTATGTCATTCAGTGCCAATGCACAATTCATCCAACAGGATAGTGTCAATTTGTCGCCGGTCAATGAGCTACAAAGGGATTCAGTGGCTGTGTGGATGAGCAATCCCACCGCACAAAGCACAGAAATTCTTGATGTCTGGACCATGCCCTTGTACGGCAACACCCTTGCAACAGTTAGGGTTCCCAATGCCGTGATTCCTTCCGGTGATTCTGTGCAAGTATGGGTTGCTTTCACGCCAGAGCACAATGTCATGCACAAGTTGCCTATCCTATTTCACCTATCAGATGAGCGTGGCTATGAACTGTTAACCCTGAAGGTACAGGGACAGTGGAGTCGCAGCTACTACCAATCTACAGAGAACAAGGTGCAGTCAGCCTTGCGTGGTGCTTTGACCACCCGGCTAGGTCAGGGCTACAACTCCTTGAGTTATTCGATTGCTCGAGATAACATGTATGGGTCTTTGGATAATCACAATGGTCAGGTAGAATGTGTTTACACGGGGCGTTCTGCCACGTTCAATACCCGCGCAGGTGCCAATGCGAACAACATCAATTGTGAGCACACCTTTCCGCAAAGCAAGTTCAATTCAGCTCAGCCAATGAAGTCAGATATTCATCACCTTTTCCCCTGCGACGCATCGGCTAACAGCTCGAGAAGCAATCACCCCTTTGGTATCGTGACAGGTACACCTGCGTGGTCTAACGGTGGAAGCAAGCGCTTGGGCTCGATTTGGGAGCCTAGGGATGTGCACAAAGGCGATGCAGCCCGAGCCATGCTTTATTTTGTTGCCCGCTATGGCGATTACAGCAACTTCTTTGTTGGCCAGGAAACCCTGCTAAGGCAGTGGCATGTGCAATACCCGCCCGATTCATTGGATCGACTCCGCAATGATGGCATTTACAGTTTGCAAAACAACAGAAATCCTTTTGTGGATTACCCGCAGATCACTGAACGTGTCAGCCAATGGTCTGGTACTTTTGCAGAGACCACCACGTGGGATTCTCACCGTTCAGAGGACACCTTGCGGTTTGCCTTGCGTGGATCTGGTTATGGTGAGCGAAAGTTCATGGTAGTCAACAGCGGCACCGAGACGATTTATTTAAGCAATTTGGCACTCAGCCATTCCAGCATAAGTCTGAGCAACCCGTCCAATGTGACCATTGAACCAGGGCATAGCCACATGGTAACTTTGACCTATGACGCCACCATCAATTTCACAGGAGAAACCCTGAGTTATTTGGAATCCACGGCTTCAGGGTTTAATCAGGTGACGATCCATGTCAACTCGTCCAACAGCTTTTCTGTTGTTGAGCCACAGGTGACATCTGAATTATTGGTCCTACCTTCTGCAGGCAAGGTGCTGGTTTACCCCATCAAGGAAGGCTCTCAAGTTGAATTACTTGCCATTGACGGCAGGGTGCTTCAATCGCTTCGTGCCACAGAGGATGCGAGCAAGGCTCAACCCATGCACATCCAGGTGAACAGCCAGTTAGCTGGCATCGTTCGCGTGACCGATGGACCTGACGTCCAAACCATTAAGTTTATCTTTACCCTTTAATT
>CAWUSA010000015.1:0-8155 GCA_963925545.1 uncultured Flavobacteriales bacterium | reverse complement strand
CGATCGTCAGCGAGGACAAAGCGTGGAAGTGGTTCTCTACCTCCCTGTGGGGCATAGTGTCAACTTTGACGCCAGCCTGGAAGACTACCTCTACGATGTCGACAATGTGGTCAACATGTATGACGACGAGATGCTCGGCAGGAAATGGATCATGATGCCAGAAGGCCTCACTGAAGTCAAGGCTTACTGATCGCCTGATTTTTGCATAGTAGCAAGTTGAATCCGCAGCAAATCAGGGAGCCGTCACTGCCTGCTTCCATCCATTTATTTTGTTGGAAATTTGCTACAACTCTGCAGCCATGATTAACGCCTCACTTGTTGACCAGTTCCCTATCCTTTCACAAACAGTGAATGGACAGCCACTGGTTTACTTGGACAGTGCTGCCACAACGCAAAAACCCGCTGTGGTCATTGCGGCCATCGTGGATTACTACGAGCGACTCAATTCGAATGTGCACCGCGGCGCGCACCACCTGAGCCAGCTGTCAACAGACGCCTTTGAGCTCACCCGAAGTAAGCTGCAATCTCACCTCCATGCAGCCCATGAGCATGAAATCATTTTCACCAAGGGTACCACGGACAGCATCAATTTGGTGGCCCATGGCTTCCGCTCCTTCTTAAGTGAGGGCGATGAGATTTTGGTCTCTGAGATGGCGCACCACAGCAATTTGGTGCCATGGCAAATCACCGCAAAGCTCACAGGTGCCACCCTGCGAATCATCCCCATGACCTCAGAGGGCGAGATGGACCTGGCAGCCTATAAAGCATTGCTCAGCAAACACACCAAGTTGGTTGCCTTCAGTCACATCAGCAATGCCCTTGGAAGCATCAACCCCGTGAAAACCCTGACAGAGATGGCACATGCACAGGGGGCCGCGGTGCTGGTGGACGGTGCGCAAGCCCTGCCGCATACCCTGGTGGATGTGCAGGATTTGGGCGTGGATTTCTATGCGGCATCGGCACACAAAATGTACGGTCCCACAGGCATTGGCATGCTCTATGGCCGCAGTGAATGGCTCAACAAACTCCCGCCATACCAGGGTGGTGGCGAGATGATCGCTGAGGTGTCTGCCACCTCAAGTACCTACGCTGACCTTCCCTACAAATTTGAAGCGGGCACACCCAACATTGAGGCCGTTATCGCTTGGGGCACCGCCATTGACTGGATGAACCAGGTTGGCATAGCAAACATTGAGGCCCATGAAACGGACTTGCTGGCTTATGGCCATCAATTGTTGGCTGAAATTCCCGGCTTGATTATGTATGGTAGCCCCCGCCACAAGGCTGCTGTCTTGAGTTTCAATATCGATGGACTGCATCCCTACGATGTGGGCACCTTGTTGGACCAGATGGGCATTGCTGTTCGCACGGGTCACCACTGCGCTCAACCCATCATGACCAGCCTGCAAGTGCCGGGAACCATCCGAGCCAGCCTGGCCGTCTACACCCGACGCTCTGACCTTGAAGCCCTGGCTTCAGGCCTCAAGCGCGCCATCAACGCATTGACCTGATATGGCATCGATTGACGATATCACTGCAGACATTGTTGAGGACTTTGAGGTCTTTGACAACTGGATGGACAAGTATGAGTTCATCATTGACATGAGCAAGTCCCTTGCCCCGATGCCTGCAGAGAAAAAACAAGACATCAACTTGATCAAGGGCTGTCAATCACAAGTATGGCTTGATGTGCAACTGGATGACAAGGGCTTGATGCAATGCCATGCTGATGCGGACGCCATCATCACCAAGGGCATGATTGCCTTGCTGCTGAAACCCGTTCAAGGCCAGAAGCCTGCCGATGTGGCCGCATGCACCTACGATTTTCTCACAACAATAGGCCTGAGTCAGCACCTGTCGCCCACCCGGGCCAATGGTTTGCTGAGCATGGTCAAACAAATCCGGATGTATGGCATTGCCATGCAAGCCACCTCCCGACCATGAAAGACGAACAAATGCAAAGCCTTGGTGATCAAACTATTGATGTGCTAAAAAACATCTTTGACCCAGAAATACCTGTGGATATTTACCAATTAGGGCTGATCTATGATGTGCAAGTATCTGAGGATGCGGACATCCATATTTTGATGACCCTCACCTCGCCTAACTGCCCCGTGGCAGAGTCCATGCCTGAGGAGGTGAAACAACGAGTTGCCAGCCTGCCTGACGCTAAAGAGGTAGAGGTAGAGATCACCTTTGATCCCCCGTGGACCAAGGACATGATGAGTGAGGAAGCCCGCCTTGAATTAGGCATGTTATAAAGACACCATGGCAGAAGAAATCATCAATCGCATCGCTCAATCAAACCTCATGGTCTTTGACTTAGAGGAACTGTGGCCTGTTGGTGGCCTGCAAGTCTTTGCTTTATCCCCCCTGGCAACCGATGGCCTTTTTCGCGAAAAAGCGGTTCGCCAATCCCTGGATGACATGGATTTGTCCGCTTATGCGGGCCAAGTGGTCTGCATTGAGGGGGCTCAGGACTACATTGTTCCCCAGTGGCTCTGGCCCATGCTGTCTCATGCCTTGGCTCATGCCAAATTCATTGGCGAGGGCGCAGATGTCATGAGTCAGTACTACACCCATGCCCTGCAAGCCATGGAGCTCAGCCCCTACCAGGACAAAAAGGTTCTGCTCAAGGGATGTGCCGCGGTGGCGGTGCCACCCTCTGCCTACCTGCAAGCCGCTGCTCAATTAGAAGGCGTAGCCAGCAAGTTGATGTATGGCGAGGCCTGCTCCAATGTGCCAATTTTCAAGGCGCCGGCGAAAGGAAAATAGGTTCAGCTGGGTTGATTTGCATGACCTTGAGGTGAGCCTTACCTTCGCCTCCTTATGAAAAGAATCATTGCCACCCTCCTCGTAGCTATCATGCTCGTCCCCACAGCTTCCCTCACTGCAGGTGAAGGCATGTGGATTCCGCTTCTCATGAAGAAGCTCAACTACAAAGACATGCGCAAAGCTGGCCTCAAGCTGTCAGTAAAGGACATGTACTCTGTTAACCACGGCAGCCTCAAGGATGCGATTGTTTCGCTTAACGGCGGCAGTTGCACAGCTGAAATCATTTCCTCAAAAGGCCTTTTACTCACGAACCACCACTGTGGTTTTGATGCCATTCGCAGCCACTCAACCGTGGAGGACAATTACTTGGAGGATGGCTTTTGGGCCATGAACATGAGTGAAGAATTGCCCAACCCCGGCATGTTTGTCTCCTTTTTGATTCGCATGGAAGATGTGACCAAGGAGATCAACAAGGTTCTCACCGATGACATGTCTGAATCAGAACGATCCAAGGCAGCTGCAGCTGCGTCGGAGGCATTGATTGAAAAGGCAACCAAAGGCACGGATTACCGTGCCGATGTGGAGACTTTCTACCATGGCAATGAGTTTTACCTCTTTGTTTATCAGCGCTATACAGATATTCGCATGGTGGGAGCTCCTCCCAGTAGCATTGGTAAATTTGGTGGCGACACCGACAACTGGATGTGGCCTCGTCACACAGGTGACTTCTCCATGTTCCGCGTGTATGCCGACAAAAAGAACCAACCTGCTGACTACAGCGCTGATAATGTGCCTTTGAAGCCTAAGCACCACCTGCCCGTGAGCTTGAAAGGTGTGGAAGATGGTGACTTCGCCATGGTCTGGGGCTACCCCGGAAGCACCGATCGCTACCTCTCTTCATGGGGAGTGAAGCAGGCTGTAGACCTGCACAACCCGACAGTGGTTGACATCCGTGCCGCTAAATTGGCCGTCCTACGCAAGTACATGAATGCTGAGGAGGAAGTGAAGATCCAGCTCGCATCCAGCTACGCCCGCACAGCCAACTACTGGAAGTATTACATCGGTCAGACTGAGCAATTGGTCAACAACAATGTTCATAGCAAAAAGGCTGCCCTTGAAGCAGACTTTACGACATGGGTCAATGCAAAGCCTACCCGTCAAGCAAAATATGGTGAGACCCTCAAGCTGACTGAAGACTACTATGCTGCCACTGACAAGGGTGTCAAGAACAATGTCTATTTGATGGAGGCTGTGGTTCGTGGCCCATCAGCTGCACTCTTTGCTTACCGCATGTCATCTGCCCTGAAGCGCGGCATGAGCGATCAAGCAATGATGGACCGCATGTCGCGTGCCTTGAAAGACCAGGCAGCTGAGCATTTCTCGACCTTCCATGCAGAGTCTGACAGAGACCTCATGGCTGTCCTATGGCAGATGTACGCCAACAACGTACCCCGCGACCAGCTGCCTGCATTTATTTCAGATGTAGCAGCCTCAGGTGAAGGATTTAGCGTTTTTGCAGATGTTATTTATGAAGAAAGCATTTTCATGTCAGAGGAACGCTTTACGGAATTCCTTGCATCCCCAGACAGCGCCATTTTAGCGGACGACCCCTTGACGAAAGTTGCAGACGGATTCCGCGAGGCATACTTTGGTTCTCGCGATGAGGCTTTGGAAAACAGCCAAGCAAGGGCTTACCGCCTGTGGACCGCTGGCGTTCGTGAGATGATGCCTGACCACAATTGGTCAGCTGATGCCAACAGCACCATGCGCATGACGTATGGCCATGTGGGCTCTTATGTGCCAAAGGACGGCGTCATCTACAATCACTACACAACCCTGGAAGGTGTCATGGAAAAGGAAGATCCAAACAATCCAGAGTTTGTGGTACCCCCTCGTTTGAAGGAATTGTACAACGCGAAGGACTACGGTCGCTACGCTGACAAAAATGGCAACCTGCCTATCGGTGTCATTTCTGGCAATGACATCACGGGTGGCAACTCTGGTTCCCCATTGATCAACGCTAAGGGCGAGCTGATTGGCTGTGCTTTTGACGGCAACTGGGAGTCGATGAGTGGTGACATCTTCTTTGAGGACGAGTTGCAGCGCTGCATTTCTGTAGACGTTCGCTACATCCTCTTTGTGATTGACAAGTACGCCGGTGCCGGTCACTTGGTTGATGAGATGACTTTGCGGTAGACCGACGAAGCCATAGCGCTGGATGACAGCATCCATGAGTCAGTTGAGCCAGTTTTATTGCCCCCAGGGATATAGATCTGTTTGAGGGCTTAACCCTTGAGCTTGTCTAGTGCAGCTTGCAAGGCGGCTTTGTCTTTGAACTGAAGCACAATGGAGCCATTGCCTTTAGCTGACATGGTGACCTTGGCTTGAAGGCCTAAGGCAGATTCAAAAACTTTAGCGGCTTTGAGGTTGTTCTTGGGTTTTGCAGAGACTTGCTTGCTAGGATTGCCCTTGCTTTTCACAGCGGACTCCATTTGTCTAACGCTCCAGTCACCTTTCAAGCAAGCCAGGTACAAGGCCTCTTGCACAGTTGAGTCATTCAAGCCAACCAAGGCACGTGCATGCCCCATGCTGATGGCGCGATCTCTTAACCCCGCTTGAACCAAGGAGGGAAGCTTCATCAGCCCTAAGTGGTTGGCCACCGAGGAGCGGTTCACCCCAACCCTTTCCGACACACGCTGCTGGGTCAAATCACAGTCATTCATTAAGCGCTGGTAAGACAAGGCGACCTCAATGGGATCAAGATTTTGTCTTTGAATATTTTCCACCAAAGCCATTTCCAAGACAGCTTGGTCATCCGCAAAGCGGACGTATACGGGAAGTTGCTTGAGGCCAGCACGCTTGGCTGCACGGTAGCGTCGTTCGCCGGAGATGATCTGGTAGGATCCTGGCTCCATTTGCCTGACGGTGATGGGTTGAACCAGCCCAACGGATTGAATCGAAGCGGTCAATGCCTGCAGCCCCTCTTCTGAAAAAACAGTGCGGGGTTGATCGGGGTTGGCGGCAATCCGTGTGACGTCAACCATGAAGACTCCACCAGCCACAGCTTTTGCTTTCGGATCTTTTGCAGAGGTCACTGTGTGGTCTTTGAGCAAGGCTGAAAGACCTCTTCCCATTGCGGGTTTCCTGATTGACATAGGCCAAATATCGGCAATATCACTGGCTTTCCAAGGCCCTATAGAAGGATTTATCCAAGGGATATCATCCATGGGTAAATGGACAATCTGTTGGCTTTGATGGGCATCTATCGGGAGGGAAATGTCTGCATGACATCAATTGCCTGCAAGCATTTGAGCATTGAAAGATTGCCTTGTGAGAGCGTACATTTGCGACCCATGAAGGACCTTAGAAATTTTTGCATCATTGCGCACATTGACCACGGTAAAAGCACCCTGGCTGATCGCTTGTTGGATGTCACATCAACGGTGACTGTTCGTGAGCAAAAAGCGCAGTTGCTTGATACCATGGATTTGGAGCGTGAGCGGGGCATCACCATCAAGAGTCACGCGATTCAGATGGATTACAGCAATGACAAAGGGACCTACAGGATCAATTTGATTGACACCCCGGGGCACGTAGACTTCAGCTATGAAGTGAGTCGATCTATTTCTGCCTGTGAGGGTGCCTTGCTAGTTGTTGACGCAGCACAAGGTATTCAGGCGCAGACCATTTCAAACTTGTACTTGGCCATTGAGCATGACCTGGAAATCATTCCTGTAATGAACAAGGTAGATTTGCCTTCAGCTAATCCGGAGGAAGTGGCTGATCAGATCATCGATTTGCTTGGCTGTAAGCGGGAAGACATCCTGTCTGTCAGCGCAAAAACTGGCGAAGGGGTTCATGCCTTGTTGGACAACATTGTGGACAAGGTGCCGGCCCCTAAAGGTGACCCTGATGCACCATTACAGGCATTGATCTTTGATTCTGTGTACAACTCCTACCGCGGCATTGAAGGCGTTTTTCGCATCATCAATGGCACTTTGAAAAAAGGCCAAAAGGTGAAGTTCATGGCAACGGAAAAAAGCTATTTCGCTGATGAAATTGGCGTGCTTCGCTTGGAAAAGGATCCGGTTGATGTCATGAGTGCAGGCGATGTGGGCTACATCATATCGGGCATCAAGGAAGCAACAGAAGTGAAAGTGGGTGACACGATTACCACGGTGGAAGGTGGCGCAACAGAGGCTATTTCAGGCTTCGAGGAAGTGAAGCCTATGGTCTTTGCCGGCATCTACCCGGTGGTGACAGAAGAATTTGAAGAACTTCGTGCATCCCTTGAGAAATTGCAGCTCAACGATGCAAGTTTGACCTTTGAAGCAGAAACCTCTGCGGCATTAGGCTTTGGTTTTCGCTGTGGCTTCCTAGGGATGCTTCACATGGAGATCATTCAAGAGCGATTGGAGCGTGAGTTTGGCATGTCCTGCATAACTACGGTTCCTAATGTGTCGTACCACGCCTACACTAAAAAAAACCCCGACACCCTGGTGCTGGTGAACAACCCCGTCGATTACCCAGATCCATCTGCCTTGGATCATCTTGAAGAGCCCTTCATTAAGGCGCAGATCATCACCAAGAACGACTATGTTGGCCCAGTAATGAAACTCTGCATTGATAAGCGTGGAACCATCACAGGGCAAAATTATTTGACCCAAGATCGCGTGGAGTTGAGTTTTGAGCTGCCCCTGGCAGAGATTGTTTTTGGTTTCTATGACCGATTGAAAACTATTTCACGGGGTTATGCCTCCTTTGACTACCACCCTATTGGCTATAGGCCCTCAAATTTGGTGAAGGTGGATGTGCTTCTCAATGGTGATCCCATCGACGCCTTGTCTGCATTGATCCACAAAAGCAAGTCCCATGACATTGGCAAAAGGCTCTGTCTCAAACTTAAAGAGCTTATCCCTCGCATGCAGTTTGTGATTGCGATACAGGCGGCCATTGGTGCAAAAATCATTGCCAGAGAAACTTTGTCAGCCCTAAGAAAGGATGTCACAGCCAAGTGTTATGGTGGTGACATTTCAAGAAAACGCAAGTTGTTGGATAAGCAGAAGAAAGGCAAGAAGCGCATGCGTCAGCTGGGCAACGTTGAGGTGCCTCAGCAAGCCTTTTTAGCTGTGCTAAAACTTAACGACTAAAGGGCATTTGCAATTTGTGTTTTAGTCCATGGCTGAAAAACAATTGTGACCTAAATTTGCGCTCCCATTGATGCCCTATCGTCTAATTGGCAGGACAGCGGTTTTTGGTACCGTCAGTCAAGGTTCGAGTCCTTGTGGGGCAACCATCAATGAAAGCCGTGCGAAAGCACGGCTTTTTTTATGCGTCAATGTTTGCCACGCAACGCTGCTTGGTAATCGGGCGGATCCAA
>CAWUSA010000014.1:0-111425 GCA_963925545.1 uncultured Flavobacteriales bacterium | reverse complement strand
CATGACAGCTGCATAGTAGATAGGGAATATGGCAGTTCCTACGACAAGGGTATAAGCTGAATTGGCCCAATCATACATGGCCCAACCATGTTGAATCCGCTTGGAATAACCGTTAATTTCATTCATGTTGGCAAGGTAATTAAAAGGTGCTCACAACCTGGGGGATGGTCCGTATTGCACCCGTCATTGAAGAGCAACCTCCTATTTGCTAGCACAGGAATAGCTTACAATCAAGGGGCGCATTCAATCAAGGTGTGTGCAATGGCGACTGCCTGGAGCATCTTGTATGTTGATGGTCGAAAAAGAGAGATTGGCCTGATCCCTTTGTTTACCTATAGGTACAAAATAGCTAATGCAAGACTTGATTAACCTTGCTGTTTGTCAATGACAATATGGAACTTTACACAAACCTATCGTTTCTCACTTAGCCTTGTTGGCCTCACGAATCGTGTTCAACGCAGAGCCCGCCTTGAACCAATTGATTTGCTGTGCATTGTAGCTGTGGTTCACTTGAATTTGATCCTGGCTGCCATCTGTATGGGTCAATCGCATGGCCAATGGCTTGCCTGGTGTAAAGTCCTTCAAGTCAATCAAGTCAATGACATCATCCTCCTGAAACTTATCATAATCTGCCTCTTGAACAAAGGTCACACCTAACATGCCTTGCTTCTTCAAATTGGTCTCATGGATGCGTGCAAAACTCTTCACCAGAACCACCGACACACCCAAATGTCTGGGTTGCATAGCTGCGTGCTCACGTGATGAGCCTTCACCGTAGTTGTGGTCACCAACAACAATGGTAGGGATACCTTCAGCCTTGTATGCCCGTTGAACAGCTGGAACCTCTCCATACGATCCATTAAGTTGGTTTTTAACGCTGTTGGCCTTGCCATTGAAGGCATTCATGGCACCCGTGAGTGTGTTGTTGGAAATGTTATCCAAGTGCCCCCTGTACCTCAACCATGGTCCAGCCATCGAAATATGGTCCGTGGTGCATTTACCCTCAGCTTTAATCAGCAGTCGCATTCCCATCAAATTGTCACCATCCCATGGTGTAAAAGGCTGCAGTAACTCCAAGCGTTCACTGCCTGTTTTCACTGAAACAACAATGGAAGAACCATTTGCTGATGGTGCCTGGAAACCAGGATCTTCAACGGCATAACCCTTAGCGGGCATCTCTAAGCCACTTGGCTCATCCAATCTCACTGCCTCGCCTTGTTGGTTGATCAAGGTATCAGTCAATGGGTTAAATCCCAAATCACCTGCGATGGCTAAAGCCGTCACAATCTCTGGTGAAGCCACAAAGGCATGTGTATTAGGGTTGCCATCTGCACGCTTAGAAAAATTGCGATTGAAGGAGTGAATGATGGTGTTCTTTTCCTGGTTTTCAGCTCCCGCCCTGGCCCATTGACCGATGCATGGACCGCAAGCATTGGCGAATACCTTGCCTCCAATGGACTCAAAGTCCTTGAGTAAGCCATCGCGTTCTGCCGTAAAGCGGACCTGCTCTGAACCTGGCGTTACCGTGTATTCACTCTTGACATCCAATCCCTTTTCAGCAGCCTGCCTTGCAATAGAGGCAGCGCGCGTCATGTCCTCGTACGATGAATTGGTGCATGAACCGATCAATCCAACTTCAATCTTGGTTGGCCAGCCATTGGCCTCAGCTGTCGCACGCATCTGACTGACGGGTGTGGCAATGTCTGGAGAGAAAGGCCCATTGATGTGGGGTTCCAAGGTGCTTAAATCGATATCAATGACCTGATCAAAGTACTGCTCTGGGTTGGCGTAGACTTCTGGGTCTGCCTTCAAGTCTGTCTTAACCCCATTGGCTAGGTCAGCAACGTCACCGCGGCCAGTGGCACGCAGGTAACGGTCCATGCTCTCATCGTAACCAAAGGTTGATGTGGTTGCCCCTATTTCAGCGCCCATGTTACAAATGGTTCCTTTGCCCGTGCATGACATGGACTCAGCACCATCGCCAAAGTATTCAACAATGGCACCTGTGCCACCTTTAACAGTCAAGATACCAGCCACCTTCAAAATGACATCCTTGGGTGCTGTCCAGCCGGACATCTTCCCAGTCAGCCTGATGCCTATAAGCTTCGGGAATTTCAATTCCCATGACATGCCAGCCATGACGTCCACTGCGTCAGCACCACCAACACCAATGGCGACCATGCCAAGTCCACCTGCATTCACCGTGTGGGAATCCGTACCTATCATCATTCCACCTGGAAAAGCGTAGTTCTCAATCACCACTTGGTGAATGATGCCCGAACCAGGCTTCCAAAAACCAATGCCATATTTGTCTGACACCGAGGATAGGAAATTGAAGACCTCGTTGCTTTTATTGATAGCTTCTTGCAAGTCCTTGCTGGCACCAACACGTGCTTGAATCAAGTGATCACAATGCACAGTAGATGGAACGGCAACTTCAGGCTTACCAGCTTGCATGAATTGAAGCAAGGCCATTTGAGCCGTGGCATCTTGCATGGCAACACGGTCCGGAGCAAAGTCCACATAGGAATTGCCGCGTTCAAAAACTTGATTGGACTGCGAATCCCACAAGTGAGCGTAGAGTATTTTCTCTGTAAGGGTCAATGGATGCCCCAACAACTCCCTCGTCTTAACCACCTTTTGCGGGTAAGTCTGGTAAAAGTCGCGGATCATGTTAATGTCAAATGCCATAGCTCAATGTTTTATGCATACAAAAATAGGTCGCAATTTGCCGATGCTTCTACCCGTCCCTGTTGGCAGGACAACCCACCATAAGCCTCAATCAATCAGCGGAATGCGCTGTACCCAGGCGCCTTCTCTGTCTTGAGCCAACACAATCAACATACCCGAACCCAACAATTGTCGAGGGATTCTGATGCTCTCATGCTGCCAATCAGACTGCAAAAGCACGCGGCCTTGGATGTCCATGATAGCTACGGATACCGCATTGGCATGCGGTTTTGTCAAGACCAAATCGGTCGCAGTCAGTGCCCACCCACCTTGCCATTGGCTCCTTTCAGGTATAGAAACCCACAAGTGGCCAGCAGAAATGGATGAATCCAAGGTAGACTGGTAACCACAATCGTAAACCGTGAATGACTTGCCATTAGGCGCAATAGATAAGCGAATCCATCCAAAAACCAAGCTGTCGCGCTTGATAGTCCGGGTGCCGACGAAGCCTTCATTGTAGGGCGCTTGCCACTGACTGTAAGGGTCATGAATGGAGTCAAAGCGGTAATCGATGGTGCCATAATGACTGGAAGACATTCCATTCCATGGTGCAACGAGACTGATCAAATGACCAATTTGCAGTTTGTCTACATAATTGAATTGCCCCCGCTGAGAGCCCACAACCTTGCCATTCAAACTGTCAATGGGTGAAATGATGATGTGATCCAATTTGCCACTGACACCAGTGTCACGGTACAATGTGAGGCGAAAATCCATCGCTGAATCCTGATTGACATCGATGTCAATGAAGCTGTTATTGGTCGTGATGGTGCTGTCATCCAAGTCAACATACACGTGTTGTGCAAGGACGGAAATCGGGGAAAGGGCCAGTACAAAGACTGCGGCATGTAATTTGCGTAGCATAAGGGCTGCAAAGGTGCAAAAGTCACACCAATAGAACAATTACATTTGTATAAATGATCAAATTAAGCTTACCTATCGTATCCGACGCCTTCTCAATGGCTCGCGAAGCCTTGAAGTCACAGCGTCTCCGGGCAATTTTAACAGCGTTGATAATTGCCATTGGCATCACTGCATTGGTCGGAATGTTGACTGCCATTTCTGTAATGGAGAACAGTTTAACGGGTCAGTTTACGTCCATGGGCGCCAATACTTTCACTATTCAGTCCGGGGGCATGCGAATCCAAATAGGCAGCAATGGCATCCAGCAGAAGCGCCAACAAGCTATTCCCTTGCGCACTGCGAAGCGATTAGCGCAACGTGTTTCTGAGAAAGGTATGGTGGGCAGTGTGAGTGATGATGTGAGTGGCACATCCACTGTTCAATACCTGGATCGAAAGACCAACCCCAATGTGCGAGTTATGGCATCTGATGGTAATTTCATGGTCTGCAATGGACTTGATTTATCTGAAGGTCGGTATTTTTCTCAACTGGAACAGAATGAAGCCCGAGCCGTTTGCGTACTTGGGGCTGATGTAGCCAGCAGTCTTTTCCCTCAGGGAGATGGCATTGGCAAAACCATTCGCATGGCGGCTAAGCCCTACCGGGTGGTTGGCATCACACAAGCGAAAGGCAGCAGCAGCATGTTCTCCAGTGACCAAGTCATTTACTTGCCCTTAATGACAGGGCACTATGCCTACGGTAATAACGCATCCAGCTATGTCACAAGCGTCATGGCAAAAGATGCTGCTTCAGTGGATTTAAGCATTGCAGAAGCCACAGTCGTCATGCGAGGATTGAGAAAACTCCGACCAGGACAACCCGACGATTTCAACATCCGACGATCAGACGCCATCGCAACCATGTTGGTTGACTCCTTAGGCTTTGTAAGCAGTGGTGCCCTGTTGATTGCCCTCATCACCTTGCTTGGCGCATCGGTTGCACTGATGAACATCATGCTTGTCAGCGTCACTGAACGCACGAAAGAAATAGGTATTCGCAAGGCACTGGGTGCTAGCAAAAACACCATTGTCCTTCAATTCCTTGCAGAAGCTATCACCGTCAGTATGATCGGTGGCTTAGCCGGCATCGTGATCGGTTTAGGTTTAGGTAATCTGCTAGCCCTGCAATGGGGCAGCCCATTCGCTATGCCGACAACCTGGCTAACCATTGCCTTGTTTATTTCTGTAGCCGTTGGCATCCTCAGCGGCTGGTACCCTGCCAAGCAGGCGGCATCTATGGATCCCATCGAAGCACTCAGGCATGAATAAACCCATCACAGAGGTCCAGGCAAAGGACCCCTTCTGGCAGGTCAACCAAGCCTCACGCAAGCGTTCATGGCAAGTCACCAAGGCCTTTGCTCGACGGGATCTTTCTTTGCGCTATGTTCAAACGCGCATGGGCTGGCTGTGGGTCATCGCTCAACCATTGCTCGCTGCAGCATTGGTGCTCTTGGTTTTCTCTGTCATCGTGAAGGTTGAGATTGCGTCAGACGTTCCTTATGCGTTGTACGCTTTTGCTGCCTTGCCGGGCTGGCTGATGGCGCAAAGCATCCTGCTTCAAGGAGGACCCAGCCTGGTGCACAACCAACACATACTAAGGAAAATTGCCTTCCCAAAAATGGCCTTGATACAAGCAAAAGGCCTTGTATTCTTGGTGGATTTCTTGGTGGCTTCAATCCTTTTTATTGCCTTTGCTTATGGCTTATACGGCAGCATTCCTCAGGCACCCTTTCTCTGGATTTTCATGCTGGCCTACACCTGGCTTCTAGCCACAGGCATGGCTGCCTTGGTGGCTGCGTGGAGTGTAAAGTATCGCGATTTGATTGCCATCCTACCCTTCCTTGCGCAAGGTTTATTCCTACTGACACCGGTCGCCTACCCCAGCACACGCTACGCAGATGCTTTGGGTGCATGGGATTGGGTTTTGTACCTCAACCCTTTTGTCAGCATGGCAGAGGGCTTTCGACTAGCCTTTTTTGGCATAGGTGACTTGGCAGAGCTTCATGTCCCCGGCATCACCTTGTCATTTGCCATGGGTTGCCTCTTGATTTTCTTTGGTCGCCTTGCCCTTCAGTGGGTCGATCGCAACCTGGTTGATCGCTTATGAAAACGACCATTCAAGCCAGAGGGTTAGGCAAGACTTACCCTGTCAATGGCAAACCTTTTTGGGCCTTAAAGGACCTTGATCTGGACGTGAAGGAGGGACAAGCTATGGGCATCATTGGGGGCAATGGGGCAGGGAAATCCACCTTACTGAAACTGCTCTCTGGTATCTCTCACCCTAGCGAAGGTGGTTATCGCCTTGAAGGCCAAATGACCAGCTTGCTAGAGATTGGCACAGGTTTTCACCCTGACCTCAGCGGACGGGAAAACATTTACCTGAGCGCTGCCTTGCATGGCATGGACAGGCAAACCACAACGCAACGTCTGGATGCCATCGTAGACTTTTCAGGTGTCGAGGCATTCTTGGATACCGCCATCAAGCATTATTCCAGTGGCATGAAGGTCCGACTTGGCTTTGCCCTCGCCGCTCACATGGATGCTGACATGCTATTGGTTGATGAGGTTTTAGCTGTGGGTGATGCTGCTTTTCATGCCAAATGTCTCCGGCGCATGGAGAGCCAGATGCAAAACGCGGGTCGAACCGTCCTCTTTGTCTCCCATAACATGCTAGCCATGCAAAGCTTGTGTGATCAAGCCATCTGGCTACAACAGGGAAAGGTTCATCAACTGGGAGAGAGCCATGCGGTGGCATCAGCCTACTTGCAACAACAGTTGCCCCTGAGCCACGCCATTGACCTGACTGAGCACCGTGACCGGTCAGGCCATGGCGATGTTCGAATCACAGCCATGTCATGGGATCGCGCGCCACGCAGTGGCCAATCAGCTAGCCTAAGGATTCAGTACAATGGCAAGGCAGCCATGGAGCAGCCCAACCTTCGCTTGTCTCTTGAAGGGGCTGATGGACGATTCCTAGCACCCATATCCATGCACACAAGCAACATCAGGCCTGACAGACTCAAGGCATCCGGCGAACTTGTCGTTCATTTTGACGCCTTGCCTTGCATGGCTGGAACCTACCAAATCAGGGCACGATTGCTTTGCAAAGGGTTGATTCAAGACGACCTGCGTCCAGCTATGCGATTTGAGGTTCAAGAAGGGCTGATAACACCTGGTGGCGATAGTTTTTCCCTCACCAAAAACGGTGTTTTCCTTCCCTTGACTTGGGATTTAGAACAAGCGCTTGATTCGGGCAATGCATTGAGATAGCAAGTCCTTGTTCAGGGCCTGAGGCCCGTTGGCATGGTGGAATAACCGATGCATGTAAGCTGAACCCTCTGAAGGATTCAACTCAGGGGATGGGTCCAACTGCCAATCGGTTGCATCATAGCCCTGGCTGGTCAAAAAATCATTGAAAATGGGTTGGTAATAGGCCAAATCCTCGACAGTGAACCATCGACGCCAATTGCTGTGCGCATTGCTGCGTGACACATGCCTGAATGCCGGCCTCACCCCATGCCCTTTGCGCAACTCAAGACCCATGTACTTCGCTAGATCATCCCACTTCTCATCCACCAAATCTTCATAGGTCATCACATGCCAGCCATCAGCGCGCAGCTGATCCATGTAGATTACCAATTCATCCAAGGCAGACTTGTGTTCCTCTGCCCATGCCGCTTGAGCTGTTGGATCCTGACTCAATAAACTATGAAAGGGTATGTCTCCGGGGTGTTTTTCTTTGTGGAGTGTCAAGCGATAGGCCCGTTTGAAGTCAGCTAAAAGGGGTTGATGCAGATGAAACCATCGGTAGAAAAAGCCAGAAATCCAACGATCCCTTGGGTCTCTTACAATGAATATTTTCTTGTCAAAGTCATGAAAAACGGCTCGAGCTTCATCCCCTGGCCACCCTGAACGCAGGTTGGCATCAGCATAAAGCACTTTGACCAACATGTGATCACTCAAGGGCCATGTCATGCCATCGCGGCGTTTGAAAACCTTGCTTTGGCGATCCATGGACCGTGGCTCAAAGACTTCCACCACGTCTCCACCCTGACTCATCGCCTCAGCGAGCAAGGAAAATGCATAGGTTGTACCAGATTTTGGCTGGCCGTAAATGACTGTTCTCATGGTGGCGGAAAGTACGCTAATTTCGGGGTATGCAGGCTCTCCCTACGGTTTCGGTCATCGTACCCAACTTCATGCACGCCGCCTACCTTGAGGCGAGGCTTGCTAGCATTGCCAGTCAATCTTACCAAGACTTTGAGGTGATTATGCTGGACGATGCGTCTACCGATGGTTCACTGGCCATCCTGGAATCATGGGCAACTAAGGATGAACGGTTCCGGCTCGTTCCCAATGAAGTCAACAGCGGAAGCACCTTCAAGCAATGGAACAAAGGCGCTGAATTGGCCCGAGGGAAATTCTTGTGGATCGCTGAAAGTGATGACGTGGCAGAGCCCGACCTGCTCAAGGACTTGGTTGAGGTAATGCTTGATCAGCCAGAGGTTGTCATTGCCTATGCACAAAGTTTGTTGATTGACGACAAGGGTAAGGCCCTTCACAGTTTTGATGTGCATTACCAGTACCTGTTCAAGTCCAACCGATGGCATCAGGCACACAGCAGCCGTGGATTGGATGAAATTGAACAGTATTTCATGCTGCACAATGTCGTCCCCAATGCATCAGGTGCACTGCTTCGCGCTGCCACCTACCATTCCATTGGCGGGGCTGACCCCACATGGAAGCTCAATGGTGACTGGATGTTCTATGTGCGCATGCTTGAACGCGGCGACATTGCCTATTTGCCACAGACTTTGAATCATTTCCGGCTCCATGACCAAACCCAACGCCAGAAAGCCAATGTGACAGGTCATGTCTACCAAGAATTGCTTGCCATTGCCGATTACATCGCTCAGACACATCAGCCACCAGAAGCCATCAAACGCAAAGCTTACCGGAACATTGCAACGTGGTGGACCCACTCCCTGTACAGGCAAAGCTGGGCGAAAAGCGAACGGAAAATGAACCTGCAAGTCAACGCCAAATTGTTCAGCCGATTTCTGAAAATCTACCCCCTGGTCCTGTTACATATCCCCTATGAAGGCCTGGTTAGACTGCTTGTTAGGGCCTTAGAAATCACAGGACTGAAACAGCCTTTGCGGCATGTGCTGCATCAAGTATTTCCCAATCGCTTCATGCCCCGAGCCACATGATTAGCGTTGTCATCCCCTGCTTCAATGCCGCAGAAACCTTGCCAGGCACCCTGGCTTGCCTTCCAGAAACTGTCAAGGTCATTTGTGTCAATGACGCATCCACCGACGCCACTGCTGACATACTGGCCGCAAGGCAAAACATGAGCAACACAAGGGTTATCACCTTGGAGAGCAACAAGGGCTTAGGCGCTGCACGGAATGCAGGTGTGAAGGCAGCTGACACCGAATTTGTGATCTTTCTCGATGCCGATGATTGGCTTGCTGAGGGGTTTTTCGATGCATTGGCTGCTTTCTTTCAATCCAATGGGACCGCTGAACAGACATCCAATGATTGGCTTTATCACCCTTATGCTACATGGGGAGGCCCAAAAGAAAACCCACAAATAAGGCATGCAGACCGCATGACTTGTTCAGAAGACTTGATTACCAAACGCATGCCCTTTGCCCCCAGCGGTGCGATCCTTCGGCGTGAACTCTGCCTGGCATTTCCCTGGGATGAAAACCGTGCATTGCAAGGAACTGAAGATTTGGATCTCTGGATGCGCCTGATGATGGCTGGCCATCAAGCCCTGATGTGGGACAACAAAGCATGGACACTCTACCGAACCAACCAAGGGATGACCAAGGATGTGGAAGGGCATGCGAAAAAAGTCTTGCAGCGCCACACAATCATGTTGGCACAAGGCTGGATCACTGAGGATGTGGCATCATCTGCCGCCAAAGAGACCTGGCGACAAGTTGGCCGAACCCATCACAAAGCCGGGCGATTTGATCAAGCTGTCAAGGCTTACAATAGGGGAGAAAACTCATTCAAAACCATGGTCCTTAAGTGGTTGGCAAGCATGCATTACGGCTTGTGACCGCTAATGGATGTCCAGCTTGAAGGCTGACCTAAAGGCTGTTAAATGGTGATTTTTTTCAAGCAAAAACTGGAATCGCTCTTCAGGCGAGTACACAATTTTCGCGTTTTCACTGCCGCCTTCTTTGATTAACACCAGCTTCAAGGCATCGTTACCTAGGGCATCGCGTAGCCTGATGGTCAAGGTGTCTTTTACTTCTTCAATGAAATCCAATTGGATCTGATTTTCTACCGACAGGCGGATGTCCGTTGCATTGAATAAAATAGGGCTCACTGCCTTCAACGAGGCCATGCTCAATTTTGCTTCCTTCATCGACTCCAGAACATTGACCCATGCGTTACCCAAAGCCTCTTGATCCACAGCTGCATTGCGCATTTTTCGCTCTTCCACAGCCTCAACTTGCTTTTTATCAGCATCATCAGCACTCAGTGTCAAGGCTGCTGAAATAGAGAACCCACTGGCCCTGCGGGGTTTCTTGCTTGAAGGTTTCACCTTCACGACTTCCGTGACAACAGGGGTTGACGATTCCTCTGATTCAACAGGTATCGATTCAACCGCTACTGACTCAACCGGTTCAATGGCAGCGACCGCTACAACAGGTATGCTTGAATCAGTCGTGTTTGCTTCCTTGATGGCTTCAGACTCAACATTGCCAGCCGAATCTGGCAAGGCGGGAATGGGCTCTGATTGTGGCTCCTTGAGCGATGCCGTTGCCGGGTCACCAGATGAGGGGTCCTTTGTTGCTAAGGCCGGTTCAGCTTGCTGATGGGGCTTTTTTTTTTCACCCCCTTCAACCTTGGCTGCGCCAGCTAAGGTCAGCAAGGTCACCTCCACATGCAAGCGGGGATTGGCACTGGATTGGTACTTGATGTCCGCTTCTGAGAATTGAGCCAAAGCCCGCGCTAACCATGCCATGGATGCAGCTGAAGCCTGATCTGCATAACGCTGTATGTCAGACTCTGGCACATCCATCAGCGGCATGGTTGCCGGATGATGGCATAACAGAACCTCGCGGGTGTGGGAGGCTAAACCACCAATGAAATGGTGCAAATCAAAACCCCGGTTGACCACATCATTAACCGCCAACAACAACGCGGAGCTATCACCTTGAAGCAAATGGTCCAACACCTTGAAATACACTTCACGGTCTAACACTTGAAGGTTATCCCTGACCAAGGAGAGGGTCAGCTTATTCCCTTGAGAAGCAGCAGCCATGCGATCAAAGATGGACAGTGAATCCCGCAAAGCACCATCTGCTTTTTCAGCAATGACATGTAGGGCTTCAGGCTCAGCCTCTATCCCTTCTTTCTTTGCGATGACAGCTAAATGGCTGGCAATATCTTGCACAGTAATTCGCTTGAAATCAAATACTTGACAGCGAGATAGAATGGTTGGTAGGACCTTGTGCTTCTCCGTCGTTGCTAAAATAAACACCGCATGCGCAGGGGGCTCTTCAAGGGTTTTAAGAAAGGCATTGAAGGCCTGGGATGAGAGCATGTGAACCTCATCAATGATGTAAACCTTGTACTTGCCAACCTGTGGTGCAAAACGAACTTGATCAATCAACCGTCGGATATCCTCCACTGAATTGTTGGACGCCGCATCGAGCTCAAACATGTTGAAACTGTAATCCTGACCGGGGCCAGTATGAACCTCATTGATTCGGTGAGCTAAGATCCTTGCACAGGTGGTCTTGCCTACACCTCGCGGGCCTGTGAACAAGATGGCTTGCGCAATGTGACCACTGGACACTTCATGCTCGAGTGTGTCGGTGACATGAGACTGTCCCACAACCGCTTCAAAAGCATCTGGTCGGTATTTTCTAGCTGAGACTACGTACTGTTCCACAGGGTAAATCTAAGGACTCAGACGCCTTCAGCAAACGGTGAAAATGGGATGTTTCAGGCGGATATCAACAAGTTATGCCAGCAACCAATCGGCCAGCAAATCACCCGCCGCATAGGCGAGAACTGCTGCAATGGCGCCAAGCGACAAGGTTTCCACAAGGCTGCGGATGATTGACTGCCCGTTCACCTTAGCCTTGAGGTAGCCAATGCCCATGAAGGCTAGCGCTGTGAGCCCTGCTGACCATTGGAACAATGGCAACCCTGCAGGGTCTGTCGCATGCCATATGTAGACGGTCAATGGAACGACTCCCACCAGATTGAAACTGATAAAGGTCCACAGAGCGACCCAAATGGGTTGCTTACTGGGAGGGAACAAAAAGAGTTCTGATTTCATCATGTCATCCACCCATCGATCCTTATCAGCACAAATAGTGTCAACAACCTGCTCCAATAGGTCGCCTTCAAAGCCCTTTGCCTGGTATATTTCACGGATTTCTTGCCGTTCCACATCGGGAATATTTTCAACCTCCCAATACTCTTGGTCCAAGGTCTTTTGGTAAGCCTCGTCCTCAGTCTTAGCAGACAAGTAAGCACCAACGGCCATGGAAAACCCGTCTGCAATCAGGTTGGCAAAACCCAATATCAACACCGTGACGGTCGATAGGCCTGCGCCTGCAGCTCCTGCAACCACAGCAAAAGTGGTGACAGCTCCATCAATGCCACCGTAAACAAATTCAGAAATGTAAGCCTGGAATCGGCCAACAAAACCTTGGTTGTTTCCATGGAAATCTGCTTCGTTGTGATGGTGATGATGCATGGTTACAGTACTTTGCGCTAAGTTAAGGACTCCAACGCTATGCTGCAATTGCACTGCTCATCACAAGCACTCAAAAAGAAGGTAAATGTGGAGAATAAATACCTATATTTGCAGCCCAAAATTCAAATTTATGAATCAATACGAAACCGTTTTCATTTTAAATCCCGTCTTATCTGATGATCAGGTAAGGGAAACGGTGGGTAAGCTTCAAAGCCTTCTAAAAGACGCTGGCGCGAAATTTATCAACACCGAAAATTGGGGCCTACGCAAGTTGGCTTACCCGATTGACAAAAAGAAGAGTGGTTTCTACCACCTCTTTGAATTCAAGGCACCTGGAGAGTCCATTGCTCAATACGAAGTTGAACTTCAGCGTGACGAGCGCGTGCTTCGCTTCTTGACCATCAGCCTTGACAAGTATGGCATTGAATACGCTGAAAAGCGTCGCGCCAAAGTCAAAAACGCCTAAATCAGATATAGCTATGAGCACACTGGAATCCAATGCCGGCAATCAATCTGAGATTCGCTATCTACAGCCAATCGCGATTGACAATGTCCTACAAGATAAATATTGCCGCTTCAAGAAGTACGGCATCAAACACATCGACTACAAAGACGCTGACTACCTGTTGCGCTTTGTGAACGACCAAGGCAAGATTTTGCCCCGTCGCCTCACAGGCACATCACTCAAGTACCAGCGAAAATTAGGTCAGGCCATCAAGCGTGCGCGCCACATTGGTCTTATGCCTTATGTTGCTGATAACCTCAAATAAGTCGAAAGATGGAAGTTATACTTAAGCAAGATGTTGAGAACCTTGGCTACAAGGACGACATCATTACCGTAAAGAATGGCTACGGCCGCAACTACCTTATTCCACAGAAAGTAGCCGCTTTGGCAACTGTGTCTGCTAAGAAAGTTCTCGCAGAGGACCTCAAACAGCGCGCACACAAAGAAGCAAAGGCTATTGAATCTGCCACCAGCACAGCGGAAGCGCTGCGCAAGATTGACCTTAAAATGACAGCGAAAGCTGGCAAGGAAGGCAAATTGTTTGGTGCCATCACCAATGTTCACGTTACTGAAAAGCTCAACGAACTTGGCTACGGTCTGGAGAAGAAGTCTATTCAAATCCCTGGAAACACCATCAAAGCTGCTGGCAAGTACACAGCTAAGGTTCGCCTTCACCGCGAAGTTGTGGTTGATTTCACATTTGAAGTTGTTGGTGAATTGGCTAAATAAGCCTCACACCCTACTGATTGAGACCCCGCCATGTGCGGGGTTTTTTTATGCGCGGCTATCCCCTAAATTCGTGACATGCCACAACTCAACCCGCTTGCCTTTGCTCTAGGTGTCATTCTTGCCTTCAGCCCGATCTATTTTTCGGACATGGGTGACCCCGGACACTGGCCCGTAGCCCTTGCCTTGTCGATTGGCGTCCTTGCTTGGTTACTTCGAAGCAAGGTGCAAGGCAATATCCGGGTGCCCGTCGTGACCTGGTTGTTTTTTCTTTTGATTGGATGGGCCTTGATTGGCCGTTTGCTTGCAGACATTCATGTGGCGTCCATCGCCAATTACGCTGTGATCCGTCTGATGGGTTATGGGGGAGTTTTGCTTGCAGGCCTGGTCATCTGGCAGCAAAAGCATGGACCCAGCCAGCTTATTTCAGGCATGTCAGGTTTCAGCATGGCATTGGCACTGACGCATACCATTGCCTACGCTGTCGAAGGCATGGACGGGTTGATTGACCCTTACCTCGTCCCTGGCCTGATGGGGCATAAAAACTTCACGGCTTCTGCCGTTGCCATGGGCCTGCCTGCGACCATTCTACTGATTCAACACAACAAAGGCCATCGGCGATGGCTGACAACCCTTGCCCTGATCGCCGTGCTGTCAATCCTGCTTACACAGACTAGAAGCCTGTGGCTTGCGATGGGTGTGGTCGGCATGGTCACCCTATTCACTTTAGCTCAACACAAGGTGAAGCGTTTGACCTGGCCCCTTGCGATAGGCGCATTGTTGCTTGTGGGCTTGATGGCCAACAGCCAAATCAGAGAACGCCTCACCGATGACAGCAACCTCTCAATGCGGCAGGCCTTCTGGCAGAACTCCCTTGAAATGGTCAAGGAGAAGCCCCTAATCGGCGTGGGGCCTGGCCAATGGCAAATCCATTTTCCTAAGCATGGCCTCAAGGGCATGGACAATCAAGTCATGGAAGGGGTCACAGCCATAGCAAGACCCCACAATGACATCATATGGATGCTTGCAGAGCATGGCTGGCCAGGGGGATTGCTCTACTTGGCTTGCTTCATTGCATGGATGGTCCTTTGGTGGAATGGCCGGGGAGGTCAAGATAAATTCCTGCATTGGGCTCTGGGGTCCAGTCTTGCTATCCTGGTGGTTTTTGCCCAATTCAGCTTTCCTTTGGAGCGTGCTGCAGTCATGATTCCCTTCCTTCTGATGATGGGTGGACTCCCTGCAAAAAGGTCCTGGCCTGTTCCAGCTAAGGCCTTGAAAGCTGTAGCCTTGCTGTTGATTGGAACCCTGGCCTACAGCGCCTACCATGGCGTGAAGTCAAACGAAGCCAATCAAGCCATTTTACAAGCCAATGAGCGCCAACAAGCCGTACCAATCCAACAAGCCGTTCAAGCGGGCATGTCTTCATGGAACGAGGTGGACTGGGTTGGCAATCCCCTGCCCTATTTTGAAGGCATGGGACGCCTGATTCAAGAAGCGGGCGGGCGTCAAACATTTGGCCCCAAAGATTTTCAGCAGACAGAAAGGCTTTACCAACAAGCCTTGTCATTGCACCCATGGCATGCCGTCACCCTTCACCAATACGGCAACCTGTTTCGCTACCGACAACAGTGGCAGCAGGCTGTGAGCATGTATGAGCAGTTACTTGCTGTCTCGCCACGGCATCCACAAGGCCAGTTGTATCTAGCATCATCCCACCTTCAATTGCAGCAAGCTGAGCAAGCGGCCGTTGTGCTCATTGCCCTTTGCAATCCAGCGATCACACAAACAGAGGCTTACCAATCCATGGTCATCCAGGCGCTTCGATCCTGCCCGGAAAAAGTTCAACACAAGGGCCTTCAAGCCGTGATAGATCAAACCATCAACACAAAAAATGATCAAGCTTTGCTCGCCTATTTTCAACGGCATCAAGCAGCTGTCATTGCTGAACAGCAGAGGCGTTAAGCCTTGAGAACCAACTCAACGGGGCAATGGTCACTGCCATGCATGTCGGTGAGGATAGCTGTGGAAGCAACCTGGTCCATCAAGCGATGAGAAACGAGCTGGTAGTCTAATCGCCACCCAATGTTTCGCTCCCTTGCGCCTGACCGCATGCTCCACCATGAGTAACACACGTCCTCTGGGTGCTGATGTCGCCAGCTGTCAACGAATCCAGCTTGTAGCATGTGGCTCAATCCGTCAATTTCAGCCTGAGAGTAGCCAGGGGTTTTGTTGTAATTACTTTTGGGGTTGGCTAAGTCAATGGGCTGATGGGCCACATTGAGATCCCCATTGAAGACCACAGGCTTCACCGCGTCCAATCGTTGCAAATAAGCGGTCAAGTCACGGTCCCATCGCTGCCTTTGAGGCAGGCGTGTCAGCCCGCCTTTTGAGTTAGGAACATAGGCGGTCACCACATAGCAATCACCGAAATCTGCTGTGATCAGTCGACCCTCATTGTCATGCTCATCCACAGCCATGCCTCTAACCACTGACAAGGGTGCCACTTTACTGATGATGGCTGTACCACTGTAGCCTTTTTTTTCTGCAGCATAAGCTTCCACGTGGTAGCCGCTACCAAAAAGCACCTCCGCAACCTGTTCTTCCGTTGCCTTGGTCTCTTGAAAGCAGATGACATCTGCGTTGAGTGATTCCAATTTACCCAACAAGCCTTTGCGGCCTCCAGCGCGAATGCCGTTGACATTCCATGAGATGATTTTCATTGGGTGAAGGTAAGGTTAAGCGAATAGGATTACCTTTCATGTGCCTATGTTTCCTCACCGATACCCTGTCCTTTTTCGCATGACTAGCCTCACCCTGGTCTGCCTGACCCTGGTCTCCTGCAAAAGCCAGTGGCATGCAACCTATGCCATTGACGACTTCTCTGTGACCATGCAATACCAGTTCAGCCAGCAGGGTCAAACGGCAAGCTTTGAACGGCGCATGCAAAGCAAAGGGATGCACACCTTGGATGCCTTGACCATGGGTCAGGATGGCCATCTGATTGGCTACAAACGAACCTTGGTGATGCCAAAAGGCACAACGACAACAGCACGGTGGTCCAAAGACACCCTGTATGCAGAGGACCCCGCGCTTGTCTTGCGTGGACAGGCTGTGAATGGCAACTTGGAAATTCCAACCTATGGCAAGGTCTGGCATGCTGTAGGCATGGACATTTACCCTTTGATCCACCCTCAATTGCTGGCATTGAAACAGGGTGAAAGCCAGGGCATCCTATTGGTGCAAACACCCAGTGGAGATCAAGCAGAAGCCTTCTACCACTGCATGTCTCTGACAGATGACAAGCAGGTGTTCTTGGTGCGTTATGGTGCTGCCAATGGCTTGTTAACCTTTGAAAATCAAGGCAAGCACTGGCTCATTACCTCAGCAGAATGGGACAACCGTGGGGACCCGTGGGTCTACCACATCGCCGTTGATCAAGCATAAGCTCCACCCCCTACTGAAGGGCCTACATGTTTCTTCTGTACTGTCCGCCAACCTCAAACATCGCTTGGGTCATTTGGCCTAAAGAGCAAACCTTGGAAGCTTCCATGATGGTATCAAACAAGTTACCATTCTTAATGGCCACTTGCTGAATCTTCAACAAAGCCTTCTCTGCCTTGACTTTTGATGCGATATGGAGCTGTTCCACCGTGTGCATTTGCGACTCCTTCTCTGCCGTGGTGGCGCGGATCACTTCGCCAGGAATGACCGTCGGGGACCCATTGGCATTCAAAAAAGTATTCACGCCTACGATAGGGTATTCACCGGTGTGCTTGAGCATTTCATAGTGCATGGATTCCTCCTGAATTTTCCCCCGTTGGTACATGGTCTCCATGGCGCCAAGGACACCGCCACGCTCGGTGATGCGATCAAACTCAATCATGACAGCCTCTTCAACCAAATCGGTGAGCTCCTCAATGATGAAGGACCCTTGGAGAGGGTTTTCATTTTTTGTTAAGCCCAATTCCTTGCTGATGATCAGCTGAATAGCCATGGCTCGGCGAACAGAACCTTCTGTTGGCGTGGTGATGGCCTCATCGTAGGCATTGGTGTGCAATGAATTACAGTTGTCATAAATGGCATAAAGCGCCTGCAGTGTGGTTCGGATGTCATTGAAATCTATCTCCTGAGCGTGAAGGGATCGGCCAGAGGTCTGAATGTGGTATTTCAACTTCTGTGCAGGCTCATTTGCGCCGTACTTCATCTTCATCGCCTTAGCCCATATGCGACGAGCGACACGGCCAATCACAGCGTACTCAGGGTCAACGCCATTGGAGAAAAAGAAGGATAAATTGGGCCCAAAATCATTGATGTCCATGCCACGGCTCATGTAGTACTCAACATAGGTGAAGCCGTTGGACAAGGTGAAGGCCAGTTGTGAAATAGGGTTGGCTCCAGCTTCTGCTATGTGGTAACCAGAAATTGACACCGAATAGAAATTTTGAACCTGATTTTCTATGAAATATGACTGCACATCACCCATCAAACGCAGGGCGTATTCCGTTGAAAAAATGCACGTATTCTGCGCCTGATCCTCCTTGAGGATATCTGCCTGCACCGTGCCCCTAACGACCTTCAAGGTCTCTTTTTTGATCGCCTGGTAAGTCTTGTCATCAAGGACTTCATCACCAGATAGGCCAAGAAGCATCAAGCCTAAGCCATCATTACCCTCAGGTAAATCCCCCACATAGCCCGGCCTTGGCAGCTTATTGTTGTCGTACTTTTTCTTGAATGCCGCTTCTACTTGCTTTTCTAAGCTATTTGCTACAATGTGTTTTTCGCACTGCTGATCGATGGCAGCATTCATGAAGAAACCCAGCAGCATGGACGCAGGCCCATTGATGGTCATAGAAACTGAGGTCGTGGCTGAGCAGAGATCAAAGCCACTGTACAATTTCTTTGCGTCATCCATGCAACAGACGTTCACACCAGCGTTGCCAATCTTGCCATAAATGTCAGGGCGACGATCGGGGTCATGGCCATAGAGCGTCACTGAATCAAAGGCCGTTGATAAGCGCTTAGCGGGCATCCCTAAAGACACGTAATGGAAGCGTTTATTGGTTCGCTCTGGGCTTCCTTCACCTGCAAACATCCTTGTAGGATCCTCTCCTTGGCGCTTAAAGGGAAACAAGCCTGACGTGAAGGGGAAACTGCCAGGCACATTCTCTTGTAGCTGCCAACGCAGGATATCTCCCCATGACCGGAAAGATGGTGTGACCACCTTAGGGATGGCATTGCCTGACAACGATTTGCTATGGGTAGGCAATTTGATGTCCTTGCCACGCACCGTATAAGTATATAATTCTGCCTTGTAGCTAGCCCTAACATCAGACCAAGCAGCTATCAAATCCCAATTGTAGGGATCCAAATCCCGCTTGCGAAGGGCAAAAGCCTCATCCAATTGCTTAATCAGTCGATCCTTATCATCCAAGGGACTATCTGCCAATGTTTTAGCTGATTGCCTCAGACTATAGAGGGCGTCTGCTGTATCCGATTGTGTCACAACCCAGTCATTGTAAGACCGAATGCTTTCTGTGATTTCGCTGAGGTAACGGATGCGTTTCGGTGGGATGATGTACACCTTTTCACTCATGGCGTCACTGACAACAAATTGGCTGACCAAATGATCTGCCTTAGCTTTTTCTACCAGCTCATCCATGATGGCTCGGTACAATTGGTTGGCTCCGGGGTCATTGAATTGGCTGGCCATGGTTCCGTATACGGGCATGGTATCGGGATCCACGTCAAAGGCATTTCGGTTGCGCTGTACCTGTTTTTTCACATCACGAAGGCCATCCAAGGCACCTCGCTTATCAAATTTGTTGAGTGCAATTAAATCTGCAAAATCCAACATGTCAATTTTCTCCAGCTGAGTAGCTGCACCGTATTCCGGAGTCATGACATAGAGGGACACATCGCTGTGCTCCAATATTTCCGTGTCTGATTGCCCTATTCCACTGGTCTCCAAGATGATTAGGTCAAAATTGGCGGCCTGTAGAATTCGCAAGGCATCACTGACATGACGGCTTAATGCTAGGTTGCTCTGGCGAGTCGCCAATGAGCGCATGTACACATCGGGGTGGTTGATGGAATTCATGCGAATGCGATCGCCTAAAAGAGCCCCACCTGTTTTGCGCTTGGATGGGTCAACAGAAATCAATGCAATGCGCTTGCCTGGCTGATCACTGAGAAAGCGACGAACCATTTCGTCCACCAAGGAACTTTTTCCTGCCCCACCCGTTCCTGTGATGCCAAGTACCGGTGCATGGCTTTTGTCCGCACGCTTTTGCACGGCGTCCTGCATGGTCTGGTAATGCGCTGGGAAATTTTCAGCGCATGAAATCAAGCGTGCAATTTGCCCTGAGTCTGCTAAATCACCCAGTGTAGCCTCAGCACCCAAGGGGAAATCACAGGCCTCCAGAAGGTCGTTGATCATGCCCTGCAAGCCCATAGATCGGCCATCATCTGGATGGTAAATTTTACAAATACCATAAGCCTGCAATTCCTCAATTTCATCAGGCAAAATGGTGCCACCGCCACCGCCAAAGAGCTGAATGTGACCAGCACCCTTTTCCACCAAGAGATCACGCATGTATTTGAAGTACTCTAAGTGGCCTCCCTGGTAAGATGTCAAAGCAATGCCATTGGCATCCTCCTCAATGGCTGTGTTCACAACCTCTTCAGCACTGCGATCATGACCTAAGTGAATCACCTCTGCACCACTGGACTGCAGGATGCGACGCATGATATTGATGCTGGCATCGTGGCCATCAAACAAGGAAGCAGCCGTCACCAAGCGAATGCTGTGTTTAGGCTGGTAAGGTTTGACGTCGTTCATGGACAGGGATTTAGGTCAGGGTGTAAGTCAGGGTTTGCGTGGTAAAGATAGGTGGAATGCCTTCCAGTCATGGAATTCCATGTCTGGCTGAGGGTCAATCTTTGACTTGGACTGATGATTGGGATTGAACCATGCAGTCCGCATGCCAATCGCCTGCGCCCCCAGGATGTCTCGCTCCAAGGAATCGCCAATCATCCATGCATCTTCAGCCCTGACATTGGCCCTGTGCAAGGCATGGGCAAAGATTGCACGCCGAGGTTTGTAGGCCTTGCACTGGTCTGACGTTGTAATGCCATCAAAATACCCTTGAATACCCATGGTTTCTAGCTTTTTTGACTGCGCCTCTAGGGTTCCATTGGTGATGATGTGCAAGGTGTGACCCTCAGCACGCAAGGCATCCAGCGTGCTCAGCACATGGGGAAAGGGGCAGTTTTGATGGGGCATGGTTGCCGTATAAAGGGTTTCCAATTCGCTTGACAACTGATTGATTTCCCTGCCTGAAAGTGACAATTCAATCGATTGCAGCCAATGCAACATGCGCCGTTTTTTGACATAGCTGACACCAAGACCCTTGTCTTGAATGATGGTCCAAAGTTGATCATTGATTTGCCTGAATTCCCTGCTGATAGTTGCCAAATCTCTGCCTCCTAGGACCTCCGCATAGCGAGACTGCAACAGCGCCATGGTTTGCTCATTGGCTGCGTAATGATCCCACAAGGTGCGATCCAAATCAAAAAACAGATGTTGTTGAAACTCACGCATCTTCATAGGCATCACTTGGAAAGCCAATAAGGTACAACTTGTCACTGGTCCGCGTGATGGCTGTGTACAACCATCGCAGCCACTCCAAATCATCCCAGTCCTCAATTCGCGGGCAATCGACAAAGACCTTAGCCCACTGACCCCCCTGGGATTTATGGGCAGTTAAGGCATAGGAAAACTTCAACTGCAAGGCCTTCCCGTAGGGGTGCTCTCGTGTGAATTGAGCGCGATCTTCTTTGGGGACTTCCATGGACGCTTCACGGATGGCTGCATGCAGCAGGCGTGCCTTTTCTTCATTCAACCGCGGTGACTTCCCAATCAGGGCATCCAAGACAATTTTTGCTTCCACATCGGGTTCATCAAAGTCCAACCATCGCAAAGTGGCATCTGCAAATTGCAGGCCATACTGTTGTTCAATGCCACGAATCGACAAGACTTCAAAGCGGTCTCCATTGGCAATGAACCCTTGTTCCTGTGAGACCCACCTAGCATTGTTCTCAACGACCATGACCTGATCACCTGCGTCGATCATGCCATCCAAGTCCAGCAGACGCACACGGATTTGTTGATTGAATTCGGTGGCCCTTGAATTGCTTCGTGTGATCAAGACGGCATCATCTTGACCAGGGCCAAAAGCCGATTCCATCGCATCATGGTAATCTCCCGGGTCTCGTAAGGGGATGACATCTGGCAAGGCAGGAATGGCGGGGAATCCTGAATTGGCTGTGATGGCCATGCGAAGGGATGTGGCATAATCCAGCACACCTGAGTCGCCCGACTGGCGCAAGACCTCTGTCAATCCAACTTCTACACTGTCCCATCCGTAGCGGTCTTTGAGCTGCTTAGCGGATAAGGCCGGGCTTTCCTCTTGACCCACTGGGGGAAGCTGAGCCTTGTCCCCAATGAGCACCAATCGACAGCGTTGGCTTTTTGCGGTGAACTGCAGCAGATCCTCCAAGATGCTCTGCTTTCCTAGATCGGCTATCATGGAGGCCTCATCTACAAAAATGACACGATTTTTTGCCTTGGCTGGGCGCAGAATGCGCTTGAATCCACCCCCTGGGATCTTAACAGAGATGTACAGGATGCGATGCAAAGTGAAGGCGCGCCACCCCGTATTGCCCTGAAGAACTTTTGCAGCCCTCCCTGTTGGTGCAGCAAGGATAGGCCTGAAGTCAATCACAGCCAACCCAGCGATCAAAGCCCGAACCAACGTTGTCTTGCCTGTGCCTGCAAAACCCGAAAGCAACATGGCACCCATCGGTGGTCCATCCATCACGTGGTGAAAGAAAACCTCAACAGCCTGAGACTGGCCAGTAGTCAGTTCATGGGGCAGGTGATCAGCGACAGCTCGCTGAAAAGTAGATTTTAAGGCATGCATAACTTAAGGCGAAGGTAAATTTGTTTACTTTTGGCCTGCAACTTTTTTTATCTCATGAGCGCACGAAATATCCTTATCATCCGAATCATTCTAGGCATTGTGTCTATTTTGTTGGCCTACAGCATCTACCGTATCATCATGGAGCCCATCGAGTATGAGCGCATCAAGGTAGAGCGCTACGAGAAAGTTATCGAAAATTTAGACCTCTTAAGAGAGGCACAACTCACTCATAAAGAAGCCTATGGATACTACGCCAGTGACATTGACTACTTGGAGGATTTCATCGCCTACGATTCCGTAAATGTGGTTGTAAGGAAGGACTCTTCTTTCTCTTATTACAATCGCTTGTACCAAACCGACATGATGAAAGACACCATTGTGTTCCGCACAGTTGGACGCATTTCAGCGATGGAAAAACTTCGAACCAAGAGTTATGACCTCTTTGGTGAGGATCTATTCTTAACTGAAGTGGTGGAAAATGGCAACATTTACTTTGATAAATCGCCGGCTTTGCAAGCTTTGAGTCAGGTTCCCTACACTGATGGATCCGTGGCATTTACCATGGCTACGGCTGAGGTGAAGCGCAATGGCGTCAAAGTCCCCGTTTTTGAAATTCGTGCAGAGAACAGAGATTTCTTTGCAGATGTCTTCTCCAAGTACAAGAGCCTTATCGGCAACGAGCGCATTGACGCTTTGGTCGTGGGGTCATTGGTTGAACCCACATTGAGTGGCAACTGGAAATAACACCTGGCCTGAAGGCTGGCAAGCCTTAGCCTCACTTGACCCTAAACCGGGTGATGTTCAGATGGTCGCCATCTATGGACGAGAAGGTGTGAATCATTGCGCTTTGTTAACTGCCAATCATCAACCGGTTTCTCAACCAGGTCACTGCAGCCTTGACGCCTTTCAACAATGGCACAAAGCCACCCGAATACCTGTGCATGAATTCCATGTGGTGGATGAAGCTGCCTGGTTCCCTGCTGGCTGGGTTGATCAGGCCAACGATTGGATGAATCCTTTGGGTGACGGTCCTTGGTCTCGTCAACTCATCGATGACGGCATGGAACTCATCCATCAAACAGCCATTGCACCTGACACAAGCATGCCTTTGATGGCAAGCAATGCCAACCGATGGCTGAAAGCTAAACAAGGCAATGCCGTGCAGGTGTATCGCCATGGCAACTACCTTGAAGTTGCAGTCATTGAGGATGGTAAAATCACCATGCACAATCACAATCATGCCTCAAGCAGTCACGATGTGGCTTACTTGATTATGCTGGCTTATGATCAATGCACCTTAGCCCCAGAAAGCATACCAATGCGATGGGAAGGTGATCCAGACTTGGCTACATGGACCGTGCTTGAACAGTTCGTCCATCAGGTACAACGCGATGGCAGTGATGCCTGGCAAGCTTACAAAGTCATGCTGAATCAAGCATGAGAATTATTGGAGGCATCCATGGAGGGCGGCGCCTGATGGCGCCTAGCCGCCTGCCCGTTCGACCCACCACAGACATGGCCAAGGAAGCCCTGTTCAACATCCTCAACAACCGCGTTGAGTGGTCAGAGGTGAGCGCCTTAGACCTATTCACAGGCACGGGGAACATCAGCTATGAAATGGCAAGCAGGGGATGTCAATCCGTCACCGCAGTAGACCAACATCGCGGCTGTATTTCCTTTGTCAGAGAAACAGCTGCATCGCTCAATTTCAACGGCATTCACACCGTCATGGGTGAAGCTACCAAACAATTAGCCTACGGAACATGGGATGTGATTTTTGCTGACCCCCCTTATGCTTACGATGCCTATGAGGCATTGATTGAGAAAGTCTTCTCTGCCGACGCATTGCATGCAACAGGGCTGTTTGTTTTGGAGCATGGACCTGATCAGAATTTCTCTGAACATGCCTATTGGTCAGATAGCAGGCGCTACGGTGGTGTCTACTTCAGCTTCTTCATGCATGATGCATGAATGCGATAAATTCCCTCACAGCCTTACCCCGGTGACTGACCGCATTCTTCTCTTCCAAGCTGACCTCAGCAAAGGATCTATTGGGTAAATCATCTGACTGAAACAGGGCATCGTAACCAAATCCCCCCTCGCCTTGTTCCTTTTCGAGAATGATGCCTCTGGCTACACCTTCGAAGAGGTGCTCCCCTTCCTCATCAATCAAGGCAACCACCGTGCGGAATTGTGCACGTCGATCACTGTGTTTGCTCAATGCCTTCAACAGCTTGATCCGGTTGGCTTTGTCATCACAGGATGGGCCAGCATAACGGGCTGAATGCACACCTGGCTGACCATCCAAACTCATCACTTCCAACCCCGTGTCATCCGACATGGCTGGCAGGCCAAATCGCTCATGAATGGCCCTGGCTTTAATCAAGGCATTGGCCGCTAAACTGTCGCCTGTTTCAGGGATGTCTTCTGTCATGCCCATTGCCTTCGCAGAGATCAATTCCCAATGCGATGGCAGAGCCTTGGTTAATTCTGCTATCTTGTACGGATTCTGTGTTGCTAATACCAATTTCATGTTTACAAATGTCACCCATGCGCTGCGATTCTGGATCGGGCCTTTCCTTTTTCTTTTGGCCTTATGCCTTCCCTTATCAGGTCCTAAGGCCCTGGTCATCGGCGGAGCGGCATGGATGCTGTCTTGGTGGTTGACAGAAATCATACACCTGGGCGCAACAGCCCTGCTGCCTTTGTTGCTATTTGGGGGCACGGGGTTGCTGGATCAAAGCACCTTAGCCATGGCTTATGCGCATCCGCTGATTTTTTTATTCATGGGTGGCTTTTTTCTTGCAAAAGCTATGGAGCATCAGGGGTTGCACAGCCTGCTTGCAAAGCGGATTCTCGCCTTGTCGGGGAGTCAACCGCGCCAAGCATTGGCGGGCAGCATGCTCGCGACATGGCTCTTGTCCATGTGGATGAGCAACACCGCCACTGCAGTCATGATGCTGCCACTGACCCTTTCACTGGTTAAGCAACTCAAAGGAAGTGACCTGCTTGAACGCCGCATCCTTTTAGGTCTTGCATGGGCAGCCAACCTTGGCGGTATGGCGACTTTGATTGGCACCCCGCCCAATGTCCTTTTTGCTGCTTTTCTTGAAGACTCCACTGGTGTGGTGATGGATTTTTGGACCTGGTCTTCCATGGCAATCCCCGTAAGTGTAACCTTGATGCTTGCTGCTTATGTACAGCTTCAGATGGGACTGAGCAAGGATTCCTCTGAAGCCTTAGCTAAACCCAGCAAGCAACCATGGACCACCGGTCAGCGTCGCATGGCTTTCGTTTTTTTCTTGACAGCTATGGCATGGATGACCCGCTCATGGGTTGCTTCGATGATTGCTTTGCCTCATTACAGTGATACATGGATTGCTATCACTGCCTCCTTGGTCATGTTTTCCCTGCCAGCTGGCAAACGTCAAGGCCCGTTGCTGCCCTGGTCCATTGCAAAGGACATTGAATGGGGCATCTTGCTGCTATTTGGTGGTGGGTTAGCATTGGCCTCTGGCATGAAGGCTAGCGGTTTGCTGGATGTGATGGGTGGCGTGAGCAGCCAAATGGAAATCATCCTTTGGATTGGGATTGCAGCTGCTGCGGGGGTCTGGCTCACTGAATTATTTTCCAACATGGCCCTGGTTTCCGCGATGCTTCCTATCGCCTTGGCCTTGAGTCTAGCAAAGGGCATCCCCTTTGAGGCTGTTGCCATCCCCTTGACGATGGGGGCAAGTTGTGCCTTCATGTTGCCCGTGGCTACACCGCCCAATGCGCTGGTCTTTGCCACGGGTAAACTCAAAATCCTTCACATGGTTCAGCATGGCGTATGGATGAATATTTTTGCTACCCTGGTCATATGGGCAGTCTGTGCATTGAGCTTTGTTTAGCTCGCTGGCATCACCAGATCTTGATCAACCTGCTTGAGAAGTTTTGCAGGCACTTGTGCTTGTATCACGCTAGCTAAAGCAGCAGCTATGCCTTGCTTTCGCTGCCCGGGCAGCTGCACCATAGCGATGCGTCGGACTGGCCGTGGCTCGGACAAGGGTTTGGCATTGCCTTGCTTTTCCTTGGGCAATTCCATCACAGCCAATTCAGGCAATAAGGTCATGCCTAATCCCGCATCAGCCATGCGAATCAAGGTTTCCAATTGACCCACTTCCACACGAATGGCTGAATTTCGGGGCTTGTTGCATATCGACAATACTTGATCTCGAAAGCAGTGACCTTCTGGCAACAAAAGGATGTCATTGCGTTCCAGTTCACTGTGTGAGAGGAAAAGCTCATTGGCCAGCGGATGCCCCTCAGGCACATAGGCTACCAAGGGCTCATCATACAAGGTCCACGAGACCCAGTCATCAGCCATGGCATCCAATGGTATAGTTAAAATTGCCGCATCAATAACCTGTGTGCGAACCATTTCTAACAACGACTTGGTCGAGGCCTCTTTGATTTCAAGTTCCAAGGATTTAAATCGCTGGGTGACGGGGCCTGCAAATCGATGAACCAGGTACGGCGCCACTGTGGGAATGATGCCAAGGCGGAACACCCCTTCCACGGGCTGATCCCATTGCTTGGATAATTGTTCAATATCTTGGGTCGCTTGAATCACCAAGCGGGCTTGCTGCAACACAGCCTCCCCTAATTCAGTGAGAACCAAGGGTTGCTGCTTTCGATTGACCAAGGGTTGACCCAGGTCCTGTTCCAATTTATTGACCTGCGCACTCAGTGTTGGTTGCGTCACGCCACATGATTTTGCTGCACGGCCATAATGCCGATGCTCCTCAAGGGCTATCAAATAGTTCAGCTGGGTAATGGTCATAGCAATGCGTAACGTTGAAAACGAAGGTAGGGGACAAGTTTGGCACCAAAGCCTTGGTAAAACCTTGCCAACCCAGGTGCTTTACTGCCTTCAAAGTCAAACAAGTCATAGCGCCCAACAGCATCAATGATGGCCTGGTCAATCAAGTGGGTCATTGCGCCAGATGTCAACCCCGCCGCTGTCACACAGGAGAAGAGCATCACAACCCTGTTCTGGCTTTGAATCAAGAACAAGCCGGCATGCAACTGATTTCCTGGACCATAGAGGGTTAAAACCTTTCCTCTGCCTTGATGCATGGCCTGATACATCACTTGAGACATGGCTGATAAGTAGCCCGAAGGCACGTCGTATTTCCTGCCTTGATTGGCTTGGAATGTCTGAATCAGCAAAGTGGGTGAATCCTGATCAAAAGCTTGCAAATCTGCCTTGCTTGCCTTCTTTAAGTTGCGCAAGCATTGCTTGCTGTAGTTTGTGTGAATGGTTTCGTAGCTCTGACCCAAAGGCAGTTCATGGTTGGGTAACGATTCCCATCTATTCAGTCTCCCCCTTTGACCCCAATGCCAACCCGTTGGCGCTTGCCAACCTTGAGGCTGACTCATGGCAATGTCTACTTTGGTGAATCGCCGCGGAATGCCGGCGACCAATGCTTTGAGTTCTGCCGCATCGCAAGAACCAACAGGGCCCCATTGCTGCACAGCAAATGGCGTGTAGGCCACACGCAGCAGCCATCGCCGTTTCCAGGCCATGGGAAGGACCGTGGCCTCTCCGCAAACAGCACCCCAACGCAAGGCCAATGAATCGATGTAGTTCAAATGATTGGCTGGCTGATCACCACCGCCCATACGAAGCCACTGTGACCACTGACTCTTCAGGGCGTCGCTATCCTTCCAGGCAGGCTTCATGCGCGCTCCTTCATCCATTGTTTCAATCCTTTCACCCACTCAAGGTAGGGCAGGCAATCCACATCAGCCCATGCGGGATTGGGCCCGAAAAATCGCCAATGAGTTGCAATAACCAAGGGATGGCCGGAAGCCATAGCATCCGCCTCCAAAGCGTGCAACCACCTGGCAATGCTGGCTGCATCCCGACCCTTCACATGCTGATCCATGGCAACAGAGGGTACCACGATATGACCCAAGGTGCCATCTTGGCGCAGCCATGGGTAGGGCAAGCCCATGCCTGATCGGTAGCCGGGGCTATTGGCATAGGACATGCTCCAATCTTGGTAAGCCAAGCCATGAGGGAGGTCTTCATAGGCATCAGGTAGGCTCAATTTCAAATAATGTCTGCGCTGACGGAGCGGCAAATGGCCCAGCGACTGTGCCAGCAATGCAGATTCAGCCTTCAAATCTGTGCCATGGTATGACGGGTGAATGCCCATGCTTGGCATGATGCGATGAAGCAAACGCAAGGCATCCTTAGCCAGGGGTCTATCTCCAGGTAATCCATGGTCATGGTCATTGCGCTCAGGTCCCACCCAAGCAAAGGCCTGCCATCGAATGCTTGGATAGCTCAACTGAATCATTGCCAGGTGGTCATGCGCATCGAATGGGTCTTTGTCCTGCAACAATCTCGCATACAGCCTTGTCCACTTGCCTTTGAGTAGATCCCGCCACAAGGTCAACAGGCGGTGAGACAGTGGGTAGCCATCAAAGGCTCTGAGGTGATCAACATCAATGATGACCGTGGGTTGCGCCATCACCTGACGATGCCCCACCAGTTGATGTTCTTGCATCAGGGCCCCTGCCCATCGATGACAGATGGCTGTTGACAACCAGCCCCGCTGAGCCATCACTGAATGGACGGCTTGATAACGACCATGTTCATCCAGGGATTCACGCCCCCATTCTTCACGGCGCAATGCTGCCCATAAGATGCTTGCCAGGTAGTCGGGTTCGCTGTCAGCAACAAAGGGTGTTGGCCCTTCATCGACACATTGCGTCCATGATGCGTCTTCCAATGCAACGTCCAGTTGGCCTGAATCCGCCCAAGGCATACCCGTTTCAGACCAATCCAGTCTCCAGCCCGTGATGACGCGAAACAAGCGAGACACATGATGGTGCAAGAGACTGGGGCTGGCATGAGCTAACGTGAGCGTCCGTGGCTTCACTAGCCCCTCCTCATGGACCAAGGCAGTGGCCATGTGTTCTGCCGCCTTGCCATCGCCGTAAATGGTGGGGAATAATGATTCACACCTTGCCTTCACTGCTGCCCGCATGGGGTAGTAGAAATCTTCAGCCATTGGCGGCAGCAAGGTGGAACAGCCACTAGCTAGCAGCTCCTTCCACTCGGTTTCTGTTCGCAAGACCACACAATGTCGCTTGAGGAAATACGCCTCCTTCTGAACGCCTCCGGAATCTGTCAATACCACCTCAGCTCGCTGAATGGCTTGGATCATGTCTGCGTGTGACAAGGGGGGTAACCATTGAATGTGTGGGTAATCCACTGAGGGATCCTTGCCAATCGCATTGCGCAGTCGAGGATGCAATGGCCACACAACCTGGTAGCCTTCTTTGTCTGGTGACGCCAAATCATGGATGGTTGACAGGATGGACTCCCGCATGGCCTTGTTATCTACATTGGTGTTGCGATGCAGGGTGACAAGGATGCTTCGGGCATCCGGCTTCACATCCGGCATGGCCATCAAACCATCTGCCATGATATCACCCGTGTTGATGGTCTGTCCGGCACCCCGATCCAAACCTTCTGCTCGCAAATGCTGCATGGCTGTTTCACTTGGCGCAAAGTGCCAGTCAGCTAAGTGGTCCGTTTCTACGCGACAGGCTTCCTCAGGCATGTTGCTGTTGAAGCTTCTTAAGCCCGCTTCTACATGCGCCAAGTTCAAGCTCAAAGAGGAAGCGGCCCTGGCACCACAAAGGGTGCTGTAAGTGTCCCCATAAACCACCACGGTTTGAGGTCTCCATTGAGCCAGAACCTGCTCCATGTTCAATTGATTACTGGTCATGTCTGTTGACCAATCAAGGATGCGATCTGCTTGCAAGCCAAAGTCGGCAAAGAAAACCTCACTCATGGCCGGTTCCCAGTGCTGACCACTGTGCAAGACTTTCTGCTCTACCCCTTTCGCAGCAAGGGCCCGGTAAAGGGGCAATAGTTTGATAAATTGTGGCCTAGCGCCAACGATATGTGTGATCATGGTCCTCTTCAAGGAGCCAATAGCCAGCCCTTGTCAGCAAAACTAACATAATCCCCTTTCCCAATGATAAGATGGTCAAGAAAGGTGATGTCCAACATCTTGGCAACTTGTTGCAGTCGCTTGGTCAATTGTCGATCCGCATGGCTGGGATGTAAGCGACCACTGGGATGGTTATGCGCTACGATGATACCGCAAGCCTTGTGGGTCAACGCTACTTGGTAGATGACCCGGGAATCAGCCAGTGTCTGAGACCATCCTCCTTTGCCAATGCAGGCTTTATGCAAGACACGGTTAGCTTGAGACAGGTAGAGTACCCAAAATTCTTCATGATCAATGTCGTCGAGTTGATCTTTCAAGGCATCATAGCTATCCTTGGAGCTTTTGATGCAAGGAGCCATCACCTGTGGTTGGTTAAGCAATCGCCTGGACAGTTCCAATGCTGCGGCAATCCTTGCAGATTTTGCAGGACCTATTCCCGGCACAGCTTCCCACTCGACTGGACTGGCCTCTCGCATGGCTGACAAATCCCCATCATACGGTTGCAGCAAGGTTCTGGCAAGATCCAGGGCGCTTTGTTTGTGGCTGCCTGTCTGAAGGATCAGGGCTAAGCACTCTGATGTGCTCAAGCTTCGAACCCCATGACTGAGGCACTTCTCTCGGGGCCGTTCCTCTGGTTGCCAGGCGCTAATCGGTATCATGCCCGCAAGATGAGCAGGTCATGCCTAGGTATTCGGTGGTAAACGAAAATCTAACGCATAAAAAAAGCTGCTCAGAGGCAGCTTCTTTATTGAATCATTGCTTGACTATTCAAGCGAGCTTGTTCACAGCCTTCGCCAATCCAGATTTCAGGTTGGCTGCTTTGTTCTTGTGAATGATGTTGCGCTTAGCCAATTTGTCCAACATAGCTGACACCAAGATCAAGCTCTTGGATGCCTCCTTGCTGCTGGTCATAGCCTGAAGTGCGCGCATGGCATTTCGTGTGGTCTTGGAGAAGTAACGGTTGTGAACACGCTTCTTCTGAGTCTGTCGGATGCGCTTAAGTGCTGATTGATGGTTTGCCATGTGATATTATTTTTGTGACCCGTACGGGATTCGAACCCGTGATCTTCTCCGTGAAAGGGAGATGTCCTAAACCGCTAGACGAACGGGCCCCTATTAAAGGAGTGCAAATGTAATAAGAAATCGCATTTGAAACATGATACGCAGGGTTTTTTTTCTATGATTCCCTCGCCCCCATGCCTAACTGGGCCTAAAACCCAGTCGTTTACTTGTTTGAAGTCGCAGTTCACTGCGGAGCCCCTCCAGTTCCATGACCGTTATTTCACGAAAATCTGTGAAATCAGCGATGACTAAATCCATGTCCATGGCATGAATCATCAAACGTTCAACCCATGATTTAAGAATGGCTTCATCCAGTCCATTTTCAGTCAACGGCATAGACAACCCAGTGCCACCTTCTGCAAAATGATGCCCTTCTCCGTTGATGAGTAATCGACTAAGCAAGGTGCCTAAGTCATTCATGCGCCTCATTTTCATTGAATCTGACAGAAAGTTGTAGGCGTGAATCAAGCCATAGTACTTGCGATTGGCATCCTCGCGGACATAAGGTGTTGCAAGCAAGAAATGATCATCTGGCAATTTGAAGGCGTTGCTGTGAAAGAGAAATATCAACGTATCACCAGAAAAGGTGATGCCTACTTCATGCTCACTTCGCTCCACATACTCGACAACGACATGTTTGTCAACTCGGCAAACTTGGTCATTGAGCGATTTGGCCACCAATTTAAGCACGGTTTTCAGTAGCTCAAAGCTTGCCAAGGCTTGACGGTGGACCAGCTGTTTGTTGCTGGCTTTCGTGCAAAGGGTTTGAATGATTCGTTTTTCCATATCCTTCTATCAATAGGCTATGGCGAACAAGACCCTCTCAGGTGATGGTTCGCCCGTTAAGATGCAGCTTCCGTTTTCTTGTGGATTGTTTAAAGGAATGCAACGGATGGTTGCCTTGGTTTGCTTCTTGATCCGTTCTTCTGTCTCTGCTGTGCCATCCCAATGTGCTGAGATGAAACCGCCAGCTTTGATGGCCACTTCAAATTCAGACCAGCTGTCCACTTTCACGATGCTGTCATCTAATCGACGCTTTGCAGCATCAAACAAATCCTTCTGGATCTCAGACAGCATTCCAACCATGCGATCAATCAAGCCTTCCATGGGCATGGTTTCCTTGGTCAAGGTATCGCGCCGGGCAATTTCTACTTGCTTATTTTCTAAGTCACGTGGCCCAACAGCAATGCGAATAGGCACACCCTTGAGTTCATATTCATTGAATTTCCAACCTGGCTTGTAGGTGTCTCTGTCATCAAATTTTACGCGTATACCTGCAGCGCGAAGCTCAGCAAGTAATGGCTCAACCACCAAGGAGATGGCTTCCAGTTGCTCAGGACCCCGGTAGATAGGGATGATGACAATTTGGGTTGGAGCCAACTTGGGCGGGATCACTAGGCCCTGGTCATCTGAATGCGACATCACCAATGCACCCATCAATCGGGTACTCACACCCCATGAGGTGGCCCATACATGTTTCACTTTGCCGTCTTTGTCTTGGAAGGTTACGTCAAATGCTTTGGCAAAATTCTGCCCCAAGAAATGCGATGTTCCTGCTTGCAGGGCTTTACCATCCTGCATCAAGGCCTCAATGCAATAGGTTTCAATGGCACCTGCAAATCGCTCATTGGGTGACTTGATGCCACGCAGCACAGGCATGGCCATCATGTCTTCAGCAAAATCACCATAAACATGCAGCATCTGTTCTGCCTCCGCAATGGCTTCTTGCTCTGTTGCATGAGCCGTGTGACCCTCTTGCCACAAGAACTCTGTGGTGCGCAAAAACAAACGTGTCCGCATCTCCCAGCGTACCACATTGGCCCATTGATTGATCAAAATTGGTAAGTCACGGTAACTCTGAATCCAATTTTTGTAGGTGTCCCAAATGATGGTTTCTGAGGTGGGTCTGACGATCAACTCCTCTTCAAGCTTGGCCGATTCATCCACAATCACCCCTTTACCATTGGGGTCATTTTTCAATCGGTAATGGGTCACCACAGCGCATTCTTTCGCAAAGCCTTCCACATGAGCCGCTTCCTTGGAAAAATAGCTCTTAGGTATAAACAAAGGGAAGTAGGCGTTCTCATGGCCTGTTTCCTTGAATCGGCGATCCAAATCTGCTTGCATGGCCTCCCAGATGGCATAGCCATGGGGCTTGATCACCATGCAGCCTCTGACTGCTGAACTGTCTGCAAGTCCGGCTTGCACAACGAGGTCATTGTACCATTGTGAATAGTCTTTGTCACGGGAGGTCAAGTGCTTTGCCATGGGGTTGGTACGGATTTTGTATTCTCTAGATATAGAATGCCAAATATACTAAGTATGAAACGCTATATACTCCTCATCACTACCCTAATTCTAACCAGCTCATGTGCCATGACGCAAGATGAACTGAACGCTGGCTACGACGAAGGCATCTACAACTGGGACAGCTATCCTGGCGACTGGGACAATGCTGATCCACAGGTGGCTTACGATAAGGGCTATGAAGATGGCTACGGGGATGCTGAGGGTGAGCTCACTGGCCAGCAAGACAGCTACACCACCACCACCTACCGCAAGTGGTACCGTCCTCGTTACATCCACTATTCCACATTTTACTACGGCTACAACAGTCCGTGGAGTCAAAACATCTGGAACCGGGGCTACAGCAGAGGGTTCAACCACCACAACAACTATATGTGTTGGCCTTATTACCCCTACTACAACGGACACCCGAACTATGGATACAACGGACACAACTTCGGTTACGGTTACAACCATGGCTACAATTACGGGTACAACTACGGGTACAACAACTACGGGTACAATGGGTACAATGGGTACAATGGGTACAATAACGGGGGCTGGTCTGGCTCAAGTTCAACAAGCGTAGACAGCCCTGCAAGCAGGGTTCGGCGCCAAAGCTTAGAAGGTCCTACAACGAAGCGAAGGGCTCCTGTCGTGAGCCGTCCCGACGGCGGACGGAAAAAGGTTATTTCTGAATCAAGGGCACCTGTGCTCAGCAGCTCTCGCAGACCCAGCGATGCGGAAATACAAGCTAGAAGGCCTCGAAGTCAACAAAGTAGCCAAGAAGTTCAATCTACCAGACCTCAGTCTAATCGGAGTCAGGCAACAAACAGCTATCAACGCCAATCTTCAAAACCTACGCGGACAGAATCTCCAAAGCAAACAAGTTCGCAAAATAGATTCACTCAAACGCGTTCCAGTAAACCGAGATCGCAGTCAACTAACCGATCATCGAACAATCGCAGTTCACAATCTACCAGTCGTCCATCGAGCAGCAACAGCCGATCGTCATCGAGCAGCAACAGCCGATCGTCATCCAGCAGCAACAGCAGGTCGTCATCCAACAGCAGACGATGAAAAGGGTCTTATTTATTGGAGCAATAGCTTTTAGTGTCGCAGCTCAGGCTCAGTCTTCCGTTGTGTACAACATGCTTTCCAGTGATGGCGGAATGGGCAGTGCGCGCTACATGGCCCTAGGCGGAGCCTTGGGAGCCCTAGGTAACGATGCCAGCGCAGCAGCTGACAACCCCGCAGGTATTGGTACTTACCGTTCAAGTGAACTCCAAATTGATTGGCAAGGTGGGTTGATGACACGCCAGGATCCAACGAGGATACAAATCCCCAATATTTCCTACGTGCATGTAATGCCTGTAGCTAAAGGGTACCAACTCAATGGTTTCTTTGCTTTTCAAAATGACTCATGGTCCGGCAATCAATGGCAATCCATTGAAACTAACCCTACTGAACGCATGGTGGACCAGTGGCTCAATGCCTCTCAAGGCATCAATGGGCCCGATGAATTGCTTTCCGCTGGACTGCTTGGCGCCTACACAGCTTACCAGGGTTACGTGCTAGAGTACGATGAGAACAACAATGAGTTCTTTGATTTGTCTCAAGGTCTCCCTTCTCAACGCGTGACACGCATTAAGCAGGGTTTTCAAAGCAACCGTCTGGTTGCAGGGGCGAGCCTGAGAACGCCACAGCTATCTCTAGGGCTTAGTCGGAGTTACTCGAATGCATCTGCCTTTGAAGCCCTTGTCGTCGACGAAGATGGCTTCAGTGGCTACACCTCTGGTTACACCTACAGCCAAAGTGATTCCATGAGCATCAGTGGCACTTCAAGCAGCTTAGGTGTGATTTTTCGACTGCCGCTAGACTTGCAAGCAGGGATGCGCATTTCCATGCCCAACGTCGCTTCACTTGACTGGTATAGCAGGTACCGTATGACGGCTAGAACAACAAACAATGACCCCCCATTTGAACTGACTGACAAACAAACATGGGAGACCCTTCCTGGTGTTTCTGCGGCATTTTCTCTGGCAAAAAAGTTCCAATCAAAGGGGTTTATTGCTGTGGAGTACCATCGAAAATCTTTGCCTGAGCAAACCATCATTTCACCTATTTCAGCTATTGGCATCGGGCAAGATTTGCTGGATGACTTGGTCGTCGTGGAAGGGGTTCGTGTTGGCATGGAATGGCGAAAAGGGCCCCTAGCCTACCGCTTTGGCTATCAACAAAGCAATGCCGGCACACAGTTCAAAGACCACTCAGGGTTTCAAAGAGGAAGTGTTGGGTTGGGGTACCGAAGCGATCAAGCTAGCATTCATGTGGCCTTGGTTAGCAACTACCGGCAGGCACGCATCTACAACCCAACAACCAGCGACCTTTGGACAGTAAATGCCTTGCAGCACCAACTGGTGATTGGGGTAAATTTTAGGGTTTAACTTTAATAGCCCTCATCAGAGGAATTCATGCCATTATCCCAATGACAAAACGATTTTTATTGACAGGCGGTAGCGGAATGATCGGTTCAGAAATAATGAGGAACTTATCATTAGGTGGTTACAAGGTCAACAACTTGAGCACTAAACCGTCTTCTGACCCTAGAACATTTCTTTGGAATCCAAAGAAAAATGAGCTAGATATGAATGCTTTAAAAGATGTCGACACAATCATACATTTAGCCGGAGCTACGATTGCTAAACGATGGACTAAGCGTTATAAAAAAGAGATCCTAGAAAGCCGAATACAGAGCACCAGAGTGTTGCGTGAGGCCATCTCCTCCCTCCCTGTAGATCAACGACCAAAAAGTCTTATATGCGCTTCTGCAGTGGGTCTATACCCTAATGATCAAAACAAAGTTTACAGCGAAGATGACCCTGGCGGTGATGGGTTCTTAGCGACAGTCATAAACCAATGGGAGCAAGAAATATTTAAATCAGAAAATCTAGGCATGAGAGTTTGCTGCCTACGAATTGGAATCGTACTTGGCAAAGGCGGAGGCGTTTTAGACACATTGCTTCCATTTTTTAAATTAGGACTTGGGAGCCCTCTAGGTAACGGAAAACAATGGATGCCATGGATTCACATTTCCGATTTAGCACGTCAATTCCTATGCTTAGCAGAGAACAGCAAATACCAAGGTATTTTTCTAGGGGTTGGAAGTGAGAGTGTTACAAACAGAGAATTTAGCCAAGTCTTAGCAAGCAAAATAAATCGCCCCTACTTCCTTCCCTCAATTCCCGCCTTTGTACTGTATTCTGTATTGGGACCTATGGCTGAACTAGCCTTGATGAGCACGCGCTGTTCGTCCCTTTTTTGGAAAAACGAAGGGTTTGAATACCAATACCAAGCGCTGAATCATGCCTTGGATGATTTGATATAAATCTTATCGGTCTAGACTCTTTGAAGATCAATCTCAGAATTTAACCATATTTCTTAACGGCACATTGTAGCCATTGGATGTGCCAATCGTGTTTGGCAAACATCTGATTTTGATTTCTTTTGGGGGGATTATCACTCTGTGCTAAGGCGTCTGGATGGCAAACAAATAATAATTCTCTGAACTGCGAGAAAAAAAGTGAATATTTGACCTTTCCTTAAGGCAACGGCCCAAAAGATAGAACCATTTAAGAATCATCCCTGATGAAGAAGCCTTCTTTAGCCATTCAAATCATAATCGGATTAATATTGGGCATTTTATGGGCCCTCATTAGTTCATCAATGGGATGGAGCAGCTTTACCATAGACTGGATTGCTCCTATTGGAGAGATATTTATCCGCCTACTGAAACTCATTGCTATTCCCCTTGTCTTATTCAGTATCATTTCTGGAATCAGTGGATTGAACGACACTGCAACCCTAGGGAGAATGGGGGTTAAAACGCTTGCTCTTTACATTACATCCACAGTTATTGCGTGTTGTGTTGGGTTGTTTTTTGCCAACACATTTATGCCAGGACATCAAGCTGATTCTGAGCAACTTCAGATCAATAGGTTGTCTTATGAGATTTGGGTCAATGAAACCGATGGTGTTGAGTTTTTTGATGACATCCGACTGACTGAGGATTCTCAATTCAATGCATACCTGGGTGATGCCCGGCAAGCCATAGATGAACAACGTAGCAATGAAGCGTTAAATAAAAAAATTGCTACTGCCGCTGCTGCGTCCTCATCAAAAAAAACGGGGCCACTTCAATTCTTTGTTGACATGGTCCCGTCAAACATATTTGTATCCTTCAATGGCAGCTTGATGCTGCAAATTATCTTTTTCTCTCTTTTTTTCGGGGTAACCTTAGTCGCGTTACCAAAAGAAAGAACCACTTACATGGTTGGGTTCATTGATGGCGGTTCTCACATTTTTATAAAAATGGTTGATATAATCATGAAAGGCGCGCCAATCTTTGTGTTTGCGCTTCTGGCTGGATCACTAGCTGAGATGGCTGGCGATGATCCCAGCAGGCTCATTGAGATATTCAAAGCTTTAGGTGCCTATACGATGGTTACCATTTTCGCACTGCTTCTAATGATTTTTGTTTTTTATCCTGCAATCGTAGCTGCACTCATTCACAGAAAAACAAAAATTGGCTTCTTCAATGCTTGGAAATACTTTTCCAAAGGCATACGTCCTGCTCAAATACTGGCATTTTCTACCTCATCAACTGCCGCCGTTTTGCCCGTAACCATGGATTGCGTTAGAGATGATTTGGGTGTTGATGATGAAGTGGGGTCATTTGTGCTGCCCGTTGGTGCAACGATAAACATGGATGGCACCGCACTGTACCAAAGTGTTGCTGTGATATTCATGGCGCAGTTTCATTTGATTGACCTGACAATCATTCAGCAAGTGACAATCATTTTCACGGCAACCCTTGCCAGCATCGGTGCCGCTTCTGTCCCCAGTGCAGGATTGATCATGTTGATTGTTGTTTTAGAAAGTGTGGGGCTAAACCCCGCATGGATTGCCATCATTTTCCCCGTTGATCGAATCATCGACATGGTCCGCACCATGCTCAACCTCACTGGCGATGCATCAGTCAGTGTCATTGTCGGACTATCAGAAGATAAAATGGAAATTGTTGATTCGGAATGATGAAGGGACTGATTCTGGATTAATAAGTGAGGCAATCACCTTTGACTGGCTCTAGGTTTACGCCCATGCTCCACCGTTTCAATGCCCCAGTCAGGAAGCTATCGTAAAGTTGACAGCCAAGTAACATTCTGTCACTAACTTCGGTGGCTATGAAAAACCTTTTATCCGCCTTTTTGGTTCTGCTTGTTTTTGGTGGCATCCATGCACAAGATTATTCTGCACTCAGTTTTCGCTCTTTGGGACCAGCAACCACCTCTGGTCGGGTGGCTGACATGGCCGTGGACCCCAACAACCATGATGTATGGTTTGTGGCAACCGCCTCTGGCGGCGTGTGGAAGACCGTCAACCATGGCTTGACCTTCTCCCCCCTATTTGATAATGAAGGATCCTACAGCATTGGCTGCGTCACCATTGACCCGTCCAACAGCAACACCATCTGGGTCGGCACTGGTGAAAACAACAACCAACGATCCGTAGCCTATGGTGATGGCATCTACAAATCTATTGATGGCGGTGCGTCATTCAAAAACATGGGCCTGGGTTCTTCTGAGCACATTGGCATGATTGCCGTGCACCCTAACAACTCAGACATTGTGTGGGCAGCAGCCTATGGCCCTCTGTGGTCATCCGGCGGCGACCGCGGCATCTACAAAACCACCGATGGGGGCGAATCCTGGAAACGGGTCTTGCATGTGTCAGAGCACACAGGGTTCAATGAAGTTCACCTGGACCCACGCAACCCAAACATCCTGTATGCAACAGCCCACCAGCGCAGGCGGCATGTCTTCACCTACCTATCAGGCGGACCTGAATCTGGCCTTTACCTGTCAAAGGATGGTGGCGAGAATTGGGAGCAACTGAATGGAGGCCTCCCGTCGGATGACAAAGGTCGATTGGCATTAGCCATTGCGCCCAGCAACCCTGACATACTCTACTTGATGATTGAAGGCCATGGAACCTACCGGAGCAACAACCGGGGATTGACCTTTAGCAAGCGCAATGATCACAACACCAGTGGCAATTACTATGTGGAGCTCGTTGTATCTCCCCATGATGCGGATGTGGTTTACAGCATGGACACCTACATGCATTGGAGTGACGATGGCGGATCCACCTTCAAGCGACTAGGTGAAAAAGGCAAGCATGTCGACAACCATGTATGCTGGATTGATCCCTTACAGCCTTTGCATTTGATTGTTGGCAGTGATGGTGGTTTGTATGAAACATGGGACCATGGCGTCAACTGGCATTACAAGCCCAATTTACCCATCACACAATTTTACCGCGTCACCGTTGACAACGCCTTGCCGTTTTACAATATTTACGGTGGGACGCAAGATAACTTCTCCTTGGGCGGACCTAGCAGGACAATCAATGACCGAGGCATCATCAATTCCGATTGGTTTGTGACACAGACCGGTGATGGGTTTGAGTCGCAAATAGATCCAGAAGACCCCAACACCATCTACGCACAAGCACAGTATGGTTGGCTTCAACGCTACGATCGACTCAGCGGTGAAGGTGTGGCCATCAAACCGGTAGAAGGCTTGGATGAGAAGCCTTACCGCTTCAATTGGGATGCACCCTTACTCATCAGTCCACATGATCACAACACCCTTTACTTTGCTGCCAATGTCGTCTTCAAAAGCACTGACAGGGGTAACAACTGGGTCGTGATATCTGACGACCTAAGTCAGCAGATTGACCGAAATACCCTGCCAGTTATGGGCAAGCTATGGAGCGTCGACGCAGTAGCCAAGCATCGCAGCACATCTATCTATGGCAACATCGTTGCTTTGAATGAATCATCAGTGAGCGCAGGCTTACTTTATGCCGGTACAGATGATGGTTTAATTCATGTCAGTCATAACGATGGCGTGAACTGGAAAACCATGAAGTCCTTCCCTGGCATCCCTGCCAACACCTATGTCAATGACATCAAAACATCATTGCACGATGCCAATCGGGTCTATGCGGTATTCAACAACCACAAGCAGGGCGACTTTGCTCCCTATATCTTGGTCAGCAACAACCAAGGTAAATCCTGGAAATCCATCGTTGAAGGCTTGCCAGAGAGGGGATCCGTTTACAGCCTTGCAGAGGACCATGTAGATCCCAATTTACTTTTTGCGGGCACAGAGTTTGGTTTGCACGTCAGCACCGATGGAGGCAAAAGCTGGAATGCCTTGGATAATGGGCTTCCCACTGTTGCCGTCCGTGACATCGACATCCAGCGGCGTGAAAATGACTTAGTTCTAGCAACATTTGGCAGAGGTTTTTATGTCTTGGATGACTACTCTGCCCTGAGGGAAGTCTCCCTAGGTGTCATGGAGAAATCCGCGCATGTCTTTGACATCAAAGACGGCCTCCTCTTTCATGAGGCTCACCCTATTGGCTATGGACCTCCCGGATTTATGGGTGCGAGCTACTACATGGCAGACAACCCACCTGTTGGCGTGACCTTTACTTACCATATCAAAGAAGCCCCAAAATCATTAAAAGCTGCAAGGCAATCCGCTGAAAAAGATCAAGGGGACAACATCACCTTCCCAACCTATGATGACTTGCTATCAGAGGACCGCGACAAGGACCATTACCTTTTGTTGACGATCAGCGACAACAATGGAAAACCCCTACGCCGACTCAAAACCAGCTACAGCAAAGGCATGCATCGCATCACATGGGATGGCAAGGTCAGTCGACAAGGCAACCCCAAACAGGGGGCCTACTTTGTCAAGGAAGGAGGCTACCGCGTTCAGCTTGTGGCCTATGCTTCCGGGCAATTTGACACATTGACAGAGCCTGCATCATTTACTGTGCGTCATTTAAATAATCTCAATCGCAGTGGGGACCCAGACATCATCAAAGCATTTCAGGATCGAGCCAATGCTACCAACCGCCGCTTCAATCGATTGACCAAAACCTTTGCTTCACAAAAGGATCGCGTCAAGCAGCTGCAAGCCGCCTTGACCCATGGTCCTTCTGCAAGCCTAACTGATGCACTCAAGCTAGAAGGACTAGAGACTAGCTTACTCAACATGGCCATTGAATTGTATGGGAACAAAACCCTTACTAAGCGTGAAACTGAAGCAGCAACGAGCTTAAGTAATCGCCTTTCCATGGCAACATGGGGCAGTTACGGCATGCGAAGCAATCCGACAGGAACCATGGTCAAACAATTGGACATTGTCACAGCTCGGTTGCCATCCATTGAGAACGAACTCCTTGAGATTGTCCAAGGCATTGACGCATTGATGCGCGCCAATGTGGATGCCGGTGGTCCCTACCTGGAGTCTGGCCTGAACCAGTCCTTGAATTTGCAATAACAACAAAGGCGCCCTGGGCGCCTTTGTTGTTTCCTCTGTACTTGCTTAGCTACAGTTTGCTATGCATAGGGTTACTTAAACCTCGTACACAAAGGCATTGATATTCATGCCTGCACCCACTGAAGCAAACAAAAGGATGTCACCTTTTGCGATGATGTGGCCTTCGTAGTTTTCCTTGATAACCATGTCTAACAAGGTGGGAACTGTGGCAACAGATGCATTACCTAGCCAATGAATACTCATAGGCATCACGTCGTCCAGGTCAGCATTCATGCCATAGAGGGCGTACAAACGATCACCTACCGCATGGTCCAACTTAGCGTTGGCCTGGTGCATAAAAATCTTCTTCACATCCTTCAAGTCAACACCGGCATTATCCAAAGCGGCTTTCATTGCCGACGGCACATGTCGGATGGCAAATTCATAGATTTTCCTCCCCTTCATTTTGATTAGTCGCTCTGTTTGATCCAATTCAGGATTGAAAGACGGATTGGATTTGAGGTAATAAGCCTCTTCTTTGGTGAAGGTCTGTGAGGACATGCCTATAATGCCATTGCCTTGATCGCTCTGTTGACGCTCAAAGCAGGCTGCCCCTGCCCCATCAGCAAATATCATTTGATCCCTGTCATGTTTATCAACCGTGCGGGATAAGGCATCGCAGCCAACCACGACAGCACGCTTAGCCAGGCCAGCAGAAAAATAGGCATGAGCGATCTGAACTCCCTGGATCCACCCTGGGCATCCAGCAAGGACATCAAAAGCCACAGTGTTGGGGTTGCTTATGCCCAGCTTTTCCTTCACACGGCTTGCAATGCTTGGCATCTGATCCATGTGGCGGGTGCCAAATACTATGTCACCAAAATTTTGTCCCACAATCAATAAATCAATGGTCTCCGGATCCCATCCAGCATCTTCAATGGCTCTCTGCGCTGCCACAGCACCAATGTCAGAGGAAACTTGGTCTTCCTTAAGATACCTTCTTGAGGCTATGTCAGTGATTTTTTGAAATTTCTCAATGATGACGTCATTGGGATGCGCGTAGGGCTGGCCTTTTTCATCAAGAAAATCCTTGCTAAGGAAGGCATCGTTAGGTACAACCTGTTCAGGAATAACAGACCCTGTACCGACAATTCGCGTTGCTTCATTCATGCTTACAAAAGTACTTGATATCCATCAAACAGCACTTACTTTTGTCCACTATGACTGACCCCATCCATGACGACAACGTCAACCATCATTCCGCATCTTTAGAAACGCCCTTAACTGCTGATGCTTTCGCAAAAAGCGATGAGGAAAAAATAGCTTTGATTGAAGGGCATTTTCAAGGCATCATGAAGACACTGGGCTTGGACCTTGAAGATGACAGCTTGAAAGGCACTCCCCATCGGGTGGCGAAAATGTATGTTACTGAAACCTTTGGTGGCCTGCACCCCGACCGCAAACCGGCACTGAACACCTTTGAAAACAGCTACCAATACAGTGAGATGTTGGTGGAAAAGAACATCGTGGTTTACTCAACGTGCGAGCACCATTTCATGCCAATCATTGGCCGGGCACACATTGCCTACATGAGCAATGATCGGGTGATCGGTCTCAGTAAAATGAATCGCATCGTCGATTATTATGCAAAGCGACCTCAAGTACAGGAACGCCTAACACGGCAAGTTGCCAGCGCCCTAATCGATGCGCTAGGGACCGATGACATTGCAGTCATCATTGACGCCAAGCACCTCTGCGTGAATGCTCGTGGGATCCGTGACACGGAATCCAGCACCGTGACTTCTGAATACCATGGACGATTCAAGGGAAACGAAAGCCTCCGTCAAGAATTTCTTCGCTACATTGAAATGGAAACCAACCATGGCGACACCTGAATTACGCATCTATGAAAGCTTGAGTCAATCGCTCAAGCCTTTCCAACCCCTTGTAGAAGGGCATGTTGGCATGTACGTCTGTGGGCCAACTGTTTACAGTGATGTCCACCTTGGCAATGTTCGAACCTTTTTAAGCTTTGATATGGTCTTCAGGTACTTGTCATTCATTGGCTACAAAGTTCGCTATGTAAGAAACATCACTGATGCTGGCCACCTGGTGGATGATGTGGATCATGGCGAGGACAAAATTGCAAAAAAAGCGCGATTGGAGTCCCTGGAACCCATGGAAATTGTGCAGCGTTACACAGTGGGTTTTCACGAGGTAATGAAGTCATTCAATGCCCTCCCTCCTTCCATTGAACCAACCGCTACCGGTCATGTCATTGAGCAAATAGCTTTAACCGAACAACTCATCTCCAATGGTTTCGCCTACGAGGTTGACGGCTCAGTCTACTTTGATGTGACAGCCTATGAGAAGATCCATAATTATGGTGAGTTGAGTGGCAGAAAAGCAGAAGACATGCTTGAAGGCAGCCGCAACCTGGCCGGTCAATCTGACAAGCGAAACCCCAGAGATTTTGCTCTGTGGAAACGGGCTGGCAAAGAACACATCATGCGCTGGCAAAGCCCTTGGGGCGAAGGATTCCCTGGCTGGCATTTGGAATGCTCTGTCATGAGCACCAAGTACCTTGGTGAAACCTTTGACATCCACGGAGGGGGCATGGACCTGAAATTTCCGCATCACGAATGTGAAATTGCACAAAACAAAGGCAGTCATGGCCATGCAGGCGCTCAGTTTTGGATGCATGCCAACATGCTTACATTGAATGGTCAACGCATGTCTAAATCCACAGGCAACACGTTGCTGCCCGAGGAGTTGCTGTCTGGCAAGTCGGTCCATCTGACACAACCTTACAGCCCCAGTGTCACACGATTTTTCATCCATCAGGCGCATTACCGCTCTGTATTAGACTTCAGTGATGAGGCATTGAATGCAGCAAAAAAAGGTCACGACCGATTAATGGCTGCCTTTGAATCCTTGAGCAAAAGGCCTACCGCTGGTCCAAAAGTTGGCAGTTTTGATACCAATGCATGGTCTGATAAAGCACATGCTGTCATGGCAAAAGACTTCAACAGCCCTTTGCTTATTGCTGAGCTTTTTGAAGCAGTTAAAGCCATTGCAGCTGATCGCAAGGACCCATCAGTGCTAGGGACTGATGGCGCACAATCCTTGATGACTCAGATGTCTGATTGGCTTTTTCACGTGCTGGGGTTGATGCCGCCACAGCAGGGCAATGACCGAATGAAGAAGGCCTTGGATGGCAGCATGAAACTTGTGATTTCATTGCGCCAAACGGCCAGAGAGACCAAGGATTGGGCAACAAGTGATGCTATCCGTGATCAACTGGATGCCGCTGGCATCATCATCAAAGATGGTTCAGAGGGGTCGAGTTATGAATTGAAATGATCAAGCACATCCTGCATCTATTGCTTAGCCTGCCCCTGCTATTGATCGTAGGGATTTACAAATACCTGATCTCCCCCTTTACTCCGCCTAGCTGCAGGCATGAACCCAGCTGTTCAAACTATGCCAGCGAAGCTGTGAGCGTCTGGGGACCCTTAAGAGGGAGCTGGATGGCCGTCAAACGCATAGGCCGATGTCATCCATGGGGAAGCTGGGGTTATGACCCCGTGCCCCGCAAGCATGAGGAAAAATAATCCCTTGCCCTTGAGGCATCTGTAAGGACAATTGTTACCTTCGGTGCTATGATTGCAAGCATCACATGGGCCGCCCCGATTGGACTAGATATTGGCCCTTTATTCATTCGATTTTATCAATTGCTCTTTTTAGCCAGTTTCGTTATTGGCCATTGGTTGATTCAACGCATTTTCCGAAAGGAAAACATCCCTGAAAAACTGCTGGATAGCTTGTTAATGACCATGGTGGGTGCTACCATTGTTGGCGCAAGACTGGGCCATGTGTTTTTTTATGACTGGCAGTACTACCAGCATCACATTGCTGAAATTTTCATGCCCTGGAAAGGTGGTTTAGCCTCTCATGGTGCGGCCATCGCCATTGTTGTAGCCCTGTTGTGGTTCACGAAAAAGCATTTGCGCCCCCTAAACAAGTCATTTTTCTGGTTGATTGACCGGGTGGTCATCACTGTGGCATTGGCTGCTTGCTTGATCCGGGTCGGAAATTTCACCAACTCAGAAATCTATGGCCAACCCGGCAACAGCTCAGTGGAAACCGTGTTCTTGCGTCCCGTACTCACCTACTTTGACAATTTCTTTGAGTCAAGCATTGCAGATGCACAGTTTGCAAGCAATGGGCAAAGCCTTGTTAAAGATGGCTTAAACCTGCCCGGCTACACCCTTTCATTGACGCCATCAGATCGATTACTTCAACTTGACGAAGCCAGTCTGCAGTCATCCATGCAGCATTTGATCGATACCAAATTGGCACCCCTTTTGAACAACATGCGAGAGGACAACCAAAACCTCATCATACCTGAAGGGGTTCAGGTGATGGCCGTTCCGGGGGATGGAGGAATTTCACACTATGAAGTAGCCACCTTTGGCATACCGCGCTTCCCTTCTCAGCTCTTTGAAGCAGCTGGCTATCTGGCGGTCTTCCTTTTACTGCTCCTCTGCTACCGTCGAGGGCAGGCAAAACGTGAGGGCTTGTTGTTTGGCCTGTTTTTGGTCGGGATTTTCGGACTTCGAATTGCCATTGAATTCATCAAGGCCAACCAAAAAGCCTTTGAAGCAAACATGGAATTAAACATGGGTCAGTGGCTTAGCATTCCACTCGTCGTGATTGGTGTTGGCTTGATTTTGCGATCCTTCAACCAAGGCAAATCATGAATCGAACTAAACGCACCTTTGGACTCGTCCTGCTAATTCTTGCCATGGCAGCCTTTCTGTTCACGCAAATTTCGCCCTTACTCACACAAGGTCCTGCGTCTGCAAAACGGCAAACAACCAAACCCTATGAGCCCCCATTCACGCATGAGGCAGATGGCCAGTTTCTTGATAGCAATGGCGATGTGATTGCCCATTTTAGGGTAGAATTGGCAGAAAGCGCTCAAGATATACAGGTCGGCATGATGTACAGGAAGTCCATGGCCGCTGACATGGGCATGTTATTTTTGATGCCGTCAAACCAAATGCAAAGTTTTTGGATGAAGAACACCTACGTGTCTTTGGACATCATTTTCCTGAGTGTAGACAACCGGGTGGTTAGCATTCAAGCAGATGCCGCACCATTGAGTGCGCAATCGTTGCCGTCTACAGGGCCTGCAAACAAAATTTTGGAACTACCCGCTGGCACCTGTGCCAATCTCGGGATTGAAGTTGGGAACTTATGGTCATGGGAACGCTTATGAAACAGCTGCTGATTGCCCTTTTGTTTAGCGTGTCAGGGTTGGTTGCTGCGCAAGGAACAACATGGACGGATTTTATCATTTCCACTGAAACCGGAGGAGCTTATTGGGCATGTGAGCCAAGCATCGCCATGAACCCCAATGGCACAGAGCTCATTGGGGGCTCCGTCCTGGCAGCCATCCACCGAAACAACTTTTCTGGAGGACGCGACAGCAGCTCATGGACTCAGGGGAAATTGACATCCAGTCATGGCGTTTATGGCGACCCCATCGTCGCCTACGGCCCCCAAGGGCGAGCCTATTACCTGCATTTAAGCAACCCTTCATCCAAGGCACATCGCAAGGGCAAGTGGTTGGATCGCATCGTGATTCAATGGAGTGATGACCATGGCGCAACCTGGTCTGATGGTTCTGGCATAGGCCACAACCCGCCCAAGGATCAAGACAAGGAAGGCATTGCCATTGATCCCTTGACAGGGGTTTTGCATGTGAGTTGGACCGAATTTGACCGCTATGGCAGCAAAAAATCAAAGGACCATTCCCGCATTCGCTATGCACAATCTGAGGACCGTGGTGTCAGTTGGTCTGATGCGGTAACACTTTCGTCATTTGAAGGCAACTGCTTGGACAATGACCAGAGCACCGAAGGCGCCATTCCCGCAGTGAATCCAAATGGCGGCGTTGTTTGCCTGTGGAGCTTCAACGACTCCCTCTGGATCAATCGGTCTAACGATGGCGGGTTGACATGGCTGCCTCAAGAGCAATTTGTCGCTGTGCAATCTGGGGGATGGACCCATAATTTTTCCGGCTTCGGCCGATCCAATGGCATGCCCGTCACTGCCTTTTCCCCAGACGGTGTCTTGCATGTAACCTATGGCGAGCAGCATGATGATTCAAGCTGGGTGAGCCATATCAGCTCAGCCGATGGCGGCAGGCACTGGTCTGCTATCACGCAGCTGCCTCAACCTGAGTCTGTCAAGCATCACTTCATGCCCTGGATGGCCATTGACCCAAGCAACGGCTCCTTGCACGTCATTGCGTACAGCCAAGACAGTGGCAGCACAGCCAGTCAAGCCTTTTGGAGTCAGTCCAGCGATGGCGGGAAGACTTGGACAAACCAGGCAATTGGCACATCCTTTCAGCCCGACCCTGACCATTTCTTTGGTGACTACAGTGGCATTGTTGCCAATCATGGCCAAGTTCACATGCTGTGGACAGAGCAAGTAGACAGCAAAAATACCCTTTGGTATGGTCGTTCCATGCCAGTTGAGCAGACCGAACCCGTCAATACCCTTCAGCCATGAACCTATTGCTTGCTTCCACATCCACGGTTCACGGTCAGCCTTATTTGAGCTATTTCAAAGAAGCATGGTCTGCCCATTTTGCCAACACCCAGGGCAAGCCAGTGATTTTTGTGCCCTATGCTCGCCCGGGTGGCATGTCCTTCGATGATTACAGTGCATTAGCCACAAAGGCCTTCGCTGAACAAGGTATCGCCATGCGGGGCATCCACAGCTACCCATCCATTGACGCTGCTATGGCAGATGCTGGGGGTATTTTCATTGGTGGCGGAAACACTTTCTTGCTGCTGAAAACCTTGTATGAATCTGGTGCCTTTGCTGCGATTGATGCTGCAGTTAGGTCTGGCTTGCCATACATGGGAAGCAGCGCAGGAAGCAACATGGCCGGCATGACCGTTGGGACTTCCAATGACATGCCTATCGTCTACCCACCAAGCTTTGTCACATTTAGCTGGATACCTTGTAACCTGAACCCACATTACCTGGATCCAGAGGACCATTCTACGCACATGGGCGAAAGTAGGGCCACACGTATTGCTGAATTTCATCACCACAATAGCCAAGCAGTCATTGGACTTCGTGAGGGATCATGGCTTAAGGTTGAAGCGGGCAAAATCTCCCTTTTTGGGCCTCATTCTGCCAGAGTATTCCGTTCTGGAAAAGCAGCTTACGAGCAGGCTCCAGGCCTATTACAGCATGATGATAGATTAACTTTACCACGTGAATAAATCGGCATTGATCATTTTGGATGGATGGGGTCTAGCAAAGAACCCTTCAGTTTCTGCCATTGAACGGGCTGAAACCCCCTTCATGGATAGCCTTGTGGGGGCTTTCCCCAGCAGTCAGCTGGAAGCCTCTGGCGTCCATGTCGGTCTACCTGATGGACAAATGGGCAACTCTGAAGTGGGCCACATGAACCTAGGTGCTGGTCGAGTGATCCAGCAAGATTTGGCCCGAATCAGCCTCCTCGTGGATGAGGGTGGCTTGAAAAGCCTACCTGCCATGCAGCAACTCATCACCTCTGTCAAGCAAGGCAGGCGATTGCACTTGATTGGTCTGGTCAGTGATGGCGGCGTTCACAGCCACATCGATCACTTCAAAGGAATCCTCAGTCATTGCAGCCAGGAAGGTTTGACAGACGTCCAGGTGCATGCCTTCATGGATGGTCGTGATTGTGATCCGCATTCAGGGGCTGGTTTCCTTGCAGACCTTCAGTCACACATGGACCAATACGTTGGTCAGCTTGCCACGGTGATGGGGCGCTACCACGCCATGGATAGAGATAACCGGTGGGAGCGCATAGGTAAAGCCTACGACGCCATGATCCATGGCAAGGGTGATGTAGTCAGTCAGACAACCTCTGCGTCCTCAGCGCTTCGCGAAGCCTATGCGAAGGGTCAAAGCGATGAATTCATTGAGCCCATGGTGCTCAACCCTCAAGGCATGATTCAACCTGGTGATGCACTCCTTTTTGTCAATTTCCGCTCAGACAGAGCCCGTCAACTGACCAAGGTCCTTTCCCAGTCTGCTGAAGCTGAACTCAAGCCATTGGATTTGGATTTTTACACCATGACCCGTTATAACGACAGTTTTGAAGGGCTGACGGTCCTTTTTGACAAGGACAAGGTTCAAGACTGCATGGGCCAAGTTCTTGCTGATGCTGGGCTGAGGCAAATCCGCATTGCGGAAACAGAGAAATACCCGCATGTCACCTATTTTTTCAATGGGGGCCATGAGGCTGCGTTTGAAGGTGAGCAGCGCATCCTTATTCCTTCACCCAAGGTGGCCACCTATGACTTGAAGCCTGAAATGTCTGCCTACGAGATTCGAGATGCCATCATCCCCCTTTTGACCGACGATGGCCCTGAATTTATTTGCCTGAATTTCGCCAACCCTGACATGGTGGGTCACACGGGGAATATGGATGCTGCCGTGCAGGCCGTTGAGACCGTGGATGCGTGCACAGAAGCTGTTGTTCAAGCTGGTTTAAGCAACGGCTACACCTTCTTCATTCTGGCTGATCATGGCAATTGCGATTGCATGATCAATCCCGATGGCAGCCCTAATACCGCACACAGCACGCAGCCTGTCCCCTTCCATCTTGTCAGCGCCCTGGATAGTTCATCCATCAATATGGGTGATGGCGCTCTGTCTGATGTCGTTCCAACCATCCTTGAATGGATGGGCATGACTCAACCTGAGCGGATGACAGGTCAATCATTGATCCAGCATTTTTGACATGGTTATCCTGAAAAACACCGATGAGATCGCATTGATGCGAGAATCTGCACAGCTGGTCTCAAAAACCCTTGGCATGCTTGCTGGTGAAATTGCGCCGGGTGTGACAACCCTGCACCTTGACACATTGGCTGAGGCCTTCATTCGAGACCATGGCGGGGTGCCTGGATTCCTTGGAATGTATGGCTTCCCCAACAGCCTTTGCATGTCTTTGAATGAGCAAGTCGTGCATGGCATTCCAACGGATGTACCCTTGCAAGAAGGTGAAATCATATCCATTGATTGTGGTGTGCTCATGAATGATTTCTACGGGGATCATGCCTACACCTTTCCTGTTGGCGAGATTGATGCGGAAAGTCAGCGCTTGCTGGACGTTACCAAAGCCTCGCTATACGTAGGCATTGATGCGATGCGAAAGGGCAATCGCGTGGGTGACATAGGCTACGTCATTCAAAAACATTGTGAAGATGAAGGCTATGGTGTGGTTCGTGAATTGGTCGGTCATGGGCTGGGTCGCAAATTGCACGAAGACCCACAAGTACCAAACTATGGCAAGCGTGGCTCAGGTAAACTACTGCAAGACGGCATGGTTCTCGCCATTGAGCCCATGATCAATATGGGTACCCATCGCGTGAGGCAGCTCAAGGATGGATGGAGCATCATCACTGCAGACAAGCAGCGATCTGCCCACTTCGAACATGACGTGGCCCTTGTTGAGGGTCGCCCCGTGATGCTGTCAACCTTTGACTACATCTATGATGCCCTTGGACTACCCAAGGAAGACCCCCTTTTCACATGATTAAATTCGCCCTTCGCTGGATACCTAGACCTTGGTTGATCCGCATGAGTGCCATCATGCGTTGGATGGGCCCAGTGCTGTTTGCTGGCGACCGTTTTGAAGACCCCATTGATGGCAAGTCTTACCGGAAGTTCCTACCCTATGGCTATGGCGGCGCTATCCGCGACAATGCCCTGGCTCCTGGCAGTCACTCCCTTGAGCGTCACCGCTTGATGTGGTTGTACCTCAGGGATTTCAGTGACTTCTTCACGGCAAGCAAACTGGCCATGTTACACATCGCCCCAGAGCAATGCTTTCACCAGCGATTCAAGCAACAAAGCAACCTCGATGTCCTCACCGGTGACATCGAATCTCCCCTGGCAGATAGGCACTTTGACTTGCATGACATCCCTTTGGAAGCCGATCGCTTCGATGTAATATTCTGCAACCACGTGCTTGAACATGTCACCGATGACAAGCAATGCCTGCGAGAGCTTTACCGAGTCATGAAGCCCGGCGGATGGGGCATCTTTCAGGTGCCCTACCTTCCTCAACAGGCCCTAACTGATGAGGACCCAAGCGTTACCGACCCCAGGGAAAGGGAACGCAGGTTTGGTCAATACGACCATGTCCGCGTCTACGGCAAGGACTACGCTGACCGTTTGCGTGAAGCTGGTTTTGACGTGGAAGTCTTTCAGCTATCAGATCACATTGACCCCGACTTGATGCTACGTTACCGCATGCCTGCTGGAGAGCCATTGATGATTTGCAGAAAAAGCAACTAAGCCATAAAAAAAATGCAACCCGAAGGTTGCATTCAATGGGTTAAAACGGTTGGACCGTTAGGCAATGGAAGAAGCCATGGCCTCTTCACGCTCTTGAGCCAACTCTGCATCGACGAGGATGCGTCCTGAATGCTCATCAAACATGATTTTCTTGCGTAAAGCGATTTCCAACTGACGCTGGGGGGGAATGGTGAAGAACGAACCGGTTGAGGCATCACGTGCGATGCTAACAACGGCAAGTCGGTTCAATACCTTGTTGCGAATCTGATTGTAGCGCTTAAGCAATCGCTCATCGCCAATAGCAAGACCCAAAGCATCGGTCTTTTCCATCAAATCTTTTTCTTCCTTCTCAGTTTCCTTGATGATGCTCTCAAGCTCACCTTGTTTGAATTCCAAGTGGCTTTTTCGCTCAGTCATCTTCTCTTCAGCTGCCTCAAGGATCAATGATTTTGCTGTCACGTTCTCTTCAAACTCACCGATGTGTTTCTGCGCCAATTCAATCTCCAGCTCCTGGTACTCAACTTCCTTTGCAATGGCATCAAACTCTCGGTTGTTGCGAACATTTTTCTGCTGATCAGTGTACTTGGTCATTTTCTCTTCACAAGTAGTGATCAATAGCTTGTGGCCTTTGATCTCCTGCTTGGATACCTTGATGTCCTCAGTGATTTTCTCAACACGGTTGGACAGTCCAGCGATCTCATCCTCTAAATCTTTCACTTCAAGAGGGAGCTCACCTCGTAGGTTGCGGATTTCATCGATGCGACGATCTACAATTTGCAAATCGTACAATGCTTTCAGCTTGTCTTCCACGCTCATCGTGGTTAGGGTCTTTTTTGCCATGTCAAGAAATTAAGACGGGGTTGGTCGGTTGATCCGATTGAAGGACTGCAAAATTAGGGAATTCCGCTTGAACTTTTCGCATGATTAAGTCCTTTGTGTATTGTTCGCTTTCCCAGTGCCCAATATCCATCATGCAGATGCTGCCATCAGGCTCAAAAAACCTGTGATAGCTTACATCTCCCGTGATATAAACATCTGCCTTTGCCTGGATAGCAAGGGGTAATAAATCAGATCCTGAGCCCCCACACATGGCTACCGTCTGAATTCGATCCGTTGCAAATGCGCTGTGTCGAATGAACTTCAGCCCAAAACACTGTTTGACGTGGTTGATGAAGGCCTCAGGAGTCATTGACTCAGATAAGGTCCCTATCACACCATAACCAACCTCTGGATGCGGCTGATCCAAAGCCAGCCATTGGTGTGAAATGGTCTCAAAGGGGTGTGCATCCTTCATGGCTGCCATGACCCTAGAACGGTCACCTGCTGACACCATAACCTCTAACTTTTGCTCTTTGTCTACATGCCGTTTGCCCACCTCACCTACATGGGGGTTTGCACCTTGAGTTGGCATGAAACAACCCTCTCCGTCGGTAACAAAGGCACAATCTTGGTAATGACCAATGCGCCCTGCACCAGCGGCAAACAAGGCCTCCATGACCTTGCTCATGGAGGCGTTTGGCACCATGACTGATAGCTGGAAAAGCTCCCCAGACCTTTTTTGCAAAATCTGAAGGTCAGTGACCTGCATCCTTGCTGCCATCTCATGGCTTACGCCGCCAGGGATACTGTCCAGATTGGTATGCAAGGAATACAAGGCGATGTCATGCTTGATTGCCTTCCTGAGGCAGCGTTGAACCAAATCACCGCCAGAAAGGTTACGCAGGGGCTTGAATACAATGGGATGATGTGTCAGCACCAGATTGGCTCCCGATTCAATGGCTTGACCTATCACCGACTCTGTCACATCCACGGCCACCACAGCTCCGGATAGCTCCATCTCAGGATTGCCAACAGCCAGTCCGCTGTTGTCATAGTCCGCCTGCAGACTTAATGGCGCCCATTGTTCCAGGGTCTTGATGAGTTGTTTGAGTCGCATACAGTTGAAAATAAAAAGGCCGCCCCAAAGGGACGGCCTTAAAGATATCTGAAAGAATCCGAAGCTTAGCCCTTATTGTCCATTTCTTCCTTGAGTTTCGCCAAAGTGCCAAGATCACCCAAGGTGGTTTTCTCAATTGCTTGGTTTACCTGCTTGGTCGAACGGCCTTTACCAGCAGACTTGTTACCAGAACTGCCTTCACCCGCCTCAACCTTCATCTCTGTGTGAGTTTGCGTGTGAGACACAACAACCCGGCGGGCGTCGCGGTTCACTTCAATGATGCGGAATGCAAGCTTTTCACCAACAACAATGTTGCCACCGACTTCTTTGCTTGCATGACGTGGTGGGCAATAAGCCTCAAGGCCTGCCTCTTCGAAAATCACAACGTAACCTTTCTCCACTGCTTCTGACACCATGCCTTCATGGATACTTCCTGCAGGGAATTCATTTTCGTAGTTGTCCCATGGATTAACCTGAGCTTGCTTGTGGCCTAGGCTTAAGCGACGGTTTTCCAAGTCAATGTCCAAGACCTTGATCTCAATCTCTGCACCAACAGTGGTGAACTCAGATGGGTGCTTGATCTTCTTGGTCCATGACAAATCAGAAATGTGAACCAAACCATCAATGCCCTCTTCCAATTCAAGGAAGACGCCAAAGTTGGTGAAGTTGCGAACCTTGCCTTTGTGCAAAGAACCCGTTGGGAACTTCTCAACAATAAGGCTCCATGGATCTGGCGTCAATTGCTTAACACCCAGTGACATTTTGCGGTCCTCACGATCGATTCCAAGAATGACAGCGTCAATCATGTCACCAACCTTGAAGAAGTCTTGCGCTGAGCGCAAATGTGAACCCCAGCTCATCTCACTTACGTGAACCAAGCCTTCAACACCAGGTGCTACTTCAACGAATGCACCGTAATCAGCAAGAACAATCACCTTGCCCTTGATCTTATCGCCTTCCTTCATTTCAGCACTCAAAGCGTCCCATGGGTGAGCAGATAACTGCTTCACGCCAAGCTGTATACGCGTCTTAGCTTCATCAAAGTCAAGAATAACTACAGTGATTTTTGCGTCCAACTCAACAATTTCTGATGGGTGACCTACACGGCTCCAAGACAGATCAGTGATGTGAACCAAACCGTCCACGCCACCTAGATCAACAAACACACCGTAGCTGGTGATGTTCTTAACAATGCCTTCGAGAACTTGACCTTTTTCCAATTGGCCAATGATTTCACGCTTCTGGTCTTCAAGGTCAGCCTCAATGAGGGCCTTGTGAGACACGACAACATTCTTGAATTCGTGATTAATTTTCACAATCTTGAACTCCATAGCCTTGCCTACATAGACATCGTAATCACGAATGGCCTTCACATCAATTTGTGAACCAGGTAAGAATGCCTCCAGACCAAAGATGTCGACAATCATGCCACCTTTGGTGCGGCACTTAACCAAGCCCTTAACAATCTCTTCTGCAGTAAATGCTTCATTCACACGGTCCCATGCTTTGATGGAGCGAGCCTTGCGATGAGAAAGAACCAATTGGCCTAACTTATCTTCTTGTTTGTCAATGTACACTTCCACCTTGTCACCAACTTTCAAATCAGGATTGTAGCGGAACTCGTTACGGGAAATAATGCCCTCACTTTTTGAACCGATGTCAACGATGACATCGCGATCTGTCATTTTCATAACAAGACCTTCAATCATCTGATGCTCAAGAGTTTCCATCAATGTATCAGCGTACATTTTCTCCATGGACTCGTGGTCAATAGATTTTGTTGTCTCGCCTGACTCATGAGCTGCCCAATCAAATGGCGCTTCAACAACGATGACTTGCTCAACGGCTTCATCAGAGTTATCACCGCTATCGTCAATGGCTGAAACTGTCTTGACTGTATCGCTTGTTGCTTCTTCAACAACAGCTGGAGCTTCTTCAGCAACAGGCGCTGCCTCTTCAACGACAGTTGGAGCTTCTTCAGCAACAGGCGCTGCCTCTTCAACGACAGTTGGAGCTTCTTCAACGACAGTTAGAGCTTCTTCAACGACAGTTGAAGCTTCTTCAACAACAGGTGCTGATTTTGCCTTTGGCTCTGATTTTTTTGGTGCTGCTTTCTTTGCAGGTGCTTTTTTTACAGCTGTCTTTTTAGCAGGGGCCTTTTTAGCAGGAGCCTTTTTAGCAGCGGGCTTATCCTCTGACTTGGCTTCCTTTGTGGTTTTGGTGGTGGACTTTGCCGCTGATTCAGTGGCTTTAACGTCCTTGTTGTCAACCTCTTGGTTAACTTCTTGCTCTTTAGACATGAGCTTGGGGTTTTGTATTCAATGACACTGCAGGCAGCTCATCACTGAAGGTTGTTATTATGATCCCTTGAAATAGCCTGCGAATACGCTTCCAATGGGAGCGCAAAGATACTCATTTAGCGCCTAGGAATCAGGCACTAAGGCATAAAAAAAGGGTTGCTCACGCAACCCTTTGATTCGGTAGACTCAACTATGCATTGAATCGCTTTTTCAACAAGTCAGTTGTGGTTGAACCTGGGCGCTCAATGGCCATACCCATGGAACGATCCCAAATCAAGTTCGCCATGGTACCTAGAGAGCGAGAAACACCAAACAAGACCGTGTAGAAATCGTATTGGGTCAAGCCATAGTGCATCAAGAGCTGGCCAGAGTGCGCGTCCACATTAGGCCATGGATTCTTCACTTTGCCTGTTGCTTGAAGGATGGCGGGAACCACTTCATATACAGCAGCAATGACCTTAAATAAGGGGTCTTCTGGCATGTGCTTCATGGCAAATTCACGTTGAGCCATATAGCGGGGGTCTGTTTTGCGCAAGACGGCATGGCCAAAACCAGGAATCACCTTGCCACTGTCAAGGGTGTTTTGACAGTAAGTCGCAATGTCCTCTTTGGTTGGCATGTCCGAATCGATGCTTTCCAGCATTTCAAGCGTCCACTTGATCACCTCCTGGTTGGCTAATCCATGCAGTGGACCTGCAAGGCCATTCATGCCGGCAGAAAATGACTGGTAGGCATCACCTAAAGCAGAGCCAACTAGATGGACCGCATGTGCAGAGACATTGCCTCCCTCGTGATCAGAGTGAATGGTCATGTACAGACGCATCAATTCACGAAATTCAGGGTCGTCAAATCCAAGCATGTGTGCAAAATTTCCTGCCCAATCTAACTTAGGATCTGGCTCAATATGCTCACCTTCATGGTACATACGTCGGTAGATGTAAGCCGCAATTCGAGGTAAACGAGCTATCAGGTTCATGGCATCCTCATAGGTGGCCTCCCAGTATTCACTCTTTGGCATGCCTTCCGCATAGCGCTTAGCAAATACCGATTCTGTTCTCAGTGCCATGATGCCAACGTTGAATTGGGTCATGGGGTGTGAGAACGATGGCAAGGCATCAATCGCCTCAAACACATGGCGGGGGACGATGGCACGTCTTGCCCAATTGTTGCTCACGCGACGAACATCATCATCGGTTGGCATTTCATCCATCAATAACAGGGAAAACAAGCCTTCAGGAAGGGGTTCATTACCACCCGGGTAAGTAGGTAGTTTTTCTTGCAACTCTGGGATGCTGTAACCTCGGAATCGGATGCCCTCTTCAGGATCCAATTTAGAGGTCTCGCAAATCAATGCGGGCATGCCGCGTTGACCTTGGTACAATTGACGCACCTTGATTTCACCAACCACTTCCTCTCCGTGGGCCTTCAAGAAATCCTTGATTTCCTTTTGCTTTTTTGGTAATCTATCAGCGAACTTTTCTTGTATTCGTTCCATGGTTTGGTGTTATTTCAAATTCTTGCCGGGGTACACAGCTGAGTCGCCCAACATTTCTTCGATTCTCAGCAGTTGATTGTATTTGGCCATGCGATCAGAGCGTGATGCAGAACCCGTTTTGATTTGGCCTGTATTCAAAGCAACTGCCAAATCTGCAATGCTTGAATCTTCCGTTTCACCCGAGCGATGACTCATCACTGTGGTCATGCCATTGCGCTGTGCCAATCGAACCGTATCAATGGTCTCAGACAAGGTGCCAATCTGATTGATCTTCACCAAGACTGAATTGGCACATTGCTCTTTGATCCCTCTCGCAACTCTTTTTGCATTGGTCACAAACAGATCATCACCAACCAATTGAACCTTATCCCCCATGGCAGTCATCATCTTGGACCATCCGGACCAGTCGTCCTCATCCAAACCATCCTCCAGAGAAATGATGGGGTATTTGTTGACCCAATCACCCCAGTAGTCAATCAAGGCATCGGCATCAAGGGTTCTCCGATCTGAATGAGAGAAGGTGTAGAGACCCGTCTTGGCATCATAGAGTTCTGTCATGGCAGCATCCATGGCAATCCCCATGTCCTCGCCAGGTCGGTAACCAGCCTTTTCAATCGCCATCAATACCAACTCAATGGCCTCTTCATTGCTTTGGATATTGGGGGCAAAGCCTCCTTCATCACCCACATTGGTGCTGTAGCCCTTGGACGACAAGACCGATTTCAAATGATGAAACACTTCCGTCCCCATTCTCAAGGCATGGCTGAAGGATTCTGCGCCTGTTGGCATGACCATGAATTCTTGGAAGTCAATGGAATTGTCAGCATGGGAACCGCCATTGAGGATATTCATCATGGGGACTGGCATAGTCACAGCAGTGACACCGCCTATGTATTGGTAAAGTGGCAATCTGGTAGACTGTGCTGCTGCATGCGCAGCAGCCATGCTCACTGACAGGATAGCATTGGCACCAAGGTTGCCCTTGTTCTCCGTGCCATCTGCCTCAATCATGATCCGATCGATTTCAGCTTGATCTGTCACATCCAGCCCAATCACAGCTTCTGCTAATGTGTCATTGACATTTTCCACAGCCTGCAAAACAGACTTACCCAGGTAGTACGACATGTCACCATCTCTTAATTCAACCGCTTCATGCGCGCCTGTTGACGCCCCTGATGGCACAGCTGCCCGGCCCATTGAACCATCCTCCGTGTAAACCTCAGTCTCCAAAGTTGGGTTACCTCGTGAATCGAGGATTTGTCTTGCGTGGATTCCATTAATGATTGGCATGGTATTTAATTTTTTGACATGTTGTCGGTGAACTGCTTGAATAGGTAGTGCGAATCGTGTGGTCCTGGTGAAGCTTCTGGGTGGTATTGCACACTGAACACAGGGATCTTGGTCATGCGAATACCTGCCACAGTTCCATCATTCAGGTGTTTGTGGGTGAGCTCAAGCTCATCATGAGCCATGACATCATCCATGTTCACAGCAAAGCCGTGATTTTGCGAGGTGATCTCCCCTTTGCCTGTCAAAAGGTTTTTAACGGGGTGATTGATCCCACGGTGACCGTGGTGCATCTTGAAAGTGGATAGGCCGTTGGCCAATGCAATCATCTGATGACCTAAGCAAATGCCAAACACCGGCTTGCCTGAAGCAATCAGTGACTTGGTGGTTTCAATCAAGGCAAGAGATGCTGAAGGATCGCCAGGTCCATTGCTTAAGAAATAGCCATCTGGTTGGCTGGCTGACAGGGTAGCGAAATCGGTATCATAAGGGTACACAGTGACATGACAACCCTCGTTGACCAAGCAATTCAGGATGTTTCGCTTAACACCAAGATCTAATGCTGCAACATGGTATGGCGCCTTTTCATCACCCAAAGTGTACACCGTTTGGGTGCTCACTAGAGAACATAGCTCTAGGCCATCCATCGAAGGGCTCCCCTTCAGGGATACTTCCATGGCTTCCCAGTCCAACTCTGTGCTTATGACGCCATTCATCGACCCCTTCTCTCGAAGGTGTCTCACCAAGGCTCGCGTGTCAACATCAGAGACTGCAACAGTCTGGTTATCGGCAAGGAAGCTGGTCAAATCCTGGTCACTTCTTGCCCTTGATGCCGTGTCACTGAAACTGCGGCAGATCAATCCAGCAATTTGAACTTTGTCATGTTCAGATTCATTGAGAGTCACCCCATAGTTGCCAATGTGTGACGATGCAGTCACCATGATCTGGCCTTTGTAGCTGGGATCTGTAAAGATTTCTTGGTAGCCTGTCATGCCGGTATTGAAGCAAACCTCACCGGATGCCGTGCCGTCCATGCCTGTGGCATAGCCCGCAAATCGCGTTCCGTCTTGGAGAAGTATTCTGGCTTGTTTTTTCATCATGGCATTAAACGTATTTCACAGGCATAAAAAAAGGACAAGGGGCGACCCTCATCCTTTGCAAGTTAGCACGAGATTCACGTTGATTACTCAGCGTTCTCCTCGGTGTTTTCCTTTGCATCAGCAGGTGACTCTGTGGCTACTTCAGCAGTTGGCTCTGCTTCAACAGCTACAGCTTTCTTGCTGCGGCGGGTGGATTTACTTTTCGTGGGCTCATTGCCATACAAATCGTTGTAATCAACGAGCTCGATCATAGCCATAGACGCATTGTCACCAAGACGATTACCCGTCTTAATGATGCGTGTGTAGCCGCCAGGGCGATCAGCAATCTTAACTGACACCTCGCGGAAGAGTTCAGTTACTGCATACTTATCCTTCAAATAGGAGAAGACAGTTCGGCGATTGTGGGTGCTGTCAACTTTGCAGCGAGTCACCAATGGCTCAACATATTTGCGGAGTTCTTTGGCTTTAGCCAAGGTGGTATTGATCCGTTTATGCATGATCAGAGATACCGCCATATTGCTCAACATCGCCTTTCGGTGAGATGGTGTGCGGCCTAAGTGGTTGAATTTTTTTCCGTGACGCATGATTCAATTAGTCCTTATCTAGTTTATACTTGCTTGTGTCCATGCCATAGGCTAGACCAAGTTTTGCTACCACATCCTCCAACTCCGTGAGTGACTTCTTGCCGAAGTTGCGGAATTTCATCAAATCAGCCTTAGAGTATGAAACCAAGTCAGCTACGGTTTCAACTTCTGCAGCCTTGAGGCAGTTCAGTGCGCGAACACTCAACTCCAGCTCGACCAAGGACTTCTTCAAGAGCTTGCGCATCTCCAAGACTTCCTCGTCATAGCTCTCAGTTTCAGCTGTTGGCTGATCCTCAGGAATCATTCGCTCATCAGTGAACAGGTAAAAGTGCTGAATCAAAATGCTTGCTGCATCCGTCAAAGCTTCCTTTGGGGATACGCTGCCATCAGTCACAATGTCAAAAATCAACTTTTCAAAGTCAGTTTTCTGCTCTACGCGGAAGTTCTCAACGTTGTACTTGACATTCTTGATTGGGGTGTAGATGGAATCAATAGCAATCGTTCCTAAAGGAGCATCTACTTTCTTGTTTTCCTCTGAAGGCACATAGCCACGACCCTTTTCAATGGTCAATTCAATCTCCAAAGTCACAGACTTGTCCATCTGGCAAATCACGAACTCAGGGTTGAGCACTTGGAATGCAGACATGAAAGAACCCAAATCACCAGCAGTCAAGGTTTCTTGACCTGTGATGGATACTTTGACTGTTTCATTGTCACTTTCCTCGATCTGGCGCTTCAAGCGAACTTGCTTGAGGTTAAGGATGATTTCTGTGACATCTTCCACGACACCAGTGATGGTAGAGAACTCATGCTCAACGCCGCTGATGCGAAGTGAGGTGAAAGCATGGCCTTCAAGTGAGTTCAACAGAACACGGCGAAGCGCATTGCCTACAGTTAGACCATAACCCGGCTCGAGTGGTCGGAATTCAAATTGGCCTTCTGTGTCCGTTGTGTTGTTCAGAATGACTTTGTCAGGTTTTTGAAATTGAAGAATTGCCATATTTACTTGGAATAAAGTTCGACGATTAGCTGCTCCTTGATGTTTTCGGTGATCATGTCACGCTGAGGAACGGAGAGCATTGTTCCTGCCATAGTAGCTGAATTCCACTCCAACCAAGGTTGAGGTGACTCGAGATTAGTCAAGGATTCAGTAATTGCAGACATGGACTTAGAACGCTCACGTACAGCAATGACATCACCAGACTTTACTTGGTATGATGGGATATTCAATACCTCACCATTGATCGTGATGTGACGGTGAGATACCAACTGTCTAGCACCACGACGTGTGGGCGAAATCGACAGCTTGTAAACCACATTATCCAAACGGCTTTCACACAGTTGAAGCAAAACTTCACCAGTAACACCTTTTGAACGCTGCGCCTTGTCAAACAAGATGCGGAACTGCTTCTCAAGGATGCCGTATGTGTACTTTGCTTTTTGCTTTTCAGCAAGCTGCATAGAGTATTCTGACTTCTTGCCGCGCTTGCGACGGAAGCCATGCTGACCAGGAGGGTAATTGCGCTTGTCAAGTGACTTATCTGCGCCAAAAATTGGCTCTCCATATCGGCGAGCAATCTTAGTTAGGGGACCACGGTAACGTGCCATATCAGTTATTCAATTAATCGGTTAAACGCGACGGCGCTTGGATGGACGACATCCGTTGTGGGGAATTGGCGTGATGTCAATGATTTCAGTGACTTCGATGCCCGTATTGTGTAGGCTTCGGATGGCGCTTTCGCGACCATTACCTGGACCTTTCACGTAAACCTTTACTTTGCGTAGTCCAGCTTCCTTTGCTACTTCAGCAGCATCTTCAGCAGCAACTTGTGCAGCGTAAGGGGTGTTTTTCTTGGAACCGCGAAATCCCATTTTGCCTGCAGATGACCATGAGATCACTTGACCTTGTGTGTTGGTCAGGGCAATTATGATGTTGTTAAATGTTGAGCTAATGTGTGCTTCACCCACAGCTTCAACTTTCACACGGCGTTTTTTGGTCGATTTTGCCATCGTCAATCAGTTTTTATTTGGTGACCTTTTTCTTGTTCGCAACCGTTTTACGCTTACCCTTTCTCGTGCGAGAATTGTTCTTGGTACGCTGACCACGAAGTGGCAAACTATTACGGTGACGGATGCCACGTTGGCAACCAATATCCATCAATCGCTTGATGTTCATTTGAGTTTCTGAACGCAATTCACCTTCGACAGTCATGTCTTCAGAAATAAAGTTACGGATCGATTGAACTTGCTCATCAGTCCAATCTTGGACTTTGATGTTTACATCAATCTTAGCTAATTCCAGAATCTCACGAGATTTGGAACGGCCAATACCGTAGATATACGTCAAGCCGATTTCTCCGCGCTTGTTTTTTGGTAGGTCAATGCCTGCTATACGTGCCATGTCTATTCAATGATCAATTATCCCTGGCGCTGCTTGAGCTTGGGGTTCTTTTTGTTAATGATGTAAAGCCGCCCTTTTCTACGGACAATTTGGCAATCCGCACTGCGCTTTTTTAGTGATGCTCTTACTTTCATGATGGATACTTCAATTCAATGGATTAGTAGCGGTATACAATGCGTGCTTTCGTGAGATCATAAGGAGACATCTCCAATTTGACCCGGTCACCTGGCAACAATTTGATGTAGTGCATTCTCATTTTACCTGAGATATGCGCTGTGACAACGTGACCATTCTCCAACTCCACAGTGAACATGGCGTTAGACAGGTTACTTGTGATGGTTCCATCTTGTGATATGGCGTCTTGCTTGCTCACAGCTACATCATATTACTTCGACCTCGGAGACGACTTCCGTCCATCAATCCGTCGTAGTGGCGATTCAACAAATAGCTTTCAACCTGCATGAGTGTGTCAAGGACAACGCCCACAATAATCAGAAGGGATGTACCTCCGTAGAACTGAGCCCATTGCATATTCAAGCCAAGGTTCATTACAATCCCAGGAAGGATTGCGATGAAGGCAAGAAGGATGGCTCCCGGCAAGGTAATTTTTGCCAAGGTGTCATCAATGAACATGCTGGTAGAATGGCCTGGCTTGATACCGGGGATGAATCCACCGTTACGCTTCAAATCATCAGCCATTTGATCTGTGTTGATCTGTACAGCCGTATAGAAATACGTGAAGATCAAAATCATGATGGCAAAGACAAAATTGTACCAGAAACCTTGAATATTTCCAAATATGTCAATCATCCAACTGGCTTCAATACCTGTGTACTGAACCACGGTCATTGGAATAAACATCAAGGCTTGAGCAAAGATGATGGGCATCACGCCGGATGCGTTCACCTTCAATGGCAAGTAAGAGCGTCCAAGGCTCTTGGTTGCTCCACCTGCAACACGTTTAGCGTATTCCAAAGGAATCTGTCTAACAGCTTGCGTCAATGCTATGGCAAAAAGGAAGACCAAATAGAGACTGACCATTTCCAAAAGGAAGACGATCCAACCACCACCTGTCACACCAAGCTGTGTAGCTAATTCTTGGAAGAAGGCCTGTGGCAACGTAGCGATGATACCAATCATGATCAGCAAAGAAATACCGTTTCCAATGCCCTTGTCAGTGATTTTCTCACCCAACCACATGGCAAACACAGTGCCTGCAATGATCACAACCCAAGCCAGGAACCAGAAGGTGCCCATCGGAATGGTGATTTCAACACCTTGATACATCAAATTGGTGATGTAGCCAGGCGCTTGTGCTCCAACAATTAGAATCGTTAGGTAACGCGTGATTTGATTGAGCTTTCGGCGTCCGCTTTCGCCCTCCTTTTGCATTTTCTGGATGCTTGGCACAGCCAATCCAGCCAATTGAATCACAATGGATGCAGAGATGTAAGGCATGATACCCAAGGCTAAAATGGAGGCGTTGGAGAATGCACCACCTGAAAAGGCGTTGATCAAACCAAGCAAACCTTCACTGGACTGGTTTTGCAACTGAGCCAAACTGGTGGGATCAATACCTGGAAGCACGACGTTTGCGCCGATGCGGTAAACCAATAGAAGTCCTGCCGTCAAGATGATCTTGTCGCGGAGTTCCTGGATACCCCAGATGTTTTTGATCGTTTGGAAGAAGCGATTCATGGCTTAAATAGTTTCAGCTGTTCCACCGGCTGCCTCGATGGCTGCCTTTGCCGTTGCACTGAATTTATGCGCAGTCACAGTCAATTTTGCCTTCAGCTCTCCACGACCAAGAATCTTGATCAAGTCCTTCTTCTGGCATAGACCATTGCTCATCAACACCTCTTGGGTGATTGCTGTCGCTTGCTTCTCATCAGCCAACATTTGTAGCACGTCCAAGTTGATACCTTGGTACTCTACACGGTTGGGGTTAGTGAAGCCAAACTTTGGCACACGACGTTGCAATGGCATTTGACCACCTTCAAAGCCCACTTTTCGTGAGTAACCTGAACGTGACTTGGCTCCTTTGTGGCCACGGCTAGCCGTACCACCAGAACCAGAACCTTCACCACGACCGAGTCGTTTGGAGGTTTGAACGGAACCCTTCGCGGGTTTAAGTTGATTCAAAGACATCTTCTGATTTATTTGATTTCTTCAACAATAACGAGGTGGCTGATCTTGCGGATCATACCAACGATCTGAGGAGAGCCATCATGCTCGACCTCTTGATTGATTCCACGAAGGCCTAGGGCCCTTAATGTAGCGCGTTGGCTTTCTGGTCGGCCAATAATGCTGCGTGTTTGTTTGATGCGATAACGTGTCATGTCCTTGGATTAACCGTTGAATACTTTACTGATAGAGATGCCGCGTGAGCGAGCAACTTGGTGCGCATCGCGCATCTTGTGCAAGGCATCGAATGTTGCTTTAACTAGGTTGTGTGGATTGGATGAACCCTTGGATTTCGCCAAAACATCATGCACACCAACACACTCAAGTACTGCGCGCATAGCACCACCAGCAATCACTCCGGTACCGGAAGATGCAGGGCGCAAGAATACACGAGCTCCACCAAATTTACCGTCTTGCTCATGTGGCACGGTGCTTTTGATGATAGGAAAGCGGAACAAGTTCTTCTTTGCATCATCAATGCCTTTGGTTATAGCCTCAGAAACTTCCTTGCTTTTCCCTAATCCATAGCCACCAATGCCATTCTCGTCTCCAACAACTACAATAGCTGTGAAACCGAATGAACGACCACCTTTGGTTGCTTTTGTGACGCGTTGAATACCCACCAATTTGTCGACCAACTCCAAGCCACTTGGCTTAATTTTACGTGTAGTAATACCTTTCATAACTCAATTAAAATTTCAAACCGCCTTCACGAGCGCCTTCAGCTAGTGCTTTGACGCGACCATGGTAGAGAAAACCACCGCGATCAAATGATACTGTTTCAATGCCTTTTCCTTTTGCAACTTCAGCCAGCTTCATGCCAACTTGCTTTGCAACATCCGTCTTATTGCCTTCAAATCCCAACTTCAATGAAGCAGCAGTGGCCAGTGTTTTGCCATTGACATCATCAATGATTTGTGCATAGATTTCCTTGTTGCTACGGAATACCGCAAGACGAGGGCGATCCGCTGTGCCATTGACCACCTTGCGAACACGCAGGTGTATACGTTGACGTTTTGTTATTGCTTTTTTCATGCTTTCTATGAATTATGCTTTACCACTTGCAGATTTACCAGCTTTCTTGCGAACAATCTCGCCCATGTAGCGAACACCTTTTCCTTTGTATGGTTCAGGCTTACGGAAACTGCGAATCTTTGATGCAACCATGCCAACCAAATGCTTGTCATGAGATGTTAAAATGATTTTGGGGGCCTTACCCTTAACCATTTCTGTGATAACCTTACAATCTTCTGGCACACGTACCATGATGTTGTGAGAGTATCCCAATGAAAGGTCCAGCACTTGGCCTTGATTGCTTGCGCGGAAACCCACACCAATCAATTCCAATGTTTTGGTGTAACCTTCAGTAACCCCGATAACCATGTTGGCTAACAAAGCGCGCGTCATACCGTGCATGGCACGGTCCGTGCGACTGTCAGATGGCCGGTTGACCGAAATGACATTCTCTTCTTGTGAAACGGTGATACCGCCTACAATGGCTTGGGTCAAAGTGCCCAATTTTCCACTAATTGTAACCATGCCATTGGCGATGTTTACTTCTACGCCGGGAGGCACAGTGATGGGAGATTTTCCTATTCTTGACATCTTTCAATAACTTAATAAACGAAACAAAGAATTTCACCACCAATGCTAAGTGCACGGGCAGCTTTATCTGTCATCACACCCTGAGATGTAGTTAAAATCGCAACGCCTAATCCGTTTTTCACGCGGGGAAGGTCATTGTGGTTTTTGTACGTACGTAGACCTGGGCGCGAAATGCGCTTCAAGCCACGAATCACGGGCTGCTTGGTCATGCTGTCGTACTTAAGAGCAACTTTCAAGGTGCCCTGAGGACCTGTAGCATCAACTTTATAACCGCGGATGAACCCTTGCTCTTCAAGGATTTTAGCGATTTCAACTTTGATGTTGCTGGACGGAAGTTCAACAACGGTGTGACGAGCTTGTGCACCATTGCGCAAGCGGGTAAGAAAATCGGAGATTGGATCTGAATGCATAATTTCTTCTTGTTATAGCTTTTTAGAAGCTGCTCTTTTTCACCCCTGGGATCAAGCCCTTGAGGGCCATTTCACGGAAGGTGACACGGGAAAGGCCAAATTGGCGCATATAGCCACGAGGGCGACCAGTGAGTTTGCAACGGTTGTGCAAACGAACAGGAGATGCGTTTTTTGGGAGTCTCTGCAAACCAGCATAATCGCCAGCTTCTTTAAGTGCCTTGCGCTTTTCAGCATACTTGGCAACAGTTGCCTCGCGTTTGCGCTCGCGCGCTTTCATTGATTCTTTTGCCATGTCTTACTTTTTAAGGGGCATTCCAAATGCTTTCAAAAGCGCCTTGCTTTCTTTATCTGTATTGGCATTGGTCACAAATGTGATATCCATACCAGCAATGCGGTTCACCTTGTCGATTTCAATCTCAGGGAAAATGATTTGCTCTTTGATGCCCATGGTCAAGTTACCTCGGCCATCAAAACCTTGCTTGACACCTTGGAAGTCACGAACACGTGGCAAGGCAGAAACAAACAGTCGCTCCATGAATTCATACATGCGCTCACCACGCAAGGTGACACGGGCGCCAATTGGCATGCCTTTACGCAATTTGAAATTGGATACGTCTTTCTTAGACTTGGTCATGACAGCCATTTGGCCAGCAATTGTTGTCATTTCCTCAACGGCATACTGTACAAGTTTCTTGTCAGAAACTGCAGCACCGACACCTTGACTTAGAACAATTTTCTCTAGACGAGGAACTTGCATCTTGTTGGTGTAGCCAAATTCCTCCATCAATGCAGGAACGACTTTCTCTTTGTAGTTTTTCTTGAGTGTAGGTTCCATTACTTAATGATATCACCGGTTTTCTTAGCGTAACGAACAACCTTACCATCCTCAATCCGGCGACCCACACGTGTGGCTTGGTCACCGATCATGAGCATCAAGTTAGACAAGTGAATGGGAGCTTCCATTTTCACAATGCCACCTTGAGGGCTGGTTGCTGAAGGTTTTTGATGCTTGGTAACCAAGTTCAAACCTTCAATGACAGCGCGATGCTGCTTAGGGATCATGCGGATCACACGGCCACTCTGGCCCTTCGCAGTGCCTGCGATGACCATGACGGTGTCTCCTGTTTTGATGTGGAATTTTGCCATCTTAATAAATAATTACAGCACTTCTGGTGCTAAAGAGACAATCTTCATGAACTGCTTGTCACGCAATTCACGAGCGACAGGACCAAATACACGAGTACCCTTCATTTGACCCGCCTCATCCAACAACACACATGCGTTGTCATCAAAGCGAATGTAGGATCCATCGGGGCGACGCACTTCTTTCTTGGTGCGAACGACCACTGCACGTGTAACGGTGCCTTTTTTTGTATTGCCACCTGGTGTGGCATCCTTGACGGTGACGACAATTTTGTCACCCAAACGCGCGTAGCGACGCTTGGTGCCACCAAGGACACGAATCACCAAGACTTCCTTGGCGCCAGTATTGTCCGCAACGCGGAGACGAGATTCTGTCTGTAACATGCTTACTTAGCTCTTTCGATTATTTCAACAACACGCCAGCACTTGGTGCGGCTTATTGGTCGACTTTCCATGATGCGAACGGTATCGCCAACACCACAGTCATTAGCTTCATCATGCGCGTGAAACTTTTTACTGAAAGTGAGGAACTTGCCATACTTGGCATGCTTGACACGACGAGAAACATTGACAGTCACCGTCTTGTCCATGGCGGAACTGGTGATCGTGCCAATACGCTCTTTGCGAAGATTACGTTGATTTTCCATGGTATTGATTATGCTTTACGTGTGCTTATTTCAGTAGCCATGCGAGCAACGTCCTTGCGGACGGCACTAATCCGCATGGGATTTTCCAGTGGACTGATCCTATTCACTCGCTTCATATCAGCAAGTTCACTTTTCACTTCAGCCAACTTGGCTTGAAGATCTTGGTCAGAGAGATTTCGAATTTCTTCGTTATTCATAGCTCAGATTATAGCGCCTGCAAATCGCGACGTGTGACTAATTTGGTTTTAACAGGAAGCTTCTGCGCAGCTAAGCGAAGGGCTTCTTTTGCAACATTTTCGGGGACGCCATCTAGCTCAAATAGCATGCGACCTGGCTTGACAACAGCTGCCCAGTATTCGACATTACCCTTACCCTTACCCATACGAACCTCAAGCGGTTTCTTGGTGATAGGTTTGTCTGGGAAGATGCGAATCCACAACTGACCTTGACGCTGCATGTAGCGAGTCGCTGCAATACGAGCTGACTCAATTTGGCGAGATGTCATCCAGACATCTTCCAGAGATTTGATGCCATAGGATCCAAATGAAAGCTCTGTGCCACGCTGGGCATTGCCTTTCATTCGGCCTTTGAACATCTTACGGTGTTTTGTGCGCTTTGGCTGTAACATGACCTAATAGATTAAGCATTACGGTTTGGGCGGTTGCGACTTGCGCCGCTGCCACGATTCTTACTACCACCTGCACCACCACTACCAGAACGCTTTGCAGCTCCAAGGATGTTGGATAGGTCCTTCTTGCCATAGACTTCACCTTTCATGATCCATACTTTCACGCCTAAACGGCCGTAAGTCGTATGTGCCTCAGCAAGGTGGTAGTCAATGTCTGCACGGAAAGTGTGCAATGGGGTACGGCCTTCTTTGAATTTCATGGAGCGAGCAATCTCAGCACCATTCAATCGGCCGCTAATCTGCACCTTGATACCTTCAGCACCCATGCGCATAGTACTACCCATGGCCATTTTTACTGCGCGACGGAAAGATACACGGCCTTCCAATTGACGGGCAATGGAATCAGCAACCAAGATGGCGTCCAATTCAGGGCGCTTGATCTCATGGATGTTCAATTGAACATCCTTTTTGGTCAACTTCTTCAGTTCTTCTCTAAGCTTGTCAACTTCAGTTCCGCCTTTGCCAATGATGACGCCAGGACGAGCCGTTGCAATAGTCACAGTCACCACCTTGAGCGTCCGCTCAATAACGATGCGAGAGACCTGGGCGCGATACAAACGCGTGTTGATGTATTTGCGGATGGCGAAATCTTCAGCGAGTTTCTCACCAAAGTTCTTACCTCCAAACCAGTTGGATTCCCAACCACGGATATAACCTAATCGGTTACCAATTGGATTCGTTTTTTGTCCCATTATTTGGCGTCTTTTACTTCGTTGGACGATGTGGTGTCTACAGATTGGTCAGCTGATACAATCATAGTTACATGATTGGAACGCTTGCGGATGCGATGGGCACGACCCTGTGGTGCAGGGCGAATACGCTTGAGCATACGGGCAGAAGCCACTTCAATCCTTGAAACAACCAAGGTTGTTCCATCAACAGTTGATTCTTCATTCTTGGTTTCCCACACATTCAATGCAGATAACAAAAGCGTTTCTAAGCGACCAGAAGCCTCTTTAGAACTGTGCTTCAATACATACAAAGCCTTCGTGACTTCCATGCCACGAATCAAATCTGCCATCAAACGCATCTTTCGAGGCGATGTAGGACAGTTTCGAAGATGCACCATGGCAACTTCTTTCTTAGCAGCCTTGATGGCTTCTGAACTATTTTTCTTTCTTGATCCCATGACGGCTTAATTCTTTTTGTTTCCACCATGACCACGGAAGGTGCGCGTTGGAGAAAACTCTCCCAACTTGTGACCTACCATGTTTTCAGTGACATAAACAGGAATGAAAGTCTTGCCGTTATGAACAGCAATGGTTTGACCAACAAAATCTGGACTGATCATAGAAGCGCGAGACCAAGTCTTGATGACGGTCTTTTTATTAGCTTCTACATTGGCCATCACTCGCTTTTCAAGCTTATAGTGAATGAATGGCCCTTTTTTAAGAGAACGTGCCATGATTACTTCTTACGTTTTTCAATGATGTAACGATTACTCGGCTTTTTCTTGGAGCGAGTTTTAAATCCTTTTGCAGGAATGCCATTGCGTGAACGTGGATGTCCACCAGATGCACGGCCTTCACCACCACCCATTGGGTGATCGACAGGGTTCATTGCCACACCACGTGTGCGCGGACGACGACCCAACCAGCGGCTGCGACCGGCCTTACCGGAAACAATCTGCGCGTGATCAGAATTGGATACAACGCCTATGGTTGCCATCCCTTCTGCAAGGATCATGCGCAATTCACCTGACGGCATTTTGATGGTAGCATACTTGCCGTCACGGGCTGCCAACTGTGCAAATGCCCCAGCGCTACGCGCAATAACACCACCTTGACCGGGGTGCAATTCAATGTTGTGAATGATGGTACCCAATGGAATCTCAGAGATCTTCATGGCATTGCCAACCTCAGGGGCTGAACCTTCACCTGATTGAATCACTGCGCCAACCTCAAGACCACTTGGGGCAATGATGTAGCGCTTCTCTCCGTCTGCATAAAACAACAATGCGATGAATGCTGAACGGTTTGGATCATACTCGATGGACTTAACCGTAGCTGGAACAGCTGCCTTGTCACGTTTGAAATCGATGATGCGGTAGCGTTGCTTGGCACCTCCGCCAATGTAACGCATAGTCATCTTGCCACTGTTATTCCGACCACCTGAACGGCGCTTAGCTACAGTTAGAGACTTTTCTGGCTTGCTCTCTGTCAGGTCTGCATAGTCATTGACTGTGCGGAAACGCTGTCCAGGAGTAATTGCTTTGAGTTTACGTATCGCCATGATGCTTAGATGTTGCCGTAAATGTCAATAGTCTCTCCACTTTGGAGATCAATGATGGCCTTCTTGTAAGAGCTGTTACGCCCAGCAAGAACACCTGCTTTGGTGTGGCGCACAACGCGCTTAGCCGGCATGATGCATGTGCGAACACTTGCAACGCTCACGCCATAGACTAGTTCAACAGCCTTTTTGATCTGAATCTTGTTGGCTGTCTTTTTAACCACAAAAGCATACCGGTTGCGATCTTCAACATCTGCTGAAGCTTTCTCCGAAATGAGGGGTCGAATGATGATGTCCTCCATTACTTTGTGATTAATGTGTTTTCAATTTTGTCTATTGCCCCTTCTGTTAGGATAAGTGTTCCAGCATTCAAAATCGCATAAGTGCTTAATTCTGAAACAGTTACTACTTTAGATCCCTCAAAATTGCGGGATGACAAATATACTGCTTTATCCTGGTCTGCCAAGACAACCATGGATTTCTTCCCCTTAAGACCTAAGGCGCTGATTACCTGACCGTAGCCCTGAGTGTTTGGGGCATCCATGTTGAACTTATCCATCACGATGATGTGAGAGTCGGCTGCCATGGTGCTCAATGCAGAGCGACGAGCCAACATCTTCAACTTTTTATTCAATTTAAAACTGTAGCTGCGGGGACGGGGACCAAAGATGGTACCACCACCGCGGAACAATGGTGAACGCATGCTGCCATGACGTGCACCACCAGTACCCTTTTGCTTGTGCAGTTTCTTTGTGGTTCGAGCAATTTCACCACGCTCCTTCGCTTTAGACGTACCCTGGCGTTGGTTGGCGAGGTATTGTTTCACGTCCAAATACATGGCGTGATCACTGGGTGTAATGCCATAGACATCCTTGCTCAATGTCGCCTTGCGACCTGAATCTTTACCCTCTTGAGTGACAATATTCACTTTCATTATTTCTCAACAATTACCATTGACTGCTTGGCTCCAGGAATTGATCCTTTAACCACAATCATGCTGTGTTCAACATCTACTTTCAACACCTCAAGGTTTGCTACCTTGATACGATCGTTGCCCATACGGCCTCCCATGCGCATGCCCTTGAAGACACGAGATGGTGATGAACCCGCTCCAATAGAACCCGGTGCACGCAAACGATTGTGTTGACCGTGTGTGGCTTGACCCACACCGGCAAAGTTGTGACGCTTGACAACGCCTTGAAAGCCTTTACCCTTGCTTGTTCCAACGACGTCAACAAAGTCACCTTCAGCGAACATGGAAACGGTGAGCTCATCGCCCAGTTTCACATCTTCAGAGAAGCTGTCAAATTCTACGTACTTAGTTTTTGCAGAGGTTTTCGCTTTGGCAGCGTGGCCGGAGGCAGCTTGGTTGGGACGCTTAGCGTCCTTGAAACCGATCTGCACGGCGTTGTAACCATCGACATCGTTCGATTTAAGCTGAGTCACCGTACAGGGACCCAACTCAATCACAGTGCAGGGGAAATTTTTCCCATCTGCAGCGAAGATGCTGGTCATTCCGATTTTTTTGCCAATTAGTCCAGGCATAATAAAATGATATTAAACTTTAATTTCTACTTCAACCCCACTAGGCAACTCCAACTTCATCAACGCATCGATGGTTTTGCTGGAAGAGCTATAGATATCCAACAGACGCTTGTAGTTGGATAGCTCAAATTGCTCGCGAGATTTTTTGTTAACGTGCGGAGAGCGCAACACCGTGTAGATGCGCTTGTTTGTTGGCAATGGAATAGGACCATTGACAACAGCACCAGTGCTCTTGACAGTTTTAACGATTTGCTCTGCACTCCGATCGACCAAGTTGTGGTCGTAGGATTTCAGTTTGATGCGGATTTTTTGACTCATGATTCGCTTCGGTTATTAGGCTCCCTTTACAGCCTCAATGACTGCTTCAGAAATATTGTTAGGCGTTGCGGCGTAATGGCTGAATTCCATGGTAGAACTGCCACGACCAGATGTAATGGTGCGTAAGCTGGTTACGTAACCAAACATTTCGCTCAATGGCACTTCAGCTTTTACCACAGAATCACCTTCCTTGGTGTCCATGCCTTGAACTACGCCACGGCGTTTATTGAGGTCTCCCACAACATCTCCCATGGAATTTTCTGGCATGACAACTTCCATCTTCATAATTGGCTCCAAAATGACCGGAGATGCCTTTTTAGCCGAAGAACGGAAGCCAAGCTTTCCAGCTTGCTCAAAGGACAACTGATCAGAGTCAACAGGGTGGAATGAACCATCCTTCAATGTCACCTTCATGGTGTCAATTCCATAACCAGCCAACGGGCCATTGACCATAGCATTCTTGAATCCTTTCTCAACAGATGGAATAAATTCACGAGGCACATTGCCACCTTTGACTTCATTCACAAACTGTAATTCGCCTTCGAAATCTTCATCAACGGGTCCGATCGTGAAGACAATGTCTGCAAATTTACCGCGACCACCTGTCTGCTTCTTGTAGGTTTCACGGTGGCTGATAGTCTCGATTAATGCCTCCTTATACTGAACCTGAGGTGCGCCTTGGTTGCACTCAACCTTGAATTCACGTCGCATGCGATCAACAAGAATATCCAAATGCAATTCGCCCATACCACTAATCACTGTCTGACCAGTTTCCTCATCCGTAACAACGCGGAAAGTTGGATCCTCTTCAGCCAATTTAGCCAATGCCATACCCATCTTGTCCATGTCAACCTGTGACTTAGGTTCAACAGCTATGCCAATCACTGGCTCAGGGAATGTCATGGATTCCAATACGATGGGATGCTTTTCAGCAGCAAGGGTATCGCCTGTGCGAATGTCCTTGAAACCGACACCTGCACCAATGTCACCAGCCTCAATTGTAGGAATGGCATTCTGCTTATTGGAGTGCATTTGGAAAATGCGAGAAATACGCTCCTTCTTCATGGTTCGCATATTCTTCACGTAAGAACCTGCATCGGTTGACCCAGAGTATACACGGAAAAAGCACAACCGGCCAACAAATGGGTCAGTTGCAATCTTGAAAGCAAGGGCTGAGAATGGCTCATCTACGGATGGCTTACGAGACTCTTCCTCGCCTGTGTCAGGGTTCTCACCAGTGATAGCTTCTACATCCAAAGGAGATGGCAAATAAGACATAACCGCATCCAACATGGTTTGCACACCTTTATTCTTGAAGGCTGAGCCACAGAAAACAGGGGTGATTTTCATTTCAATGGTGCCTTTACGAATAGCAGCAACCATTTCTTCTCGGGTGATGCTGTCAGGATCCTCAAAGAACTTTTCCAACAGGTTATCATCAAATTCAGCAATGGCTTCAACCAATTTCTCGCGGTACTCATCGACAGTATCAACCAATTCAGCAGGAATTTCCACTTCCTTGTAAGTCATGCCTTGAGTCTCATCTTCCCAGATGATTGCACGCTTATCTAACAAGTCAATGATGCCTTTGAAGTCTCCTTCAGCACCAATTGGTACTTGCATAACCAAAGGATTACCTTTCAAACGGTCGCCAATTTGGTTGACCACCTCAAAGAAATCGGCACCAGTACGGTCCATCTTGTTAACAAACACCATGCGTGGCACAGCGTATTTGGTTGCCTGACGCCAAACAGTTTCCGTTTGAGGCTGAACACCACCAACGGCACAAAGCAATGCAACAGCACCATCTAATACGCGCAATGAACGCTCTACCTCAACGGTGAAATCAACGTGTCCAGGGGTATCAATGATGTTAACCTTGTATTCTTCAGATTCTGGAATAGCCTTACCTTGGTCGGTAGGGAAGTTCCAGAAACATGTGGTGGCAGCAGATGTTATCGTGATACCACGCTCTTGCTCTTGCTCCATCCAGTCCATGGTTGCCGCACCATCGTGCACTTCACCAATTTTGTGACTCACACCTGTGTAGTAAAGAACGCGCTCAGTAGTTGTCGTCTTACCTGCATCAATGTGAGCCATGATGCCGATGTTGCGTGTGTATTTAAGATCCCGTGTTGACATGGTGAATGATTTAGAAACGGAAATGGGCAAATGCCTTGTTGGCTTCAGCCATCTTGTGTGTGTCTTGACGACGCTTCACAGCTGCACCTTCTTCCTTCGCTGCTGCAATAATCTCATTGGCTAACTTATTTGCCATGGTTTTCTCATTGCGCTTACGAGAAAATTCAATCAACCACTTCATCGCCATGGTTACCTTTCGGTCTGGACGAATCGGGTGAGGAATCTGGAAGGTTGAACCACCTACGCGTCGGCTACGAACCTCAACGTGGGGCATGACATTGGTCAAAGCTGTTTTCCACTGCTCAAGACCATCACCTTCTCCGGTCTTCTCTGAGACTAAATCAATGGCGTCATAAAAAATGGTGAAGGCAAGGGACTTCTTGCCATCCAGCATCATGTTGTTTACAAAACGTGTCACCAATTCATCATTAAATCGGGGATCTGGAAGCAGAGGGCGCTTTTTTGCACGTGTCTTTCTCATGGCTTATTTCTTGGCTTTTGGACGTTTGGTTCCGTACTTGGATCGACGCTGAGTTCGATCTGCAACACCTGAAGTATCTAGTGCACCACGTACGATATGGTAACGAACACCGGGAAGATCTTTCACTCGGCCACCGCGAACAAGCACAATGCTGTGCTCTTGGAGGTTGTGTCCTTCACCGCCGATGTAGGCATTCACTTCATTGCCATTGGTCAATCGCACACGGGCGACTTTCCGCATGGCAGAGTTGGGTTTCTTTGGCGTAGTGGTATACACACGTGTACACACCCCGCGCCTTTGTGGGCAAGAATCAAGAGCAACGGACTTGCTCTTTTTTGTCATTTTCACCCGGCCCTTACGAACCAGTTGCTGTATTGTTGGCATTCGATCTGATTTAGTTTCGTTCTCAATGCGTTGTTAACACCCATTTTTTTGGGGACTGCAAATGTAGAGTATTTTCCTGCATATACAACCACGCTTAAAAGCCCAAATACTAACTTTTCAAAAACTGATGACTCGGCTTTCCACAATTCATGGACTCACCTACCTTTGTCAACCAATCCATGTCAGCATTTTTATCTCAATTGAATCCCGCACAGCGCAAAGCTGCTGAGCACATCAAAGGCCCTGCCATGGTGATTGCTGGAGCAGGCTCAGGTAAAACCCGTGTCCTCACCTACCGCATCGCTCACATCATGGCTCAAGGGGTCGATGCCTTCAACATCTTGGCACTGACGTTCACCAACAAAGCTGCACGGGAAATGCGTGATCGGATTGCAAGTATCGCTAGCAAAGACCTGGTCAAAGGCTTGTGGATGGGAACCTTCCATTCGGTCTTTGCCCGCATCCTAAGAAGCGAAGGTCATCGCATGGGTTACCCATCCAACTTCACCATTTATGACACTGAGGACAGCAACAAAGTGATAGCTTCCTTGATCAAGGAAATGCAACTGGACAAAGACCTGTATAAAGTAAAGGCAGTCAGCAATCGCATAAGCTCTTACAAGAACAACTTGATTACCGTTAAATCTTATGCCAAGCGAGGTGACTTGCAAGCTGCTGACTCAGCTGCAAGGATGTCAAAGATGGGTGAACTTTACAGAGCATACACCGAGCGATGTTTCAGAGCAGGTGCTATGGATTTTGATGACCTGCTGCTGAGGACCAATGAACTCTTTGTCCGATTTCCTGAAGCCCTTGCGACCTACCAGGATCGTTTCCGCTACATTCTTGTCGACGAGTACCAAGACACCAACCACAGCCAATACCTTATCATCAAAGCGTTAGCTAGCCGCTTTGAAAACCTATTCACTGTGGGCGATGATGCGCAAAGCATTTACGCATTCCGAGGAGCTAACATTGAAAACATCCTTAATTTTAACAAGGATTACCCTGATGCTGGCATGTACAAGCTTGAGCAGAACTATCGCTCTTCAGGTCACATTGTGGGAGCAGCCAATGCATTAATCAAGGCTAACGAAGATCAATTACCTAAGGACATCTGGACGGAAAATCCTGCCGGCGAACCCATCGTGGTTCATCAAGCCGTAAGCGACTCCGACGAAGCACAATTTGTGGCACATACCATCTGGAATGGCATCAACCGCAAGCAACAGCTACCTGACCAATTTGCCATCCTTTACCGAACCAATGCGCAGTCACGTGCCTTTGAAGACAGCCTGAGAAGGCGGGGCATTGCCTACAGAATTTATGGGGGCTTGTCCTTCTACCAGCGAAAAGAGGTGAAGGATTTGTTGGCCTATGTCAGACTCTGCGTCAACCCAAACGACGAAGAAGCCTTCAAGCGGGCCATCAACTTGCCTAGCAGAGGCATTGGCGACACCACCATGGCCCGGTTGATCATTGCTGCCAATGAACAAAATAGCACGTTATGGGACATTGCTTGCAAGGCACCTGCATTGGTCCCAACCATCAATCGCCCCACCGCAGAACGCATCCTTGCCTTTGCAGACATGATCAAATCCTACCAGATTTTAAGCGAATCCGGCAATGCCTTTGACGTGGTGTCACACATCGCAAAAACCAGTGGGTTGATCAAACTATTTGCTGATGACAACACGCCTGAAGGTGTCAGCAGGTATGAAAACATCCAAGAATTGCTGAATGGCATCAAAGATTTTGTTGAACAGCAAGAGCCCATTGAAGATGGAGACCCAAGCTTGGCAGCATTCATTCAAGATGTGGCACTGATCACAGACATAGACCGGGAAGATGAAGACCCCGGACCCAAGGTCAGTCTCATGACAGTGCACCTAGCTAAAGGCTTGGAATTCCGCCATGTCTTCATTGTCGGACTGGAGGAGAACCTCTTCCCTTCAATGATGTCCATGGGGTCACGACAAGAAATTGAGGAAGAACGACGCCTCTTTTATGTGGCATTGACGCGGGCGGAAAAACAGGCTTACCTCACCCACTCCCATGTGCGTTACCGATGGGGCAAACTGATTGACTGTGTCCCAAGCCGTTTTTTGGATGAACTCGATGAAAAGCACCTGGATGTCCACAAATCGGAAGTCAACAACACTTATCAGGTGCCCGACAGCCTCAAGGACGCTTTTGGCGCACCTGAACGAGCACCAAAAGCACGAAATACCTTCTATGGGAAGGCTGCTGAATCCATGGGGCAAAGAAAAAAAATGGAATCAAACAAAGCAAAACTCCAGGGGAAAAAACTTGAAGCCAAGCCTAGTGACATCCACTTCAAACGACCCCATGCCATGAAGCGCATTGAGGACATAACAAACAGTAAATCAGACATTAACACATCAGCAATGGACCTAAATCTCCAGATCAAAAGCCGCGTTATTCACGGCCGATTTGGGGTCGGAGTAGTGACCGCTATTGAAGGCGAGGGCATGGATGCAAAGGCTGTCATCGCCTTTGAACATGCCGGTGAGAAAAAACTGCTCCTGAAGTTTGCTAAATTGCGCCTATTATCGAAATGACTCCATCAGACTCCGCCGCCCTTAATTTGGCGTACAATACCGACAAAGACGAACTGCGCATGCCCGAGTATGGGCGGCACGTACAGTCCATGATCGCCTACTGCCTCACCATTGATAACAAGCAACACCGAAGCAAGGTGGCGCAAAGCATCATTGACGTGATTGGCAACCTCAATCCCGAACTCAGGGACAATGCAGATTACCATCACAAACTGTGGGACCATCTGCATGTGATGTCCGACTTCATGCTGGATGTTGAGTCTCCCTTTGAGCGCCCAACCAGAAAAGGGTTAGCAACTACCCCAGAGCAAGTCCCCTACCCGGTAACGAACATGGGGAAACGTTACTATGGCGTTATCATCAAGCGTGCCATTGAAACAGTTTCAGCCATGGATGAAAGCGAGGATCGGGATGCCATGGCCTACGACCTTGCAAATCAGATGAAGCGAGCCTACCTGAGCTGGAACAAGGATCATGTAGCCGATGACATCATCTGGTCAGACCTGAAAGCCATGTCAGACGGTGTATTGGGAGAGAATCAAGAGCGACTTTCCGTCACGAAAGGAGCCATCTCACCCACCGCACCAATTCGCGTACGAAAAAAGAAAAAGCAGCCCCTGTACAGCAAACGCAGCAACAAAAGCCCCAACCGGGGCGGCAATCGACGGGGATTTCAAAAACGCAAATAACCCATGGCAAGTTTCAAAATCACAGGTGGTCAAAAACTGGACGGCAGCATTCAACCACAAGGAGCGAAAAATGAAGTTTTGCAAATCCTTTGTGCCACGCTGCTCACGGAAGAAACTGTCAGGGTATCAAACATTCCTGACATTGTTGATGTCAACCAATTAATTGACATCTTGAAAGACTTTGGGGTTGTTGTGACCAAACACGGCCATGGCGACTACAGCTTTTGCGCTAAGCATGTCAACCCAGATTTCCTATTTAGCGACACCTACCGAGTCAAAGGCGCCTCCTTGAGAGGGTCAGTCATGCTTGTAGGGCCCATGCTAGCGCGATTTGGGAAAGGGTACATTCCCAAGCCAGGCGGTGATAAAATTGGACGGAGACGTCTGGATACCCATTTCTTGGGCTTCATGAAATTGGGCGCAGAATACAAACACAAGAAAGGTACAGAATTTTACGGCGTAGAGGCACCAAAATCAGGACTCAAAGGCAGCTACATGCTTCTTGACGAGGCTTCTGTGACAGGTACAGCGAACATTGTGATGGCTGCTGTCTTAACCCCTGGAACCACAAGCATATACAATGCAGCTTGTGAACCTTACCTGCAGCAGCTCTGCAACATGCTGGTCCGGATGGGTGCGAAAATTGATGGCATCGGCAGCAACCTCTTGCACATTCACGGGGTCAAAAGCTTGGGATCAACCGAACATCGATGCTTGCCTGACATGATTGAAATTGGATCATGGATTGGTCTTGCCGCCATGACAAAGAGCAGCATCACCATCAAAAATGCTGGCGTTGAGCACCTGGGGCAAATCCCGCAAGTTTTCAGAAAGCTCGGCATTCAATTGGAGATTCAAGGTGATGACATCCATGTGCCTGCGCAGTCGCATTACACTATTGGCTCTTACCTTGACGGATCCATGGTCACCATCAGTGATGCACCATGGCCAGGCTTCACTCCTGACCTATTGAGCATCATCTTGGTCACAGCAACTCAAGCCAAAGGCTCCGTGCTTATCCACCAAAAAATGTTTGAAAGCCGATTATTCTTTGTAGACAAACTCATTGACATGGGTGCGCAAATCATTCTCTGCGACCCCCATCGCGCAAACGTTATTGGACTAAATCGGTCATCACCATTGAGGGCAACGACCATGACTTCTCCCGACATTCGCGCAGGTATTTCCTTATTGATTGCTGCACTCAGTGCAGAAGGCGTGAGCACCATTCATAACATTCAACAAATCGATCGAGGCTATGAACGCATCGATGAGCGACTTAGAGCGCTTGGCGCGATAATTGAACGTATTCCATCATAGCATCAAAAAAACCCTTCCCATGAAACAGGTATCCGTTTGGATCATTGCCATCCTTTTGCTGAGCTTCAATGCCAGCGACATCAGCCACTCCCCTCTTGATTCAAGCCAAATGGCCAGCGTTCGCGTCGGATCCATGGCTCCTGAATTGTCCTTCAAGGACCCTGAAGGCAACATAAGGAACTTGAGTGACTTGCGCGGGAAAATTGTCATGTTGGATTTTTGGGCATCATGGTGTGGTCCATGCCGGCAAGAAAACCCATCTGTGGTGAAAACCTACCATCAATACAAAGATGCCAATTTCAAGTCTGGCAAAGGATTTGAAATTTTCTCGGTGTCTCTGGACCAAAGCAAAGACCGATGGATCAAGGCCATTGAGCAAGATAAATTGGCATGGGACAACCATGTCAGTGACTTGCGTGGCTGGAGTTCCCAGGGAGCTGCCACTTATGGTGTCAACAGCATCCCAAGAACCTTCCTCATTGATGGGAAGGGGAAAATCATTGGCATGAACCTTAGGGGGCAGCAAATTGCTCATGCGCTGAAAGCACTTCAGAAATAATTTGGGACAAATTGGCAAGCCTGATTGCTCTTAACAGGGTGATCCACGCCCAATATCTGCCATTATGTCACAGTTGTCGCTATGGCAAAGCATTTGATGTGCTAGGAACCAGCGATTGAACCCATCAAATAGACCATGGCAGCATCCAAACCATCCAAGAAGCAAGACAATAACGGCAAATCCAAAACGGATGACACCCCGATTGATCAAACCCTTTCAGCTGAACCCACTGAAGAGCTTAACCCTGACCTTGAAGCTGAGCTTCTAGAGGCCAAGGACCAAAACTTGCGCCTCTATGCAGAGTTTGAAAACTTTCGCCGCCGCACAGCTAAAGAGCGCTTGAGCTTGATGATGACTGCTGGGGAGAAAATCATCACTAGCCTGTTGCCCATTCTGGACGATTTTGAGCGTGCATTGAAAAACCTTCAAGCTGGCAGTGAAGAAGCTAAAGGTCTAGCTCTGATTCAACAAAAAATGATTAACAACATGGAGTCCCAAGGTCTTAAACGCATGGAAAGCAGCATTGGCAAAACCTTTGACGTTGAGTCTATGGAGGCCATCACACAGATCCCTGCGCCGACACCTGATGACGCTGGCAAGGTGCTTGACGAGGTTGAAGCTGGGTACGAACTCGGCGATCGCATCATCCGTTATGCCAAGGTGATCGTGGCACAATCCACTGAATCTTAAGCCATGGCAAAAAGAGACTACTACGAGGTCCTTGGGGTTGACAAGACTGCTGATGCCAACAGCATCAAAAAAGCTTACCGAAAAAAAGCTATCCAATTCCATCCAGATAAAAATCCGGACAACAAGGAAGCAGAGGAAAAATTCAAGGAGGCAGCTGAGGCCTATGAAGTGCTATCAAGCACTGAAAAGAAGCAGAAATACGATCGATTTGGCCACCAGGCCTCTGGTTCAGGCGGTTTTGGCGGTGGCCAAGGCATGAACATGGATGACATCTTCAGCCACTTTGGCGATATTTTTGGTGGTGGTGGATTTGGTGGCTTTGGTGGCGGCGGTCAACGACGAGCTCCACGCGGAGGCAACCTTCGTGTCCGTGTCAAGCTAACACTCGAGGACATCGCCAATGGCGTAGAAAAGGAAATCAAAATCAAGCGGGCCATGCCTGCTGATGGTTTGACCTTCAAAACATGCACTACCTGCCATGGCAGCGGGCAAATAACAAGGATCCAGAATACCATCTTGGGTCAAATGCAAACAGCAGCCACCTGCCATGACTGTCAAGGAAGCGGCCAAATGATTGACTCTCTCCCAGCAGGGGTTAGCGCTGATGGCCTTGAACGCAAAGATGAGGTCGTTGCCATCAAGATACCTGGAGGCGTGCAAGACGGCATGCAGCTTCGGGTCAGCGGTAAGGGTAACCACGCAGCAAATGGCGGCCCTGCAGGCGACTTAATTGTCTCTATTGAGGAATTGCCCCATGAGGACTTGCAACGCGATGGCAAGCATCTACACTATGAGCTCTTCTTGAGCATGCCCGATGTCGCACTAGGCATCTCTGTTGAAGTACCTACGGTATCTGGCAATGTGAAGGTTGGCATTGCAGCTGGCACGCAGAGCGGCAAGATCTTGCGACTCAAAGGCAAAGGCTTACCAAACCTTGAAGGCTATGGCACGGGTGACCTACTCATCCATGTTGCCGTATGGACACCACAGACCTTAACAGCCTCTGACAAAAAAGCCATGGAAGCTCTGAGGAAATCTGAAAGCTTCAAGCCAAACCCTAGCAAAAAAGACAAAGGTCTATTCAGCCGGATTCGAGAGATGTTCTCTTGATGCCCCACAATTAAAACTTTGCATCATCACAAAAAAAGGCAGCCAAATGGCTGCCTTTTTTATTTTATATAGGCGATTACCTTTGGCTTAAATCAAGGCCTAACAAGGGTTAGTGGGCCTGCATAGCGGATTTCCTTGAGACCGCATTGCAACATGATGTAATACGTGCCATCCCCCAGTTTTCTGCCATTGGCATTAACACCTGTCCAGCTATCATCATAGGCAGTCTGTTCATAAACTTGACCACCCCATCGGTCAAAGACCCTCAAGGTGCAATCATCACCAAAGGTGACTTCTGACAAGTCTAAAATATCATTGAGACCATCCCCATTGGGGGTCATTAGATTTTGTATGTGGCCCAATTCAGGTCGCGTTTGTCGAGGTAGCCAGTACACCATCAAGGTATCTGCGCCGCGGCATCCCAAAATGTCCGTAACAATGACGTAGACAGTCGTGCTGTCTTCAAGCATCCACATCTGCGGGTCCTGCTGACGGTAATTGTTCCAGTACACAGGCTGATCAGCATACCAGTACCATGCAGCACCCGTGTCAACTGCCAAGTAAGCTGTATCTCCATAAACAATGGCAGTGTCTGATCCTGCACTCACATCCAACGTCCACGCAAAGACCTCAACGGTATCGTACAAGGTGTCTGGACAGGATACGGAATGCACCGTCATCTTAACCCAATGCTTGCCCGGCTGGTTCCACGTGACATGCTCAATGGAGTCACCCGTCGCACCAAAGGTGTTGGATTGTGTGCCAAAGTCCCATGAGAACGTGGCATCAACGGGGGTGGTGCCAATGGCCTTGAATGTGAAGTCTTGTGCCTCAAAACATACCACGCCAGACCATCCTATTTGGTAGTCAGGTGAATCGTAAATAACGAAAGTTTCTATCACGGTGTCCGTGCAAACTAAACCTGGGTTGATGATGAGCATCACATCAAATCGACCCGTATCAGGAAAAGTGAATAATGGTGTCGGACTAGAGCTGGTGTCTGTCACTGACGTTGTATCACCAAAATTCCACATGTAGCCTAAAGCACCTGCAGTTTGTGCCTGAAACTGCACGGTTGTACCGCCACAAAGCATGGTTGGATCTTCTACCTGCGTCAACATGTCTGCCACGACATTGACGATGCAGTTGGTGACATTGAATTGGTAGTCTCGTCGGACGGTGCTTTTCAACACCCCATTGTCATATTCACTCACACAAATACCGACCACAAACTGCCCAGTCTGATTTGCAACACCCGTGATCATGCCAGTAATGGGATCAATGCTTAAGGCAGGGTTGCCGGGAATGGGGACTGCTGAGGTATTGGGCGCAATGAATGGAATAATGCTGTAAGGTGGCGGATCAGCAGGGTTAGGACTTGCGTTAAAGCTTGAGCCTCCATTAAGGATATCGCAAAAAGCATAATGCAAGGAATCACCATTGGCGTCTGTGGCAGACGCATCAATGGATAGCTGATCACCTTGACAAATCACAATGGGCGGAATGGTCGTGAACTGTGGTGTGCTGTTGCAGTTATCCATGGTGGGCACCTGGACCGTGTAGGTGTTACCCTTACCAGAGGCTGATATGTTAGTGATGGTTGAATTCCTGCAACAACGCTGGTAGGAGATAGTGTACCCTCCAATCCTTGCAGGCAAGGTCATAGTGTGCACATACTCTGCATACTCAGTGCAGATATTTGGTGGAATTGTCAAGCATGGATTACCGGTACCCGTCGGTACGGTAATCGTTGGCCCCTTAGTTACAGATGGATTAAATAGCAAATTTCCTGAAATATCATAGACAGAAAAATTGACTGAATTATCAAAGCCTGCGCCCCCTGAATTGCAATCTCTGTATATTCTTAACGTGATTTGGTAGCTGTTGCTCCCAAGGCATGTATAGGTAATCTCCCCCCCAACCAAGTGGGCAGCATCCATCGTCTGACCAGTAAGCAGTAGGCTTGCGGTAATGATCAGTTTTTGCAGGAATTGACGCATGCTTATTTGATGATTTTAATCCACAGACGACCATTGTACTGGCCATTGAGCCCTGTGGACTTCGCTTGATCAGCAGCATCGTAATTAGCGAACTTCATCAAGAACACATAGTACATGTTGTTGTTGCGGTCCTGAAAAATACGTGATGCAATGCCTCGCTTGCTTAAGTTGGTTGCCATACGCTCAGCGTTGGCCATCTGACCATACACACCGACTGTGACGTAATAACCGCGTGAACCCGCCACCACATTGTTGGCATAGTTGGATTGGCTGTAACCAGTAATGCTTCCATTGTTGACAATGGGATCAGTCGCTGGCTGATTCATGTCAGTCAATTGATTAAAACCACCTTGGTTGCCATTGTTGTTCTGTTGAACACCACCGCCTTGCGAACCAGCCTGCTGCAATTGCATGCTAGCTTCCTTCAGGGCCTCCGTTTGCTTTTCAAGTTCAGCCTTCTGGCCGCTTTCCATTTCCGACTTGAATTCTTCAAATTTTTCATTCAAGAATTTCTCACCTTCTACTTCCGCACGGCGTTGCTTGTCCTTGATTCGTTTGATTTCAGATTCCAGGCGCTTGTTGCCTTTGTCATCACCAAACCTGTATCCCAGCATGAATTCATTAGACATCCCAAGGCTAGAGGCATAGTCACTGGTGCTGAAGTCGTGCGCATAGCCAACGGTTAATGTTGGTGACAGGTGCATGCCGACCTGGATGGTTGCTGCAAAGTTTGAGCGATAGGTAGCGCCTATGTAGCCTATTTCTATCATGTTGAACAACAGACCCGCATCGACCTGAGGCTTGATGCCTGCAGTGGCACGCAAGGCCACAATAGGAGAAAGGATCAACCGATCGCGCTGGATATGCACATCGTACTGCGTTCTGGCGGTATAATGCCGCAACAGCTTGTAACCAACCACGGTGTCATAGTTGTTGGAGTAAACAATCGTTGGTGCCAACATTTGCGGAATAGCGATACCGATTTGGAAATCACCTGCCTTGAAATTCACACCTGAAGACAGATCCAAGGTGCCATTTTGGTTGGCGGGGATCAAGAAGGGATCCCCTTCATCCTTCACACGAACAGAAGCCATATCAAAGGAATTGCTCACATAACCAAAGCCAAGGCCAAAGCTCAATGAGCTCTTTTCAGCCAACTGCACATGGTAGGCATAGTTGCCATAAATACCTGCACGGTGAACAATATCAGTCACATCGTTGAAAGCATACACGGAGTAACCTACACGTTCTTTGTTTAATGCACCATTGAAGAGCAAAGCTGAAGTTTCTGGAGCGCCTTCCATGCCTTGCCATTGTTGACGATGCATGGTGACCATCTCACTGAAACCGGTAGCTCCAGAGCGTGCAGGGTTGCTGATTTGAGGGGCAAAGAAAAAGGAGCTATAGATCGGCAGCTGTTGACCAAGTGTGGTTAACGAAAGCAAACAAGCCGAGATGATTAAGGATTTTTTCATGGTTTCTTTAGGTATGCTGTTACTGGATATTTCTTACAACGGTGATTGCGCCTCGGAATCGGGCCACATCATTACACATCAACACATAGTAATATGTGCCGTTTGGCAAATCTGCACCGCCTTGGTTGATGCCATCCCAGCCGGTGATGTATTGTGCTTGCTCAAAGACAATGGATCCCCATCGATCAAAGACAATCAAGTCACATGAGTCTGCCTGAACAACCTCCGATAAATCAAAGACATCATTCATGCCATCGCCATTGGGGGAAATCAAGTTCATGACATGGGAAATGTTCACATCATAGATGGAAGGGTCAAAGACAATTACCATCATGGTGTCTGTGCCAAAGCAACCAAAGTCCGTCATCACCTCAAGGATGTACATGGTGGTATCCTGGGTGGGTTTGGTTTGTGCATTGGGGTTGTAAGGATCACTGAAATACACAGGCCTGTCAGCATACCAGTAGAAGGTTTCGCCGCCACTGCCAGCAAGTTGAACAACCTCGCCAGGCAAGACCGTTTGGTCAGGGCCCGCATCAGGTGTTACGGTGACATGGCTCAATTCCAAGGTGTCATAGCTCACACAATCATTCAGGCCAATGGCTTCCACCACATAGATGCCTGCATCCTTTGCATAAAATGACGTTCCGGCATAGCTCCCGCCAGGCCATGTCCATGAATAGATCAGGCCGTTGCCTGTCGCGCCAATCAATAAAGAGTCTCCCGCACATACAGCCAGGGAATCTGAAGGAGCTACTTGCACAGTCGGCAAAGGAACCAATTCGACTTGCATGGCAGCAGTGTAGTGTTCACAAGCCGCATTGGTTATGTAGAGCCGGTATTGTGCCGTTCCAGGCGCTGTGGTGGTGTCAGCTGTCAATTGGTAAGCGTCCTCACCAGGTAGATCCTTCCACACACCACTGGATACTGGGTAAAGCACTTGCCACTGGTATTCCCAATCATTCATGATCGAAGTGGTTGCAGATTGCAACAAGGTCGAATCCGATGGACAGATACTCAACGAGGCAATAGCAAATCCAGGCCATGGCACATTCTCAATGGTTGCATCAGGAACGGTGTCAATGAAAAGCTCCACGGTGTATGAGGTGTCCGCGCAACCACCAGGTAACCAGGTGGTCTCCAAGCTGTAGCGTCCCGCTACATTGGTGGAGTAATTCATGCTCTTTTCACCTGCAATGGCCACCACAATGGTTTGACCAAACAGGTCCACTGAATCCATCAACCACTGGTAGTTCACACCTGTTCCAGGGGTAAAAGCTGGCGGGCCTGTTAAGGTGATGCTATCTGTGTCACAAAACTGCAAGCTGTCAATTTGGGGATCATTGTCCAAAACGGTTAAGGTTGCAACCGTGCTATGCGTCAGGTCGGTGACTGGCGAAAAGGCATTGATGGTGGTATCTGAAGAAATTGATGAACAATTGCCTGAACCCACTTCAACGGCGTAATCGCCAGAGGCAAACACCTTTAATGAATCATTGACTTCTCCTGCGATGGGAGCGCCACCAGCGAACCACTGATAGGTTTGCATGCCTGCGACCGCATAAAGAGTGATGGTGTCATCTTCACAGAAACCCCAATCATTGTTAGGCGTGTACAAATTATTGTAGCCTCCATGAATGGAATCAATGGATGACTCCGGGGAAACATTCACTGTCATTTGAATGGTGTCAGACCAAATACCACTCGGGTTGGTGCTTCTCACGGCCAATGAGTAAAAATTGTTGCTTGTGATGTCCGCTGGGACAATGATCCAGAAATACTTCACTCCAGCATTCAGGGTATCTGCAGATGTGCCTACAGGACTGGGGGTTATGCTCTGCCAGCGCTCGATAGCTAGGGTGTCAGCGACAGTCACATCAAAAGATGTCAGTAACCCATCATCAAACAAAACAATGAATTGGTTGCCTGCATTGAAATTGTTGCTGCCAATGGTCATGGTTATTTTCAAGGAGTCACCTGTACATACCGACAGGTTAGGGGGCTGAACCAGGTCAAGGGTTTGCGCCTGAAGCAACGTGCCGAGCAACATGAAAATTGCAAGGAAACCTTTGCGAGCTAGAGTCAATGTTTTATTCATAGGTCAGTGATTTATTCAAAGGAATGGCATTGTGATACAAAAATACATCAGGGCAGTTCACCAATAGTACGATTATGCTTGAAGTAGAGGTCATAGCGATTAAACAGCTCGCATGAATGAGTTTGCGTTTTACCTTTGACAGACGAGCCATCAAAAGGTTTAATTAATAATTCAAGCATGCAAATACCATTCCTTTCAGCCCATGTTCAGGCATTCATCAATGCTTTTCGAGGCATCGTCACAGGCATTCAACGCGAAAGAAGCCTGCGTGCACACAGCTTAATCACGCTAGCTGTTATTGCCGCAGGATTGTGGTTTCATATAACAAGCATGGAATGGACCATGGCGATCTTAGCCATTGGTCTGATATGGGCTACCGAATTAATCAATAGCGCAATCGAAGCCTTTGCCGACTTCCTCCATCCTGAGCAACACCCTGAAATTGGTGCAACCAAAGACATGGCTGCCGGTGGTGTCCTGATGGCATCCTTAGCTGCAGCTGCCATTGGCCTCATTATCTTTCTGCCCTACCTCTGCGATTGTTTGGCTTGAGCTGAGATGCTAGAACGGGACTGATTTAAAACTGGTTCAGTTACTGATTGAAGCGGATGGCATCAACAGGCTCCATGTTGGCAGCCACTATTGCTGGCGCAATGCCTGCGATCAGTCCAATAGCTCCTGATATTAACAAGCCTGTGATGACATTGGTCGTCGACAGCACCAAGGCAAACCCCGTGGCCATGGACCCTAACCACATCAACAAGGCAACCAAGAGAATGCCTGCCACACCGCCAACCATGCTAAGCATGACGCTCTCAAAAAGGAATTGACTGAGAACGAAGCGTTTGGTTGCTCCCAGCGCCTTCTGGATGCCAATTTGGCCTGTCCGCTCACGCACAGAAACAAACATGATATTGGCAATACCAAAGCCGCCAACCAGGATAGAAAAACCGCCAATCACTGTGCCTAAGGCACCAATCACAGAGAACATGCTGTCCAGACCAGAGCTCAATGTCGAAGAGTCATTCATGGAGAAGTCATCATCCGCGCGCGGCCTCAATCGACGTATGGCTCGCATCTGCATGCGAATATCTTCCTTCAAAGCCGCCAGTTCCAGGCCTTTTTTTACTTTGACCTGCATCGCAGAGCCTTGGGATTTCTTGCCAATGATGCGGATCAGATTCACAGCTGGGACCATCATCATTTCATCTGAGTTCTCGCCAACCAAACTGGCTCCTTGTCGCTTGATGACACCCAAAACCAAATACTCCCTGCCAAAAACCTTCACCTTTTTCCCCACGGGGTCTTCGCTAAGGAATAAAGCATCTGCGATGTCTGCGCCAAGCAAACAAATAGATCGGCCATTGCGAGACTCCAATGTTGAGAAATACCGGCCTGCTGATATGTCCAAAGCATTCAACTTTGCGTAGCCATGGCTCACCCCACGAATCTGAGCATTGTCCACATTGGAATTGCCATGAGTGATGGTGCCATTGCTGCCGTTGATCAAGACGATGTCAGAGGCAGAGGCAACACCGCGGGCAGTCAATTGCATGAAGTCATCATAGTCCACATCTTTTCGCTGAAAATATTTCCACCAGGCGTATTCTTCGCCTCCACCTCCCCATGGCCACTTCTGCACATAGACCACATCGCTGCCAAGCCCTTCTACGGAATTTCTGATGCTCTTTTCCAAGCTATCCACAATGGCATAGACTGAAATGATAGCTAAGATGCCAATGGTGATGCCAAGCAGGCTCAGAAAAGTTCGAAGGCGATTGCCTACAAGTGCTATCCACGCAAATCGAAGCGCTTCAAAGGACTGGGTAAAAAGACGGGTCATGGGCGCAAATTAGTCAAAGTTCGTGCCATCTATTGACTAACTTTGGCGCTGCACTTTTCCCCACCCAATTAAGCTGACATGCAAGCCGTCAAATCCGCTCTTATTTCCGTCTTCCACAAAGATGGCCTTGCCCCAATTTTGCATCAACTTCATGCGGAGGGGGTCACCCTCTATTCAACAGGTGGCACACAAAAATTCATTGAATCTGAAGGGCTTTCCTGCATCCCTGTTGAGGATGTAACGGGATTCCCTAGCATTTTAGATGGCCGAGTTAAAACTTTGCATCCCCATATTTTTGGTGGCATCCTTTGGCGCAGAGATCGCAATGATGACGCAGCCACCCTTGAGAAGTATGGCATCCCAAGCATTGATATGGTTATTGTGGACCTCTACCCTTTTGAGGACACCGTTGCCTCAGGCGCTAGTGAAAATGACATCATTGAAAAAATTGACATCGGTGGCATTGCGCTGATTCGTGCAGGGGCAAAAAACCATCAGCATGTTTGGATGGTCTCTTCCCGAGGACAATACGCCGATGTGCTCAACATGCTGGATGAGCAAGGTGCATACACTTCGCTGGAACAACGCCGACGCTTTGCTGGAGAAGCCTATCAAACAAGCCAGTTCTACGATGCAGCCATCGCTGCATGGACCCTAGGAAACAGCTCACCTTTCCCCACTTTAGCTGGCCAGCGAACAGCACTTCGCTACGGAGAAAATCCCCATCAAGCAGCATGGTATGTTGGGGACATGGCAGGCCTCTTTGACCAACTCAATGGCAAGGCCCTCTCCTACAACAACTTACTGGACCTGGATGCCACATTGGCATTTTGCGATGAAGGCCATGGTGCGACTGTGGTGATTGTTAAGCACAACAACGCTTGTGGCATGGCCTGTACGGACAGCCTCAGTAAGTCTTGGGATCGCGCATTGGAAGCTGACCCACAATCTGCCTTTGGCGGCGTCATCGCATGCAACCAAACGGTGGATTTAGCCACTGCAGAGAAAATGCACAGCTTATTTTATGAGGTGTTGATTGCGCCGGGCTTTGACAAGGATGCCTTGGACCTTTTGTGCAGCAAAAAACAACGCATCATTCTTCAACGCAAGGAGGTCAAGCGCGCTAAGCATCACGTGCGAACCAATCTCAATGGTTTCTTGATGCAAGCTGTGGATGGTCACAGCGACAAACTAGCTGACTTGAAGACTGTCACCCAACAATCAGCCTCTGAGTCCGAAATTGCTGACTTGTTATTCGCCTCTGCTATTTGCCGTCATACCAAAAGCAACACCATTGTTTTAGTGAAAGATCAGCGCTTGATTGCAGCCGGAACAGGGCAGACTTCAAGGGTTGATGCATTGCGTCAAGCCATCGAAAAAGCCAAGGTATTTGGCCTTAACTTGGAGGGTGCTGTCATGGCCTCTGATGCCTTCTTCCCCTTCCCTGATTGTGTAGAAATTGCCCATGAGGCAGGGATTCAATCGGTGATTCAGCCGGGGGGATCCATCAAGGACCAACTGAGCATCGATTATTGCAATGCTCATGGCGTTTCCATGGTCATGACGGGCATACGACATTTTAAACACTGATACTGCGAAATAGCATGGGATTATTTGATTTTTTAACGGAAGACATCGCCATTGATCTTGGCACTGCCAACACCTTGATCATTCACAATGACAAAGTGGTGGTTGATGCGCCTTCAATTGTTGCCATGGATCGTGTGACTGGCGACATTTTAGCCATTGGTCATGAGGCCATGCAAATGCATGGGAAAACCCATGACAACATTCGGACTGTTCGCCCATTGAAAGACGGTGTGATCGCCGACTTTAAGGCCTCTGAGCACATGATTCGAGAGATGATCAAAAGCGTGCCTTCTTTCAAAAAACGTTGGATTGCTCCTTCCATGCGCATGGTCATCTGCATTCCATCCGGTATCACAGAAGTGGAAAAGCGGGCGGTTCGCGATTCAGCTGATCATGCCAACGCCAAAGAAGTTCACTTGATTCATGAACCCATGGCTGCCGCGATTGGCATCGGGGTCGATGTACTAGAGCCTAAGGGCAACATGATCATTGATATCGGTGGCGGCACAACGGAAATCGCTGTTCTGGCTCTTGGTGGTATCGTTAGCGATAAAAGCATCAAGGTGGCTGGCGACGTTTTCACCAATGACATCATCTATCACATGCGCAATGCACACAACCTCTATGTGGGTGAGCGCACAGCAGAGCAAATCAAAATTCAAGTGGGGTCCGCAGTCACCGAATTGAGTAACCCGCCAGATGACATGGCTGTACAAGGCCGTGATCTGATCACAGGCAAGCCTAAGCAGGTTATCATCAATTACAAAGAATTGGCCATTGCCATGGATAAATCCTTGATGCGCGTTGAAGACGCCGTGATGGAGGCCCTTGCCATGACGCCCCCTGAACTTTCTGCAGACATCTACAACTCAGGAATTTACATGGCTGGTGGCGGTTCCATGTTGCGCGGATTGGACCATAGAATTTCTCAGAAAACCGAATTACCGGTTTATGTTGCAGAAGACCCTTTGCGAGCCGTGGTTCGAGGAACAGGCATCGTATTGAAAAATCTGGACAAGTACCGCACGTTATTGATGCGCTAAGCCATGCAGAATATCCTGCGGTTTTTTTACCGATATCGCATGGGCATTGCCTTGGTGACTCTACAGCTGTTTGGCATAGGGATGACTGCGGCACAATCGCAATGGCATCACAGCAAATTTTGGTCAACTCGACTGTCCGCACAAGCTGCTTGGATAGCCAATGTCAATGGTTGGAAATGGTACTTCAATCTAGCTGATGACATGGAGCTGCTTGCGCTAGAAAATGCCGAACTCAAATCCCATGCAGCTGACAGCAGCCAAACCGGCGAAGAGCCCACTGAGTGGATTCCTGGGCGCCTGGTGTTTGGTCAAACCAATTTACCTCACAATCACATGCTTTTCAACAAAGGCAGCTTGGACGGCGTCAAGGCAGGACAAGGGGTCATCTCTACCCAAGGAGTTGTTGGCGTGGTCACCCGGGTATCTGATCACTATGCTCGTATCATGCCAATCATTGATGCAGATTCACGCATTTCAGCTGCCTCCATGGCTAGTGGCCACTTTGGAACCGTTCGATGGGTTGGCCGCAACGCACAGAGAGCCACCTGGGAGCATGTTGGCATTCAAGCACCATTACAAATAGGTGACACCGTTGTTAGTGACGGGCGCTCTGCCATTTTCCCAAACAACTGGCCTATTGGCATCATTGACAAGGTGATGGTTGACTCCAGCCAAATGACACAGTATGCATACATCGCCCTGCTCCATGACTTCAGTCGCCTGCAGCCAGCTTATGTTGTGAATATGCCGCAGCAAGATGAACGACAAAACCTTTCTCAACCATGAAGCGCTGGGATCAATGGTTTGCCTGGTCCATTGCCATGCTTGCATTCCAGTTCCTTGTGCTGGACCACTTGCAGGTTTATGGCTACTTGAACCCATACATCTATGTAGGCATCATTATTTCAGCCCCTGCTAGATGGCCCGTATGGGCTCATGTGGCTGTGGCCACTGTGCTTGGTGCCTTCATGGATTTCCATTACCTCAGTGGCGGCTTGCATTTGATGGCCTGCACCTTGATGGCAGCCATGAGGCCACGTTTATTGGGTTTGGTTCTTCCTCGTGCAGAGGAAGAAGACCTTGCATTTGGGATAGCAGACATCGGGTTGGGTAAATGGCTCACCTATGCCCTGGCTACCATTGCAGTGCATCACATTTGGCTCTTTTTCTGGGGCAGCATCAGCTTGAATTTCATGATGGACTGGCTTTACCGCGCGCTGCTTTCCAGCCTTGCAACCGGGTTAGCCCTCACTTCATTGGCTGCATTCATCCCTTCACAAGATTGATGTGAAGCATTCACGCATTGCCTTACCCCTTTTGATTTTACTGGGATCTACCCTGATTTTTTGCCTCCGACTATTCAACATTCAAGTGTGGGATGACCGCTACCAACAAGATGCTCAGCACAACGCACATCGCGTTGTTCGGGTGGATGCCCCAAGGGGGTTGATCCATGATCGCCATGGCCTGTTACTGGCTTCCAACCAAGTAGCTTATGACATCATGGCCACACCCAATTTGCTCAAAGCCATGGACAGCGCATCAACTGCGCAGTGGTTGACTATCCCCCTCAGTCAATTGAGCAAGGCACTTGGCAAGGCTAAATCATACTCATCCATAAAACCCAGCACAGTACTGCGAGGGGTCACTGAGCGCCAAATGGCTCAAATTCAAGAAAGCCTTCACCTGCACCCAGGATTTAGTGTGAAAAAACGTCTTCTCAGAGACTACCCGAGCAAGTTAGGTGCCAATGTTATTGGCTATGTCAATGAAGTGAATGACTATTGGCTGCAGAAAAAACCACAGTACAGGTTGGGCGACAACATTGGTATTTCTGGCATTGAAGGCCAATATGAATCCAACCTAAGAGGTCTGGTCGGCAACGCATACATCACGGTTGATAACCTGAATCGAGACAAGGGCTCATTCATGGACGGGGCCTATGATACGCCCGCCCAGCCAGGGCAAACATTGACCCTAGGCTTGGATGCTGGCTTGCAAGCCTTGGCAGAACAAATGATGGCTGGAAAACGTGGCAGTGTCGTCGCAATCGACCCAAAGAGCGGTGAGATTTTAACCATGCTTTCTGCGCCAACCTTTGACCCCAACGCTTTGGTTGGCAGGCATCGCAATGCCAATTACAACCGACTGGCCTTTGACAGCCTGAACAAACCATTGTACAATCGCGCCTTACTGGCTGAATACCCGCCTGGATCACCGTTCAAAGTGATCAATGCCTTGATTGCATTGCAGGTTGGCGCAGCAACCCCGCAAACCACCATGACTTGTCACGATGGCTTTCATCACGGCGCCTTGCATGTGGCCTGTCACTGTGGTGGTGGAACCTTCAATCTCAGGGAGTCCATTTCGTTGAGCTGCAACAACTACTATTGCCAATTGCTCAAGCGAACCATTGAAACGCAAGCCAATGCTTACGATGGCTTTGAGGTATGGAGGCACCATGTGGAAAGCTTTGGCCTGGGGAATTTCCTTGGCGTGGACTTCCCTACAGGTCGCAAGGGTAGGGTGCCAACGGCTGCGTATTACGACGCCATGCATGGCAAGCGTCGATGGAAGGCTCCCACTGTTATCTCATTGGCTATTGGGCAGGGTGAGTTAGTGACCACACCCATTCAATTGGCCAACATGACAGCAGCCATCGCGAACAGAGGGTACTGGATTACGCCTCACATGGTCACAGCCATCAATGATTCAAGTTTGACTTTTGAACGGCATGAAACCAGCATCGATCACAAGCATTTCAAAGCAGTCATTCAAGGCATGGCCGATGTTTTCCTAACGGGTACCTCACGTTCATCCGCCATTGATCACCTGAGTATGGCTGGCAAAACAGGCACAGCTGAAAATCCCCATGGACAAGACCATTCCATTTTCATCGGCTTCGTTCCCATTGAAAACCCCGTCATTGCTGTGGCTGTCATTGTGGAAAATGGTTATTGGGGGTCCCGGTGGGCAGCCCCCATTGGCAGCCTATTGATGGAGGCCTATGTGACAGACAGCATCAGTCGGCCACGATTGTTGGAACGCATGACGCAAGGCTCACTCTTAGAGGAATACCAAGTAGAAACCGTGAACACACTCTTGACTTCTGAATTCTGATGCGCATCCAATCCTCATTTTTTGGCAAATTGGATCGGACAGTGCTGATCTGCTATGTGTTGCTGCTATGTTTTGGATGGGTCAACATCTACGCTGCTTCCAACCCTGATTTGATGGGCTATGGTTGGGATTGGGGCAATGAAGCAGGTCGTCAATTGGTATTCATTGGCATGGGTTGCTTACTCATTCTTCTCATTTTATTGAGCGATGCAAGAATCTACCCCCTACTCAGCTCATTGATCTATGCTGTCAGCATCCTTCTGCTGATCGCTGTTCTGATTTGGGGTGTCGAGGTTGGCGGCAACAAGAGTTGGCTAAACATTGGTGGCATTGGACTGCAACCAGCTGAATTTGCTAAACTTGGCACAGCGATCATGTTGGCCAATTTGATGGGCCAAAGGGATGCAAATCTGACAACATGGTCTGCTAGAATCAAGCCAGTCGCTGTGGTGCTCTTGCCAATGGCCTTAGTGCTTGCACAACCCGATGCGGGCTCTGCCTTGGTGTTTACTGCGTTTTTGATGGCCCTTTACATTGAAGGCCTACCTGGTTACTTGATGTACATGGGGATTGGATCTTTGGTGCTGGGAGTTTTAGCGCTGGCCTTCCCCATTAACCAGGTCATCATTGGCATCATCGCAGTTGCCACTGTGGCCATGCTTTGGTCCCACGCAAAGAAACGACTCAAGGGCATGCAGTGGATCAAGCACCCAGCTATTGCATCTACCATGCTTGCTGTTGTGTTTGCTATGGGTGTACAAACAGCCTTTGACAATGTGCTGAAACCCCATCAACAAATCCGGATCAAGCTGCTATTAGGCCAAGTGGATGACTCTGGTGCCGTGGGCTACCAAACAGCCCAATCACTGATCGCCATTGGATCTGGCGGATGGACTGGACAGGGATTCAATCAAGGCAGTCAGACCAAGCTGAAATTTGTGCCCGAACAAAGCACAGACTACATTTTCACAACCGTGGGTGAAGAGTGGGGCTTCATAGGCGCCATGCTTCTGTTGTTGACTTACACCATCCTGATTGCCCGCATGGTGGTCTTAGCTGCTAGACAGAAACAAACCTTTGCCAGGGTGTTTGGGATGTGCATTGCAAGCATCCTATTGGTGCATTATGTGGTCAACATCGGCATGACCTTAGGTCTCATGCCTGTGATTGGCATTCCGCTGCCCCTTTTTAGTTATGGTGGCTCATCATTGTGGGCCTTTACCCTAATGATTTTTATCTTTCTGCGGCTGGATGCCTTTCGATGGCAAACTCTTTCTTAAAAAAAAGGCCCGTGCTATGCACAGGCCCTTTCAATATAAAATATTTGGAATATGCTATTAGTCCTCTTTACTTACAGCTAGTGCATAAATAACTAGTCCAAAACCAATTTTGTTAATAGCATCTGCAATGTTGTAGAAAACATCTACTTCCATATCAATACCTAAGTCAATGCCAAAAAGGCCACCAGGTGTTCCAATGATATATCCAAGCGGGTAAATAGCCCAACCTACAACAACGAATTTAGCAAGATAGCCTACTGCTTTCTGAACTTTTCCGCCAGCAGAAGCTGCTAATTGAGCAACTTCACCTTTCCATACTAACCATACAATGTAGAAATATGCAGCACCGGAAATCGCTCCAAATACCCATGACATCATTACATCTGATGGCTCAGTGTAGAATGCTTCTCCTATATATCCGAACGCAAGCATAGCTACTGAAGCATATATCAATTTCCATAGCAAGCCAATTTTAGCGCCAGCCTTTTTAGTCAAAAGATAGAATTCAACACACATTAAAGGTACAGTCAGAGTCCAATCAATGTATCGAAGTACGACTGGTGTGTCACCTGTCTCTATATAAAAATCCTTCATGTAATAATAGTGAACAGCTGCAATACCAGTTATTAATGCGGAAATTAGTAATGATAGTTTCCACTCGTCAGGAACTCGACTTCGCTCAAAGAAGAAGAAAATGGATGCAGCAAACATTGCCATATATCCAGTAAAAAATGTAAACCCAACAAAGTCATTGGGATTAAATTTTTTAGTTTCTGCTACTAGTTCTTCTAATACTTCAGAAGGAACAGATAAAAAAATGTCTAAAAAGTTCATAATTATTATAATTTAAGGTTAATGAATAGAATTAATCGCATTTTGTTTAACAAATATAGTTAAAGTCTAAACAATATTGATAAATACTTTATTCGAAAACTAAATAAGCATTGACTTAAAGCATTAATGGGCTTTTAAGAATGTTTGTTTAGATGGAATTGCCATCAATATTTAAATCATATAAGCGGGGATCCCACTGAGGTCATATAAGAAATCAATGGGTATAGAAGAGTGTGATTTAGTTCCGGTATATCAGCAATACCCAGGGCCAAAGTTTTAATGGTCACATCACTAATGCCTGCTTTAACGGCATTTTTCAGCACATTGCTCACCCTTGTAACTGTCAGAAATTAAATCAGCGTTGATTTATGACCCCCGATAGGTTTTTAGACAATAGTACTCAGAAGAACTTGCCGCGCAAGTCCTCAATATCTGCTGAGCTCATCAATGCTTGAAGCAAGAATGAACGGGCATTGCCCCTGAGGCGATTGTTTTCAGCAGCCACATCACCAATGCCTGCATTGACAGCATTTTCTATCACATTGGTCACCTTGTAACGGTAGGCACCATTGTCACCTTGGAGCACACCACTTTCATAGCCTAGTTTTTGCGCAACCATGCCGCCAATGATAGCGGATTCACGGCCTGCGCCCTGAATGAATGGAGATGCCAAGCTAACAGTAGCTTGATTGTATACAGGTTGGTCTTGGGATTCTAATTCTTCCATCAGCAGGCGAACCTTTGCGCGATTGGTGGCTAGCAACTCCAGTTCAGGCCGCACATCATCCATGGACTTGAAATCATCTTGGTAGATAGCATCCAGTTTCACCACAACATATTGCTGGTAAGCATTGTTGACAACTGCAACCTCACCGAGAGAACGACCAGTTTCAAAGGCCCACTTCACAACAGGGCGGCATTCGCCAAGACCAGTCATGTTGTCATCCGTTGCAGTCATATTTCTGTTTGGCAATAAGGCAACACCAGCTGCAGCTGCGGCGGCATAGTTATCATCACCCTTTTGTAGGGCCTGCGCTAAATTGGCTGCTCGGGTGTAAATGTCTTGTTCGGTTTCCTTGCTCACATCAACAATGCGGTACACATGAGCCAATCGAACAGAGGGAATTGATCCAGATTGCTTAGATATTTCAACGATATGGAAACCAAAGGGTGTGAAGACCATGCCCACATCACCACTGGCATTGCGGAAACAATAGTTTTCAAAGGCATTAGCCATGGCGCCAGACTTGAACCAACCTAAATCGCCGCCTTGTGTGCGGGCAACAACGTCATCATTGAACTCATCATTGACATCAGCGAATGAAACAGATCCATCCTTGATGGCATTGAAAAGCGAATCTGCCAATGCTTGTGCCTCAACGGGTGCACGGGTTGCACTTGAACGCTCCGCACCAGCAAATGCAATCAGTACATGCTTTGCCTTCACAGAGTCTGGCAAGTTGACGGCGTTCATCACCTTCACCAATTCAAAGCCCTTGCTGATTGCAATTGGCCCAGCCACAAAGCCCTCCTCGCGAGAAGTCATTGCATCATTGAGGTATGTAGGTAAATTATCCCAGGCGATGTAACGATCAACAAACGGCTGATCACTGTTGGCCATGACAAACATGGAATCTTCCTCACTAGCAATCAACTCAGCCTGCATGGCATTTAATTCATCCATCACGCGGTTGCGATCTGCATCGTTGGGTTCAATAGTGAATGAAGCAAACAACACATCACGCATTTCGCCATCAATCTTGAAATTCTCACGTCGTTGGTCGTACACCGCGCGGTAATCAGCTTCTGTCACTTCAACGGCGCTGTCTTGTATGCTTGAAACCGATGCCACGGCATAGTCAACAACTGCTTGAACGGCATTGCGGTTGGCATTGAACTGAAACAACGATGCTGGCATGCGAAGACCCGCGCCAACTGCTGCATAAAACTTGTTGCTCAATCGCTCTTGATGCACATCGTTTTCAAAATTGATCCAATTGATCCACTGATCTGTAGCTTCAGTTGATTGGTCCTTGTTGTCGCGCAAATTGGCCAATGCATTCTTGAGCAAGGTCATCTGAAAGAGGCCTGTATTTGGGTCTCTGAAGCCTTCCATCTCCTGAATGCTAGGGTTTTCTGCAATAGCCTGCATCAATTCTGACTCATTCACGGCAAAACCTAAGTCGTCGAGCAAGGCACCAATGATGCGATCGTTCAATTCTTGATTCCAAACCGCTTGAGAGATCTGCGCTACGGAGCTGTTGGCTAATTGCTGATTGCCCTCACGCAAATGATCCATGCGTTTGGAAAATTCGATGTAACTCACCTTATCTCCGTTGATGTAGCCAATTGCATCGCGATCACCACTGAAGAGCACTGAGCTCGAGCTTAAAAATTCTGTCATGATGAACGCGAAGAGCGCACCACCGATAACAATGACCATTAATCCGGTCCGGTTTCTGATAGTTTCAAACAGTCCCATAGTTGTAAAGTCGTAAAATGAAGGATGCGAATATACAAAGGGAAAGTCCTTAAACCTTGTTTTTGCTTGCAGTTACACTGGCAATTCTTTGTGCCCCCATGGCATGAATTTCTATGCGCCATCCATCCACGATTAACAGGTCGTCCAAGGCCGGCAATCGACCGAGATGGTGGCCTACAAACCCTCCAACTGTGGTGTATGACTCATCCTCAACCCAATCAAACCCTAGTCGCTCATTGACCTCATCAATGGACAATGCGCCATCCAATCGCCAAATACCAGGAGAAATCTCTTCATCCAACACTTCTGCCTTGTCATGTTCATCGTCAATCACACCAAAAATCTCTTCAATGATGTCCTCCAAGGTGACCATACCGCTGGGGCTTCCATGCTCGTCAATCACCAAGGCCATGCTTCGCTTCTCGCGGATCAAGTCCTTGAATGCATCCTGCGCACTCAGTGTTTCTGGCATGAAGGTCAAAGGCGTTAATAGCGCTTTCAAACTTGAAGGACGCTTGAACAGACCAAAGGCATGCACATAGGCGTAAGCATCATCAATGGAATCCTTGTATACCACGAGCTTGCTGTAACCCGTTGACATGAAGGCGTCTTTGAGCTCTTCAAGGGAAATGTCATCAGAAACTGCTTCAATTTCAGTTCGGGGAACCGCGCAGGATCTGACCTTGCACTCATCGAACTCCAAGGCATTTTTGAAGAGTTCAACCTCAGGCTCATTCTCTGGACCCGATGCCCCTTCCTCAAGGAAATGATCCAGATCTGATTTGCTAAAGACATGGGGGCGAGACAAGGCATCCACATCCTGACCCATGCGACTTAGAACGAAAGCACTCAATGCAGTCAAAACTGTAACTAAGGGCCAGAGCAGTAACATAACCAGCTTCAGCAACCAGGCCATTGACTGTATGGACGAATTAGATCGCGACCGAAAAAAAGCTTTAGGGGGGTATTCAGCAACGAATAACACCACTGTGGTTGACAGCAATGTCTCAACAACCAACACCATGGTTTCACCCATGTGAGGCGATAGCCAGGGATCCATCATCCTTGCAGCGACCATCCCTACCCACACCAAGGCAAGGGTGTTGCCCATCAACATGCTGCCAATGAATCGGTTTGGGTTTGAAGTAAATTGAGCAATCACGCGACCCTTTTTACCAGCTCGCTTGCTGTCAACCTCTAGTTGAAGTCGACTTGCACTGAGGAAGGCGATTTCCATGCCTGAAAAAAAGGCAGAACAAATCAGAGCAACGACCAGTTGCAAGGGATCACTCATCGCTATCAGAAAGCCCCTGATCTGATTTCCATCGGGCTTCCATAGCAAGTCTAGCCTTGCGTCTAAGAACAAACATCACAACCCCTGTGATGGCAAACAAAACAAACAGGTAGGCGCGGCTACGGTCAATGGTCCATTGGGCACCAATCTCAACCAGTGACAACACGGCCACGACCAACCACATCCATTCTGTGGTCTTCAAATACTGTTTTTTTGCCTTCATTTCTTTGTGTTTTCCATGGGGTTATTCAATTCCCCTGATACCGCAAAGATGGTGTATTGGGAAAGATCTTCACGTGATTCAAGGCCAATTCCTCGAATTTCCTCATCCCCATCAATCAATCGCAAGGCTGATTGACTGGTGATGCGGGCAACATCACGATGCCAGGTCAAACTGTCTGTCATCAATGCACGTCCACTGTGATGGGTCATGTGAACATCGCCTGACAAGACCCATGTTTCGCTTTCACCGATTTGGCGGATTGTGCTTGCAACGATGCCACCTCGAATAGTGCCATCAGTATTCAGCAAGGTTACTTTCACCCCTTGATCAAACAGTTGGCCACCTTGTTCACCCTCCTCTTTGGTCAAATGACCTGCTTCTAGCCGCATGGTTACGACACCAGAATCCGAATAACTGATCACTGCATCAAACTGCTCCATGGTGGGCGCATCCAGGGACTGATTCAATGCTTGAACGGCTGATCGGTCATTGCTGCATGCGCCAAGTAGCCACATAGCAAACAGTCCAAAAAGCACAAAGGGACCCCTCCACAGGAATCCCTTTGTCTGTTTTTCGTCGATGCGATTCTGTCTCAAAAGCGAACAGTCACCGTTTCATTGATCCAGCATGTGATGCGGTAACGTTCACCATCCAAATGGCCAAACTGGAATGAGATGGATTTGTCAGGGATACCAACGCGGTAGGCATTGATCATCTTATCAGCTGTAGCTGTTACGCTTTCATCGATACGCTTTGCACGGTAAAGCTTGTCAATTGCTGCCCAATAGACGGCATTTTTCTCAAAGGCATTGTTGCCACAGGTACCGGCAGACTCTGCATACATCTGCGCTAGAAACAGCAAAGGCTTACCAAAAGACGGATCCGCATTCAAGGCAGCTAAGCATGCCGTCTTTGCGCTGGGCAAACTGCCGATTTGCTTATGTGCAAAAGCCAAGCGCAAGTAATCTTTTGCCTGCAACAAGGGGTCAGCCTCTTGATCGATAGCAGATTGGTAGTAGGTTAATGCCTCTGACCACTTTTCATTTTTGAGGCTCAATAGGCCCATGGAACGAGCTGCCTGTGCAGAGGGATCCATGTCGTACAATGCTTGAGCTGCCAAGTAGTACATAGGGTTATCTGAACAATCCGAAGTACCTGTGCTATCCTCACGCTCCTTGCCAAGCATCTTCAGTGCACGGCGCAACCAGGTTGCATCGGTTTGGTGTGCTTCAAATGCTTCTTCATTGTAGATCAAGTTCATGCGATCACAAGTCAACACGGGAGCCAAACCCTTTTCAATATTGGAAATCAAGGTTGATGCCTGACCCAAGATGCGATTGTCCATGGATAGGATGCGTTGCTCCCTTGATGAGATGGTTCCCAATGTGTCCTTTTCTGTCAGCATGCGCACCTCCTTGTTCAAGCGAATGGACTGAAGTTGGATGGCCTCAGAAACGGCAGCATAGGAGTTGAGCAAGCCTTCTGCATCGATGGAATCATTTTTATACATCCACAAAACCACCTTAAAATACGTGTTCAAGTAAGATGGCTGAACTTCGGAGGGGTCCATTTGTAAGGCGTCATTGAACATGACGTATGCCTCATTGTAATCCTTGTTGTACTTGAAGTGATCATTGGCCTTTTTTGCCGTCAACTTCGCTTCCGTACCTGGGTAAAGGGTCATTTGATTGTCATACACTGACATCAAGTCTGACACCAAACCTGCACGCATGGCAGAGTCCTGTGTGTCCTTGATTTTGTAGGCAAAAAGTTTGGGCGCATACTTGTAAATCACCACAGATGCTGCAGGGCAAATTTCATACACAACCTTCCAGTGGTCATAGGCATCCAGGTAGGACTTTGAATTGTACAATGCACCAAAATCATTGAAATTTTCAAAGCACTTGGTGCTGTCTGCTGAATTGCTCCCCCAGGTTCCTTGCGCCACCATAGACATAGCCATGCAGGTGAAAAGTATTGACGTGAATAAACGTTTCATGTTATCGGTATTTGAATTGAACAAACCATTGATCATTGAGGGTTACGCCAAGTAAGGCACGGAATTGGAATTCGCGAAGCAAGCCATTGTCCTTCTCCCCGAGTTTACCAACCTGTAAACCCAGGTTGACAGTAGCAAATTTTCTATCGCCAAGCATGACCGACTTGCCGCCAATAGGAAGCCCCATGGCCGTTGTCAAATTCCATTGATTCACTGATTGGCCGTCAAAGATCAATCCGGTATTTGCCTGAGTGAAGCTCGCGGTATAAGAGATTTGAGAGCCATAACTCTTGAGCTTCCTTTCAGTAAAAGCCAATGCGGGGATGATGCCTGCACTGAGTGAAAGCATCCGCACATCTTCACCATAATGCGACGTTGTGGTGGCGAAGGTGAGCAGTTCGCTTTGTGACACCAAGGTATATCCAGCATGAACCTCCCAAGCATTCACCGGTAGATTTTCAGCCTGTTTCTCCAAGGATAGGCCCACTTGAATTTGGCCAGGTAAACGAACGATGTCTTCATTGTTTAAGCTGGTAACAAGAGAGTCCAGAGGGCTTTCACTGCCATTGGGTCCTGGCTTGTAAGCATAAGACACCAAATCCTGCCATGCATCAAAGTCTGCTGTTGGAGAATACGTGGCGCCGATGGTCATGACGTTGTTACCCAAAGGGAGCACCAATTGAATCCCCGCATCATAGGTCCAATCACTAACCATAGTTCGACGCTCCGTTTTCACGTCGTCGTATTGGTTGTCAACAAAATCCAAACGGTTACTTTGTTCAATGGATCCAAAACGGTAGTAACCATTGATGCCAACTGACAACCAAGGAGCTGGTGCGTAGGCAATGCCAACAAAGGTTTCATTCAAGCCACCTGACCCTTGGTATTGCTGAACATAATCACCAAATGCCGATGAACTGTCGCTGCTAAGGATGTCATAGCCAACTGTGGTGTACGGTCGCAAACCAACAGCCATACCAAAGCCATTACCTAAAGGCAGACCCAAGCCAAATTCTCTGAACCCACCTGTGTTGTTCCACAAGGCGTCCACATCATCTGCTTGGTGCATCATTTGTACATAACCACCGATATCTAATGTTGTGTATTTCAATTCGCTGTAGCTGGCAGGCTGCGCGGGATTGACATGCAAGCCAGATCGCCATGAACTGGACGTCCGACCCAAGGTCTGACCATGCACGTAGGAAGGCGATGCAGACCATCCCAATCCATAGACGCTATAGGGGTTTATACCACCTGTTTGTGCTGTTACCGTGAGGCCAAGCATCAAGAGGCTAAGAAGAAGTACTGTTTTGCGCATAAGTCCAGTGAGCATATAACCCTATCAATTCCAATTTGGAAGCCGCAAAGATGCCGCTTTCTAGATGGTTAGCAAAAGTCATTCCATCACCCCCGTTCAGCAGGAAGGTCATGGTTGGGTACCGTTTTCGCCACAGTATTATTTCATCTGTGATTTGCTGAAGCATCCCTATGAAGGCACCACGTTGCATGCTTTCTTCGCTGTAATTAGTTCGAGGGTCTTCCAATGAAAGGCCCTTCCATGAAGCATCAAGCAATGGCAAGCTGCCTGTACCTTGATGCATGGCGGTCAAGCGCATGGCAAGACCTGGAGCTATGATGCCGCCTAAAAAGCCATCAGCCGATGACACGGCGCTGAATGTCAAACAGGTTCCACAAGTGATCACACAAACATCCCTTGATGTCGTCTGTTCAAGTGCGCCTAGTACCGCAAGCAAGCGATCCACACCTAACCCGTGACCATAGCTCAAAACAAAAGGCCAAGGGCCCGATAAATCTAACCAAGACACGGCCACAGAAGCAATGCTTAAAGGTGGTGGGTTCACATCGGCAGAATTAGAGGCCAATACATGCTCTGGAGGCTCTGGCAACCAATGCTCAATGGCTACAACAGATAAACTGTCCCATGCCTGGTAGCGCAGCATCTCTCCTGATGAAGAGAAACAGGCTGCCTTCACTCGGGTGTTACCAATGTCCAATGCCAAAATCATGGCGCAAATTTACCCCTATCACCTGACATGGCATTTTTTATCTTTTACCAAGGCAATGATTGAGGCCTTGTCATTACCTTTGCGCTTCTTCAACGAGGGGTTCGGTAGCTCAGTTGGTAGAGCAACGGACTGAAAATCCGTGTGTCGGCGGTTCGAACCCGCCCCGAACCACTTCAAAACCCCGCTTTCAAGCGGGGTTTTTTATTGAATCAAATGGTAATTATCTTTGTCAAATCATGAACGAAGTCAAGTGTCCTTCCTGCAATACGTGGTATGATAAGCAACTACAAGCCTGTCGTAAATGCAGCCACATCCTTCCAGTTCATGAAACCTTCGCGCCTCAAAATGATCACCGCACCATCAAACCCTTCGAAATGCCATTGCCTTCCTGGAATACCAAAGCTAAAAACCCCTTTCTCCGATTTGCCATCAACACCCTCGTTGCTGGTCAGTGGTTTGTCATGCTGATAGCTGGATTCATTGCGTACATGGCTTATTGGGTTGCCATTTGAAACTGCAAATCACAGTCTTTGCAGCCATATCTGCACTGCTTATCCATCAAGTATTTCTGGGTGAATTTCCTCTGATTGACAGCTACCTTGACCCCTTTCTAAGCATGCCCATCATGATTGGACTACCCATTTTAGGTGTGAGGTTATGGGACAAGGATTTTAAAATAAAACCTTCCCTAGCCTGGGGGTTCGCCCTAACAGTAGCTGTCATATTTGAATACTGGATACCCCGCTTTGATCCACGATTTACTGCAGACTTAATAGACGCTCCCTTCTACCTCTTAGGTACTGGTTGGCTCATGCTTGCTCAAAGGCAATGATCCCCTTTTCTCAGAGCGACTACCTTTGCATGCAATCACAGACCATCATGACCAAGGCCATTCAAGGATTTTCTAAACTCAGTAAAGCAGAAAAGCAAACTTGGCTTGCTGAAAATCACCTCGAAAATCCACAAGCTGCATTGCGTCTGATGCAGTCATACATGCACGGCGATGACCGTGTGCAAAGGCAGCACGATGAGTTCACGGAGAACACCATTGCGAACTTTTACATGCCCTTGGGCGTGGCGCCTAACTTTTTAATTGATGGCGTGGTTCACAGCATCCCCATGGCAACAGAAGAAAGTTCCGTGGTGGCTGCAGCAGCAAAAGCCGCCAGTTTTTGGCTGCACCGCGGCGGATTCAAAACCCAGGTGATTTCGATGACCAAGGTGGGCCATGTCCACTTCAGTTATTCTGGCCATTCCAGTGACCTGACAACTGCATTCAATGAAGCAAAACCAGCCCTTCTAGCCTCAACTGATCACATCACCACCAATATGCGTCAGCGCGGTGGTGGCATCTTATCCATTGCACTGATTGACAAGTCTGATGCCCTCAAGGACTACCATCAATTGGCCGTGCAATTCAAGACCGCCGACTCCATGGGCGCTAACTTCATCAACTCCTGCCTTGAAGTCATGGCTCAAGCATGGAAAATGGCTGTTGCTGACCATGTGGCGACCAAGCAAAGCACCATGGAAGTGATCATGAGCATCCTCAGTAATCACAATCCTGACTGCAGGGTTATCAGTGAGGTGACTTGTCCAGTGACTGACTTGAAAGATGGGGAAATTCAAGGTGAAGATTTTGCTCAAAAATTCAAACAAGCTGTTGACATCGCTGAAATTGAACCCTTCCGTGCCGCAACCCACAACAAGGGCATCATGAATGGCATTGATGCCGTGGTGATGGCCACGGGTAACGATTTTCGTGCCGTAGAAGCTGGTTGCCACAGCCATGCCGCCATGGGTGGACAGTACAGTAGCCTGAGTCACTGCAGCATCATTGATGGCCAGTTTCGTTTTTGGATTGACATCCCATTGGCCCTAGGAACCGTGGGCGGATTGACCAAGCTGCACCCCTTGGTTACCCTATCCCATGAGGTTTTGAACAACCCCAGCGCCAAGCAGCTGATGGGCATTGTTGCAACATCTGGCCTGGCACAAAACTTTGCTGCATTGCGCGCGCTAACCACCACGGGAATCCAGCAAGGTCACATGAAAATGCACCTGAAAAATATCCTCAACCAGCTTGGGGCCAATGAAGGAGAAAAGCAATCCTTGACGAGGAAATTCAGCAAAAGCACCCCCCATCATGCTGATGTGAAAATAGCATTGCAGTCTCTGAGATCCCTTCAACAATAAGCCATGCAGCGATTTCACGCCCATGGATCCTTGTTACTTAGCGGAGAATACACCCTTCTGCATGGCGCCAAGGCATTGGCCATCCCTACAGGCAAGGGACAGACTTTAGACTTGCAAGCGAATGACAGCAAAACTATCCAATGGCTAGCTAAAAATCACCTTGATGAGGTAATTTTTCACGGAGACTTGCTCTGTGAACAAGTGGATCTCTCCTTCATTGATCGATTGATACAGGCCTGTCTGGACAGCGGCAAACCCCTGCCATCAGTTAATGCTACCACCACTTTGGATTTTGACCCATCATGGGGCTGGGGTTCTTCTGCTTCCTTGATTGCACTGGTTGCCCAATGGTTTCGCATGGATGCCATGTGGTTACATAACCAAGTGAGCCAAGGTTCTGGCTATGACGTGGCCTGTGCCATGGCCGATGGGCCCATCTGCTTTCAATCTGGCCAAACAGAAGCCGTCGACCTCAGTCATTGGCCCATTGAGCATATCGGGTTCATCTACCTGGGTAACAAGCAAGACAGCCAACAAGCAGTGTCAAATTACCTGAATAAGCCGGCTGATCATGGTGTCATTCAGGCCATCAATGAATTAACAGATGCCATGGTTAAAGCCCGTACCGTCAAAAGCCTGCGTCAGGCCATCAACGACCATGAACACATCATGTCAGACCACCTTGCCATGATCACAGCCAAGCAACAGCATTTCCCTCAAGAAGCCTTCAGTGTGAAAAGTCTTGGCGCTTGGGGCGGTGATTTTGTCATGGCTCTATTTGACGATCCTTCTCAATTGGATTATATTGCATCAACTCATACCCATTGCCTACCATGGTCTTCTGTCGCCCTTTAATCCCTGCAATGATCGCTGCCATGGTGGCGATAGGATTCAGCCAACAGGCTGAAGCAGCCCATCTTGTTGGTGGACAGATCACCTACGTCTGTACGGGAAGCAACAACTACAGCATCGCCTTGACAGTCTACAGGGACTGCAATTCTCAAGGCGCTCAGCTGGATGCTGTAGCATCAATTGGCGTTTTCAACACCCTCACCGGAGCGCTCATCAGTAATTTGCAAGTGCAACGTGGCCCCAAGCAAAACATTCAGCCCAACACCGGCAATCCTTGCCTTACTGCGCCACCAAATCTTTGCACAGAATTCGCGCAATACATCACTAGCATCAACTTGCCACCTATTGCCGGCGGTTACACCATATCCTTTCAGCGTTGTTGCAGAAACAACACCATCACCAACATCTATGCGCCTGGCACCAAGGGATCAACTTTCACTACGACTATCCCCCCCAATGACAGCACGTGCAACAACAGCCCGCAATGGGACAATGATCCACCCATTGTGCTGTG
>CAWUSA010000013.1:0-8084 GCA_963925545.1 uncultured Flavobacteriales bacterium | reverse complement strand
TGTAACTTTACTTCAAATAAGCCAATACTTTAAGAATATAACAACCTGTATTATGAAGAAAATATTATTTGCGTTAATTGTACTGTTTACGGTATCCGGTTGTGGTGTCAAAATGGGATTGGCTATGCCAATGGGTGACGGTGTTTACACATTGTCAGGTAATGGCAGAAGTGGCTATGTTCCTTTAGGTAACATAAGGCGAAAGGTCTTTAAGAGCGCTGATATCTATGCTAAAAACAGGAACAAAGAACTTGAAGTTATCTCTGTTAATGAAGTTAAACAAGGTTTTGGCATATGGCCACAAGTTGATTTAACATTTCGTCTAGTAAATGAAAGTGTTGAAATTGCAGAGCTTAATAACGTTAACTCTACAACAACAATAAAATCAGCTAGTGCAAATGGCTCAACAACATCAACGCAAATCATTGCTAAGAAAAACAATGCTACTAAAGTTGATGCGAAATATGACAGGCTATTAAAATTAGGCGAATTGAGAAAAGCAGGCATACTCTCTGAAGAGGAGTTTCAAAAGGAAAAAGAGAAAATACTTAATGAAAAGGGGAATTAATCCAGACTTTTCTAATCCCCTTAAATAGGTAAGTCAAGGAGACTATGTCCCATTACTTGCTGAAGTGTCGTTAGAGAGGCTGTTTTCTCGTAGAACTGGCATATCGCTCCTCCAGCGACACTTGACCTCATAAAAAAGCCCCTTCCGAAGAAGAGGCTCTTTGTTTTATGCGTCAAGTAGTTTTAATCACTTAATCATATAGACGGTTCAATGTTAATTACAACCAGAAGATAATTTAACTAGACTATAATCAGGTGTTATAAAGATTGCTTTAGCACCATCACATTCAAATGTAATTGGAGTAACTAATTCGTTTCCAAAATTCAAATCAACGGTTAGTGTATCATTAACAAATGTGTAATTGTTAGTTCCTGGTAAGGCGTTTGTGTCACCCGCTTGAAAAGTATGATATAGAGAATCACAATTACCACTCGTACAATAATAAGTATAACGTATACCGTTTTCGTAGATATACATTGTGTTCAGGCTATTCCCTGGATATGTCCATTTACCTTCCATTGTGTAATTTGGAGTGATCTTCTTACAGCCCGTAAACATTGCTGCTAAGACTATTACTACAGCTAATAATTTTCTCATTTGATTTTTTTATTTTGCCAAAAGTAATATTTTTTAAAGCGATTAAACTAAAGACTAGGCAAATCCTCTGCTTTCATATCACAAATTACCCAAGAAATCAATAATTCCGTTGAAATAGCGATCAGCATCATCATACATCGTCATATGCCCTCCTTCTGAGCAATATAAAAATGTACCGTTTTGAACAGAATCGGCAATTCTTCTCATGCCTTCTGGGTCCATTGTGTCGTATTGAGCGCCTATGCTTAGTGTTGGAACTGATATCAGGTGTAAATCTCCCGTTCTATCCCAATCCTTTAGTGTTGCGTCTCCTACTACACCAAACTCACTAGGCCCCTGCATTTTCAAGTACAGAGGATAATTCATTTTAGCGAAACTGCGATTCACGGGTTCTGGCCATTCGTTTAGAGGACGACGCAGTACGTGTTCTGGGTAGTAATGCTGTTCTATCAAAGAGAGGTAGCGGTCTGAAGTGTATTCGCCGGCCATTTCTAATGTTTTAATCTCTGCAAGGACTTCTGCTGGCATTTGTGGGCCTAATACCTCCTCTGCATATTTCATGTACTCTGGTATAGAAGCCACCATATTAGAAATAATCAATCCTTTCAGATTTTCTTGGTACTTAAGTGCATATTCTGTAGCTAGAATACCTCCCCAAGAATGACCCAACAAAATGAAATTGCTTGAGTCTAAGCCCAGCGCTATTCGTACCTGTTCAACTTCTTCAACAAATCGTTCCGTTTCCCATAGAGATGGGTCGTCTGGGTTGTCGCTATTTCCAGAACCCAGTTGATCGTAGTAGTAGTATTCCACCTCAGCATTTGGGAAATAAGAATCTGCCGCTTCAAAGTATTCGTGGGTAGCGCCAGGGCCTCCGTGCAGCAGTAAGACTTTAGTTGTAGGATTGTTCCCCACTCGTTTTGTCCAAACATTAAAGATGCCTATAGGTGTCTTCACGGGGATAAGCTGAGAGCCCCCTGACCATTTATCCGCCTTATCTGAATAGTCTAAATAAGTAGAAGGCTTTTCTGTGTTTTGTTTATTAGGGCCGTCGCATGCTACAATAAGAAGCGCTAAAAAAGTAATCGTAACTATTTTCATTTTAAAATATTTTTATATTCATAAATGTAATAAACGAGGATTCAACTGCTAAACCTCTAAACCCCTTCTTTAGCTCAACGATACTTTTCGTTATCAATAGATCGATATGCTATACTCTTTAACCTCTCGGTCTAGCTTCTTAGCATCTCCAGAAACCATGTCCAAGAGCTGCCAGAAATCGCTGCTGTGGTTTTTAATCTTTGTGTGAACCAATTCGTGAAGAATGACATAGTCCACAAGGTGGTCGGGCAATCGCATGAGGTGGAGACTTAGATTGATGTTGTTGTTAAACGAACAACTGCCCCATCGTGTTTTTGCATTCTTAATGGCTACATTTTTATAAGTAAAATTGTGTTTTGCTGCCAAGGCTTCCACCCTAAAAGGAAGATGATCTTTGGCTTCTTTACGCCAGGCATGTTCAATAGCTTTTCGAATGGTATTTTGAACCGTTGCATCCGCTATTTGATTAGCGTGAGGTATGGTGATGGCTATTTTGTTATCTCTAACAACACTCCTCAGGTTATCTGTGCTTGAAACCTTAATCTCTAAGTGATGTGCCCGGGTTTGGAACTCCGTGTCAAGATTGAAAACGGTAAATAAGCCTTCCGCTTTTTGCATCTTAGATAGATGAGACTTGATCCAACTGATGCGTTGTTCCGTTGCTTTTTTTGCTTTTTTAAAGCTCACTGAATGGGGGACAGATACACGAACACCCGTAAAAGGTTTAATCGTAATGTTTAAACGCTTTGCACGCTGGCTGCGAAATAGGGTCACATCAACGCCTTGTATATTTATAACCTGTTCCTCTATTTCCATCTCTAACTGCTTAGCTGGTTGACCAAATATAATACAGGCATACCCTCATCCTTAGATTGGATGCTATGAGAGATCTATCATCGAATAGCAATGATGTTGCCAGTCAGAAAATCCATAGAATTTTTGAAGTGAACGCAACACCTATTTCTAGGTTGAGCTAAGCTGTATCTTCGTCGCATGCGTCGATGGAGTCTTTGTTTCACCTTATGCCTGCTTGGATCAATGGTGCAGGGTCAAGACTTCAGCAACAAGCCTTTAGCCGTCGCCTACATGCAGGATGTGAGAGGCATTGACAGTGCTCAATCATGGAGCCTGTCAGTCTTGCCATTCTTGCGCAATACAGAATTTTTTCACTACCAGCAGCCGGGCCGAACTACCATGGGAGCCATGAGTCGTTTGCTGTGGCAACAGGGGGATGCTCTGCGCATGGAAGTTGGCCTTTTGGTGCATCATGTGTTTGGTGGAGACAGTCATGTCCTTCCTCACCTAGCTGCAGTACAGCAGATTGGCGAAAAAGGCGATTGGTCATGGCGATTTGGGACATTGAACAACCCGGGTCATGGGCTGGTTGAGCCCTTGTACAACCCGGATTTGTGGTTGAGGCGACCCGCAGAATACGGACTGCAACTGCAAGGAAACAATATGGACCTGTGGTGGTCATGGGATAGGGCCATCGAAAAAGAGAGCCCATTCAAGGAGGCTTTCACGATGGGAATGGTGACTAACCCTAGCTTTGAGGTGATTCCAAATGTGGCTGTTGGCCCTAGCGTGCAAATTCAGTTTCATCATGTGGGTGGCCAAATTGACAATGCGCCTCCCCAGCCCACAGGCAATCGATTCGATGGTGCCATCGGTTTGCATCTCATGCATGAAGGCAGCGTGCAAAGTCGGATTGAATGGCTTCAACTCTTCTATGCTGACCCAGATCAGCGATTCTCCCAAGTGGCTCAAGGCAAAGGTCAGTGGCTCTCGCTCTCGCAAAAGAAACACCTGAATGCAGGGAGTCATCTGCGTTGGGGGTTGGCCCACTGGCAGGGGCAACAATTCTTGTCAGTTAATGGACAAGGTATCTACCAATACATGGACCTCATTTCACTTCCTGTGATGCCTGAAAACCAATGGCTCAAATGCAGTTTCCGCTGGGAGAAAGCCATGGCCGATGATGCCATGCATGGTCAGTTATCCTTTGGTTGGGATCAATACCTGGACCTCTACAACAAGCAATGGTCCCCCGTGATGAGCCTGGCCTATGGGCTGAGCTTGTGAACGGGTGGTTGCTTAAGCCCCAGGCAATGTGATTTGATAATGCAGACCAAGCCCTAAGAGGGCATGGTTCAAATACAGGCGTGTGCGCCAGTGATCACCCAAGGTATAGGTGAGGGTGTAGTTGGGGCCAAAAATCACATCACCTCCCATGATGGGCTTAATCGAAGCACCTTCAAGCTCATTGAGCATGCCATAGCCAGTGAGGAATCCAAGTTGTATGGCAGATTCAAGTCGGTCATTGTGCTTGTAGGACCACTCACCACCGAACATGAATGAGAGCTCTCCCCATGAATTGATCATCATGGCTTCATGCAATACCCATTTTGCCTTATCTCCTTGCCAAAGAGGCACCTGCACGTTGATAAGGGGGTGACTTGAATTGAAATGGTAAAGCCAGGTGGTGTCTCTGAATCTGTGCGAATGTTCGGAATCACCAGGGAACTGTGTGCCGGATTGCCAGCTGCTGGGAACCTCAATCCAATCATGCAACTCAGCAGGTGGTTGCAAGTGAAAGGTGTGGAAATAGCCGAATTCCATGGTGACTTGCGCGTGAAGGGCAGGTAGTGAGATGGATGCTAGAATGATAGCAAGGAGGGTAGGTTTCATGCTGCGAAGATAAACCGATGTAAATTTGGCATAAGGCTATGAAACTGTATATCGTACACTAAGTATATTTAAGCCATGTTAAAACACCTTTTATTATCTGCTGTCTTGTTTGGAAGCGTCGTGCTTCAAGGCCAAATTCTGACGATTGATCCGGCATTCCCTACACAGAACGATACGGTCACCATTGTCTACAATGCCAACGAAGGCAATGGCGCCTTGCAATCAGTCAGTCCGGTCTATGCGCATGCAGGACTCATCACCACCAACAGTTCAAGCCCGACAGATTGGAAATTTGTGCAAGGCAATTGGGGAACTGCAGACCCCAATGTTTTGATGACATCGATGGGCAATGACTTGCACGCCATCAGCTACCATTTGCCCACCTTTCACAGCTTCAATACCAGTGTTCAGACGGTGTTAAACTTGGCCTTTGTCTTTCGCGATGCAGCAGGGAACACTGTCGGTCGAAGCGCAGACGGTTCAGACATCTATTACCCGATTTATCCGGTGAATGCAGGCTTGTTGACGGCTTTTTTCAAGCCCTATGACTTTCAGATTGTCGCATTGAATGACACGCTCTCTGTTCGGGTGGCTTCGAATGCATCATCCATCCTTTCAGTCTATGACAATGGCGTATTGGTTGCCAGTGACAGCGCCACCAAGTTGATGCAGTTTGACTTGCCTGTGAGTTCAGTGGGACAGCACATGCTCGTGCTGGAGGCTGAAGATGGGTCATCCGTTGCGCGTGACACAGCTTACTATTTGACCAATGCACCGGTTTCGGTACAAAATCCGCCTGCTGGACTGAAGGATGGGGCCAATGAAATCAACGATAGCACGGTGATTCTGCAGCTGCATGCGCCGGGCAAGCAATTTATTTACGTTCTAGGCGACTTCAACAACTTCATGCCTGATAGCAATTATTATATGAAGCGATCAGTCAATGGTGACAAGTTCTGGCTAAGCCTTGATTTGCAAGCTGACACCCGCTATGCGTACCAGTATTGGATTGATGGGGCATTGAAATTGGCCGACCCGTATTCAGAGCTGATACAAGACCCCAACAATGACGGTGGCATCTCAGCAGCCAGCTACCCTAATCCGCATCCCTACCACAGCAATGCAGCGGGATTCACCTCATTGATCCACCCAGGTAAATCCGATTATGTGTGGAAAAACACCAGCTTTCAGGCCCCATTGAAAAAGGATTTGGTCATTTATGAAATGCTGATTCGAGACTTTGTTCATGCCCGCAACTACGCCACGGTGATGGACACCTTGGACTACTTGCAGCGGTTGGGGATTAACGCTATTGAGTTGATGCCAAACAGTGAATTTGAAAACAATGAGTCATGGGGTTACAACCCGTCCTTTCACATGGCATTGGATAAATACTACGGAACGCCTGACATGTACAGGGAGTTCATCGATTCATGCCACAGCAGAGGCATCGCGGTCATCATGGATTTTGTATTCAATCATGCCTTTGGCCAAAGCCCGTTGGTTCAGATGTATTGGGATGCGGCACAAAACCAACCTGCAGCTGACAACCCTTGGTTCAATGCTACCTGTCCCCATCCGCCTTATTGCTGGGGCAGTGACTTTGACCACCTGTCTCAGGCCACCAAGGATTTTGTTGACCGGGTCAACCTTCATTGGTTTGATGCCTTCAAAATTGATGGCGTTCGCTATGATTTCACCAAGGGATTTGGCAATGCTTCAGGGGGATGGGATGTCACAAGGCAAAACTTGATTAAGCGCATGGCAGATACCGTGTGGGCGAGTCACCCCAATGCCTACATCATTCTGGAACACTGGGCTGACAATGCAGAGGAGAAGTTGCTGTCCAACTACGGTTTCATGCTCTGGGGCAATGCCACCTACAACTACCGAGATGCAGCCATGGGCTGGGTGAATGGATCCAATTTCAGCTTTGGGGTTTACAAAAACCGCGGCTGGACACAGCCCCATTTGATCACCTACATGGAGTCCCATGATGAGGAACGATTGATGTACGATGTGCTCACCTATGGCAACAATGGAAGCAGCAGCCACAATGTCCGAAACCTCAATGTAGGACTTCGCCGGGCAGAGCTCACATCAGCCTTCACCTATTTGGTTCCTGGACCAAAAATGCTGTACATGTTTAGCGAGCTAGGCTACGATAAGTCTATCAATGACCCTTGCCGGGTGTGTAACAAGACCATTTTGTGGGGCTACCAAAACGTTTTGGAGCGCAAGCGACTCTACGACGTGACTGCAGCCTTGATCAACCTCAGACGAAGCCATCCGGTTTTCACCACCACTGACTTCACCTACAGTTTTGGTGGCTCAACCAAGCGCATCAATCTGTTGCACCCCACCATGAAGGCAATCGTGATTGGCAACTTTGACAACAGCATCAAAAGCATGGTTCCAAATTTTGCTCACACGGGGGATTGGTACGATTACTTCAGTGGTGACACCCTGAGCGTGAGTGACCCTTACATGACATTATCTCTAGCGCCAGGTGAATACAGGGTGTACACTGACAACAAATTGCAGCAGCCCACCATCACTTTAGGCAACCAGGAGTGGAGCCTTCCATCGATTGCGGTCCAGCTGCAACCTGTGCCTAGCGAACGTTTTGTGGATGTCTCATGGGCCATGCCAAGCCCTGTGACAGTTTACTTGCAAGTCAGGGACCTGCAAGGCCGCTTGTTGCTGGACAAAGCCTGGGATGCTGCACAGAGTCCGAATGCTTACCAGGTTGACATGCAGGCATTGCCGTCAGGCATGCATGTACTGACCTTGGATGTAGGAGGTCAACGCTCTCAGCATAAGCTTATCAAGCAATAAACCATCTGGCTTAACTTGCTGAGATGTCTCAATCACGTATTTCCTGGAAATCTTTAGCCCTTGCTGCGACATTGGTGACGGGATCGTTGCATGCACAAGCCACTTACCATTTGTCCCGATCCATTGATGGACCTATCATCGCTGGCTCAATGATTGGCTTGAGTCTGGACTGGCAATGGCGATCACAGATGCAAGGCTTCAGCGCATCCGATTTACAAGCTTTGGACCCCAGCCAGGTTCCTGTCTTTGATCGCTACGCCCTGGGTCGTTGGAGCCCATCAGCTGCTGAGGC